>NZ_LN679998.1:2251367-2358001 GCF_000953675.1 Paraclostridium sordellii | reverse complement strand
AGAGTTTACAATATTTGATAGTAATAAGAAAGAAATTAAAAAAGGTGTGACAGACAAAGAAGGTAAAGTAGTATTTGAAAACTTAGAATATGGAAACTATTACTATAAAGAAACAAAAGCACCAGAAGGATACACAATAGATAACAAGATGTATCCATTTGAAATAAAGGATAACAATCAAGTAATAAGTAAAACAGCAACAGATGATAAGATAATAGGAAAGATAGAAATAACAAAGAAAGATTCAAAAGATAGTAAGAAAGTACTAGCAAATACAGAGTTTACAATATTTGATAGTAATAAGAAAGAAATTAAAAAAGGTGTGACAGATAAAGAAGGTAGGGTAGTATTTGAAAACTTAGAATATGGAAACTACTACTATAAAGAAACAAAAGCACCAGAAGGATACACAATAGATAACAAGATATATCCATTTGAAATAAAGGACAACAATCAAGTAATAAGTAAAACAGCAACAGATGATAAGATAATAGGAAAGATAGAGATAACAAAGAAAGATTCAAAAGATAGTAAGAAAGTATTAGAAAATACAGAGTTTACAATATTTGATAGTAACAAGAAAGAAATTAAAAAAGGTGTGACAGATAAAGAGGGTAAAGTAGTATTTGAAAACTTAGAATACGGAAACTACTACTATAAAGAAACAAAAGCACCAGAAGGATACACAATAGATAACAAGATGTATCCATTTGAAATAAAAGATAACAATCAAGTAATAAATAAAACAGCAACAGATGATAAGATAATAGGAAAGATAGAAATAACAAAGAAAGATTCAAAAGATAGTAAGAAAGTATTAGCAAATACAGAGTTTACAATATTTGATAGTAACAAGAAAGAAATTAAAAAAGGTGTGACAGACAAAGAAGGTAAAGTAGTATTTGAAAACTTAGAATATGGAAACTACTACTATAAAGAAACAAAAGCACCAGAAGGATACACAATAGATAACAAGATGTATCCATTTGAAATAAAGGACAACAATCAAGTAATAAGTAAAACAGCAACAAATGATAAGATTGTACCTATTAAGGATCCAATAAAAGATCCTACTTTAGAGGAAAATGTGACAGTTAAGCCTGAAGATTCTAATAACAAACAAATTGAACCTAGTAATGAAAATAGATCAGAACTTGATAATAATACAAAAAATAATGAAGTTACTGAAAATATAAGTAGTGAAAAAACAGATAATAATAAAGTTCAGACAACTAAAGGCAACTATGGAAATCCAATAACCTCAGATAGTAGTATATTACCATATATAGGGTTATTTGCAGTATCAACAATAGGATTAGCTGTAAATCTTAACAATAGAAAGAAAAAATAAAAATTAGAATACTAAAAGTACTTATTATAAAAATAGAGTATCAAATTTAATTTTGATACTCTATTTATTTTAAATAAAAAATATAATGTTTGCAAAAGATAAATTATAAAATAGTTTGATTTAAACAAATTGTAATATATAATAATAATTGATATTTAAAATAAATAGAAAATGATAAGGTGTGACATATGGAAGAACTAAAGAATAGTATTTATGAAATAACAGATGACAATATAATAAAAGTAGTTATAAGTAATAAACTAAATAAAGATATTGAATATAATAAAATCAATATTGAGTTAAAAGAAAAAAATAATACAGAGTATTATCAAGTAGAAAAGTATACAGATAAACAGGTATTTCATGAGAATATAGAAAAAGATATGTTAAATGAAAAAATGTTAGAATTTATAGATGGCAAGTATAAACAAGTGGGAGCTTGGTCTCAAGAATACACATATGATTTAAAGATATCAAAAAAAGGAAAAGTATTTCTAGGTAGAAAAAAAAGCGATAACTCTAAATTAGTAAATAAGAGTCATAATAGAGAAAAAAATTATATTCTAAAAGAAGGTATGATAATACAACCTTTAATAGATTTAGGGGTATTCACTAAAGATGGAAAAGTTGTTAATTCAAAATATGATAAATATAAACAAATAAATAGATTTATTGAAATAATAGATGATGAAATAAAGAAAAATAATGATAAAGAACTTACCATTTTAGACTTTGGATGTGGAAAGTCATACTTAACATTTGTACTATACTATTATTTTGTTGAAATTAAAAAAATAAATGTAAAAATGATAGGTTTAGATTTAAAAGCGGATGTAATAAAAAAATGTAATGAGATAGCTAAAAAGTATAATTATAAAAATTTACACTTTGAACTAGGCGATATAAATGGGTACAAATATACTGATAATGTAGATATGGTTATAACTTTACATGCTTGTGATACTGCTACAGACTATGCTTTATATAATGCAATTAAGTGGAATGCTAAAATGATATTTTCTGTACCTTGTTGTCAACATGAATTTAACTCACAAATGAAGAGTGAAGATCTTTCTATATTAACAAGATATGGAATAATAAAAGAAAGAGTAGCAGCTCTTATGACAGATGCTGTAAGAGGAAATTTATTAGAGGCTATAGGATATAAAACTCAATTGTTAGAATTTATAGACATAGCACACTCTCCTAAAAATATCTTAATAAGAGCATCAAAGAGTAAAATAAGTAGAGAAAAGAAAGAAAGCTCACTAATGGAAGTTGATAATATTATGAAAGAATTTAACTTAGAACCGACATTATTTAATTTGTTAAAAAAAGATAATTTAATATAAATATAGGAACCTTTAATATAAATTTGAATATAAAATAGTATAAGCTTAATTTTATATAAAATTATCAGGTACTATATGTACTGGGCTTTTACAGCAGTGGTTAAATCCATGGGATAGGTAAATACTTTTCCATGGATTTTTATTTTGACAGGTTTAATGGAGGATAATATGATAAATAAAAATTATAGAGATGTAAAACTTGTTTTATGGATTATATTATTTGCAAATTTAGTGGTTTCTATATCAAAAGTTCTAATTGGATTTATTACTAAAAGTGCTAGTATTACAGCTGATGGATTTCATTCAATTTCAGATGCTTCATCTAATCTTGTAGGGCTAATAGGAATAAATTTAGCATCTAAACCAAGTGATAAAAAGCATCCGTATGGACATTATAAATTTGAAATACTCACAGGGTTATTTATAGGAGCAATGCTTTTATTTATGGGATGTAAAATAATAATAGAGGCTAAAAATAAATTTTTAAATCCAGAAGTATTAATAATAAGTAAGGAAAATATAATAATTCTTATTATTACATTAATAATAAATATATTTGTTTCAATTTATGAATACAAAAAAGGAAAAAATTTAAATAGTTATATTCTTATTTCTGACTCATTACACACAAGAAGCGATATATTTGTTTCTATAGGTGTTATAATGGGATTAATAGGAATTAAATTGGGATTACCTATAATAATAGACCCAGTAATATCCATTGGAGTATCAATATGCATATTCCATTCTGCTTATGAAATATTTAAATCAGCTATTGATGTATTAGTAGACACAGCAGTTTTAGAAGAAGAAAATATTACAGAAATTTTAAAGAATATAGATGAAATAAAAGATATCCATAATATAAGAAGTAGAGGTAGTGAAAATAATATTTATATAGATATGCATATTATGGTAGAACCTAGTACTACAGTATATGAAGCTCATAAATTAGAACATAGTATAGCAAATATAATTAAAAAACATATAAATGAAAATACACAAGTTATTATTCATATAGAGCCATTTATTAAATAAAATTTAAAAATAGAAATGAGGTAATTATATTTAAAATCAAAATAATTTGTTTTTAAAAAGTATATTATATATTTTAGACTAGTTAGTATAATCAAGTACTTACTTTTTAGTAAGTACTTGATTATACTATTAATATAAATTAATATTAGTATTATTAATAAAAATAAAATTTAGATAATTTGGAGTGATTAATATGAAATTTACATTTTGCCATAATAATTTTAATGTTTTAGATTTAGAAAAAAGCTTAGAATTTTATGATAAAGCTTTAGGGTTAAAAGAAGTAAGAAGATATGAATCACAAGATGGGAGTTTTATACTTTCTTATTTAGGAGATGGACAAACTAATCATACATTAGAGTTAACATGGATAAGAGATTGGGATAAGCCATACAATTTAGGAGATAATGAATTCCATCTAGCCCTAAGAGTTGATGATTTTGATGCTGCTTACAAACTACATAAAGATATGGGTTGTATATGTTACGAAAATAAAGATATGGGGATATACTTTATATCAGACCCTGACAATTATTGGATTGAAATATTACCTTCAAGAAAACATAATTAAGAAATAAATTAAAAACTGTATCTAAATAAGTTTATACTAGAATTAGTATAACAATTTAGATACAGTTTTTGTTTTATTAATTTAGATTGATTTGTATGATTAAAATTTGGATATATAAATAACTAATAAGTTAAACCTAACTTTGAATGAGGGAGGCTGTATATGAGAAAAAAGAAATTATGGATAAGTTTAATAATCATGATATTTATTATAATTACGTTTATAGGTATGTTTTTAAGTAAAACAGAACCTAAATCAATTAATTATGAAAAGAAACCTAATGTAGAAGAAGATATAAAGTCAGATTCGAAAAGTATACAATTTTTAAAATCTATTTCGGGCATAGAAGCTATAAACACTAAATTAATAGATAATCCAGTTGGAATAAAAGGAGAGTTCTTAGTTCCAGAAAAATCAATTGTACAAGGTGTAAATTATTTTTTAATAGAAACTAAAAATGATAAAATTACAAATTTAAATATAAATATAGAAGATGGAAAAATAAAAGCTAAGGTAGATTATAGGTTAACTAAAAATATAAATGTTCCTGTAGAAGTTGAAGTGCTTCCAACTTTAAATAAAAATAAAGATTTAGTATTAAATATAAAGAATGTTAAGCTTTTGGATTTGAAGTTATATGATTGGATAGTTGATTTATCTGTAAACAGTTTTATAAAAGATTGGTTTTCTAAAGAGAGTAATATTTTAGTAAAGTTTAATGATGGAAGTGTAATTATAGATAAAACAAATTTTAAAGGTGTAAATCTAGAGAATATAAATCTAGATAAACACAGTTTAAAACTTAATATGATAATAAATTTAAAATATTTTTTAAATAAATAAAACACTGTGAAAAAATTTCACGGTGTTTTTTTATGTTTGATTTAAAAGCAAATATAAATAATATAAAAATTAATTATTGATAATATCGATATCATTAATTAATGATATCGATATTATCAATTTGTAGAAAAAACATATATATTGTAAGATGATTATGTAATATTTAATAAGTGAAGAGGTGGATTTATGGAGTATAAAATAAATAAAGATCAGATGACTCCTAAGGAGAGAATGGAAGCTTTTGCTAAAGGAGAGCCTATGGATAGAATTTTATGTTCACCGTTTTTGGCAGAAAGTGTTTCTCCTATATTTGGGCATACAATACATGAATATAACCATTCGGTAGATGCACTTGTAGATGTAGCTGTTGGAAGTTTTAAGCTATTTAGACCTGATAGTATAGGTTTTGGACCAGGATTACAAGGTATACCAGAAGCTATGGGAAGTGAAGTTATATTTCCAACAAACAACACACCGTATATAAATAAACCAGCTATAAATGATTATAGTGAAATTGGGAAATTAAGACCTATAGATCCTTATAAAGATGGTAGAATACATTATTTTCTAGAAGCACTTAAAATTGCTCAGGATAAGTTAATAGCAGAAGTTGGAGTAGGGACATCTGTAGGAGGTCCGTTCACTACAGCATGCTTTTTAAGAGGAACAGATAAATTTTTAAGGGATTTAACTAAAAACAAAGATATGGCACATCAATTATTAGAAATATCAACTCAAAGTGTTATAAATTATATAGACGCAGCATGTGATATTGGACTTGCTCCAAGTTTAGCAGAACCAATTGCATCGTCGACTATGATAAGCGAGAAAAAATTTGTAGAATTTGCAAAGCCTTACTTAAAAAAATGTATGGATAGAATAATAGAGAGAACTGGAGGAGGAACTACACTACATATATGTGGTAGAACAAAGAAAATATGGGGACATATGGTAGACACAGGAATAGCTAATTTGAGTCTAGATAATATAGATGATATAGGAGAACTTAAAGAAGCTTACGGGGATAAGGTTTGCTTGATTGGAAATGTAGATCCAGTAGATACTATAATGAGAGGTATTATAGAAGACATATATAAAGAAGCTAAAGAATGTATAAGAAAAGCACATGATAGTAAATGTGGATTTATACTAAGCACAGGTTGTGATGTTCCTATAGGAACAAATCCTGAGAATATTAAAGCATTAATGGATGCGGCTAGAATATATGGGGCTTATCCAATTAATATAGATAATTTATAGGAGGAGTAAATTATGGATAATTCAAAAGAAATTTTATTAAAAAAATTAGCAGATTGTGTTTTAGAAATGGAAGATGAAGAAGTTATAGATGTTGCTAAAGAATATATTGAAAATGATTTTGAAGCTTATGAAGGTATATCAAAAGGTCTTGCTTTAGGAATGGAAGAGGCTGGAAGATTATATGAAGAGGAAGAATATTATATACCTGAATTATTATTATGTTCAGATGCTATGTATGGAGGAATAGATGTTTTAAAGCCTCATTTACCAAAACACCAAACTGGAGAACATTATAGAGCTGTAGTTGGGGTTGTTGAAGGGGACACACATGATATAGGGAAAAATCTATTTAAGATAATGCTAGAGACTGCTGGATTTGAAGTTTTTGATTTAGGAAGAGATGTAGCACCTATGTCATTTATACAAAAAGCAAAGGAAATTAATGCTGATGTTGTAGGAATGTCTACTTTAATGACAACTACAATGGATAATATGCAAGTAGTAATAGATTTATTGAAAGAAAAAAATATGAGAGACGATGTAGTTGTGATGGTAGGTGGAGGACCTATATCTCAAAGCTTTGCTGATAAAATTGGGGCAGATGGATATGCACATGAAGCATCAAAAGCAGTTAAATTAGCAAAAGATTTAGTTGATAAAAAAAGAGGGGTACACAAAGAGGTGGTATAAAATGAATCCAAAAGAAAGACTTTATAAAGTCTTAAAAGGGGAAGAAGTAGATAGAGTTCCATGTATATGTCCAGGTGGGATGATGAATATGATAATAGAAGATGTTATGGATATTGAAGATGTATCTTGGCCTAAGGCACATACAAATCCATCTATGATGGCAGATTTAACTTATGGAATGTATAAAAATAATGCATTTGAAAATTTAGGAGTACCATTTTGTATGACTGTTGAAGCAGAATCTATGGGTGCGAAAGTTTATATGGGAACAAAAAATACAGAACCTAGAGTAACTGAATATCCTATAACATCAAGTGAAGAATATAAGACTTTAAAAAATATAGATGTAAATAAAGGCAGAGCCAAAGTTGTTTTAGATGCTATAAAAATATTAAAAAATAGAGATTTAAAAGTTCCAATAATAGCTAATTTAACAGGACCTGTTAGCTTAGCATCATCTTTAATGGAGCCTATGATTTATTATAAAGAAATTAGGAAAAAACCTGAAAAAGTTCATGAGTTTATGGATTTTGTAACTAATAATCTTATAATATTTGGGAAAGCTCAATTAGAAGCTGGAGCAGATATACTAACAATATCTGATCCTAGTGGAACAGGAGAAATTTTAGGTGCTAAGAATTTTAATGAGTTTGCTATACCATATTTAAATAAAATAATAGATCAGCTAAAAAGTTATGCAAAAGGTGGGACTATAATACATATATGTGGAAGGTTAAAAAGTATTTATAAAGAGCTAAACTCATTACATAGTGATGCTATAAGTTTTGACTCTATAACTAGTGTAAGTCAAGTAAAAGCAAATGTATACAACAAGGTTATAATGGGAAATGTAAGCACATTTGCTCTTGAAAATAGTGAAAAAAGTAGTTTGGAAAATATATGTGAATCTTGCTTAAATAGTGGAGTTGATATATTGTCTCCTGCTTGTGGGATAGGGGTTAGGACTAAACTTGATAATATACAAGTTTTAAAAAAATGCGTAGAAAACTATAGTAGATAAAGAGGGATTGTATGAATTTTTTATATGTAGACGGTGGATCCTATGAGTTTGAATTAGGAAGTAATCTTTTAGAAATAATACAAAATAATGATTTAGGAATGGAAAGTCCTTGTGGGGGAAAAGGATTATGCGGTAAGTGTAAGGTACAAATTGTAAATGGGACTATAAACGAACTAACTAATGAAGAACTTAAATTTTTAAGCCAAGAAGAAATGGATAATAATATTAGACTAGGGTGTTTAGTTTATCCAAAAGGTAATTTAAATATAAAACTATTAAAAGACAAAAACACTAATCATAAAATATTGGCAGATGGATATATGCCTGAATTTATAAAAAAACCTGTGCTTACTAAAAATTTATACAATATAGTACAACCTACTTTACAAAATAATAAGTCTTATGAAACTATAATTAAAGATATATTAGGACAAGACATTCAATTTAACTATGAAACATTAAAGCAATTACCTAAATTATTTAAAGAAGAAAATTTTACTGTAATTTGTTTAAATGAAAAACTTATAGGATTAGAATGTAGAGATACTAAAGATAGCTTATATTCTTTAGCAGTTGATATAGGAACCACAACGGTAGTATGTTCTTTAATAGATATTAATAGCCAAGTAGAATTAAGGTGTGAAAGTGAAATTAACCCTCAGAAAGAGTATGGACTAGATGTACTATCTCGTATAAATTTTATAAGAAGTAAAGAAAATGGATTAGAAATTTTACATAAATTGATTATAGATTGTATAAATAAACTGATAAAAAAATTATGTGAAACTGAAAATATTAAAACTAGTAATATATATGAATTAGCAATAGCTGCAAACTCTACAATGATGCATATACTTTTAAATGTAAATCCAGAATCTATTGGAAAATCACCTTATGCAACATCTTTTGTAGCAAGTAAAAATATAAGTGCAAAAGAACTAGGTATAGATATATCTAAATTTGGTAATGTTTATTTACTTCCTGGAGTATCTAGTTATATAGGTGCTGATATTGTTTCTGGAGTATGTGTATGTGATTTAAAAAATACTGACAAAAATATACTGTTTATAGATATTGGAACTAATGGAGAGATGGTTTTATCTAAAAAAGGAAAATTAGTTTCTTGCTCATGTGCAGCAGGACCAGCTTTAGAAGGAATGAATATAAGTTGTGGAATGAGAGCTGGAGATGGAGCTATTGAAAATATAAAAATTTCTGATGAAATTAGTTTTAAGGTTATTGGAGATACAGACCCTAAAGGTATTTGTGGAAGTGGAATTGTTGATGCTATAAGTGAGCTTGCAAAATCTAAACTTATAGGAAAGACAGGAAGAATATGCAAGAGCGAATCAATAAAACAAGATGAAAAATTAAGCCATTTAAGTAATTACATAGTAGATGTAGATAAGAAAAGAAAATTTGTTTTAATGAGTAAGCCAAAAGAAATATCAATTACACAAGAAGATATAAGACAAGTACAATTAGCTAAAGGTGCCATTCTTTCTGGAATATATGCACTTGTAAGCCAAGTAGATATAAATATAGAGGATTTAGATGAAGTTATAATAGCTGGACAATTTGGGAAACACCTAAGTATAGATAGTTTAATTGGAGTTGGAATAATTCCAAAAGAATTGAAAGACAAAATAACTTACATAGGAAATTCATCTAAAACAGGTGCGATAATGAGTTTATTATCCAAAGATGTTAGAGAAAACTTAGATAATATAGCTAAAGATATTGATTATTTTGAACTGTCAACAAAAGAAAATTATGAAAGATTGTTTACGGACTGTTTAAAATTTTAAAAAGGTGATGAAATGATAAAAATAGATGTTGTATCAGGTTTTTTAGGATCAGGAAAAACAACTTTAATTAAACATATGTTAGAATCTATAGAAAATGAGAAAGTTGTTATAATTGAAAATGAGTTTGGCCAAATCGGTATTGATGGAGATTTAATAAGCAAATCAGGCATTGATGTATTAGAGTTACAAAATGGGTGTATATGTTGTAGTATTAAATTGAACTTTAGAGATACACTTTTAGATATTATAGAAAAGTTTAATCCTGATAGAATACTAATAGAGCCAACAGGTATAGGTTTACTTAGTGAAATAATATCAATGATAGAAAATTCAAAACTTAAAAATACCTTGAGTATTAATTCTTTAATTACAATTGTAGATGGGCTCAATTATTTTGACTATATTGATAATTTTGGTGATTTTTTTGAAGATCAAATAAAAAATGCATCAATTCTTATGATAAGTAAAACCCAGTTAATAGGTAAAGATGAATTAAATAAAGTAGAGTTATCATTAAAGAATTTAAATAAAACAGCTAATATAATTAATAAAGATTGGGATAAGATTCCATTTGATAATTTTTTTGAAAAATTGGATTTATTAAATTGTAAAATAAGTGATGATATAAAAACTTTAATAAAAAAAGATATTAGTGAAGATATGAAAAATATTGAATCTATATCTAAAATCCCAAATAAAATTTATACAGTGGAAAGTCTTGAACATATATTAAGTAGTCTTAACAATGAAAAATTAGGAAAAATTATAAGGTGCAAAGGGTTTGTAAATAATGATGAAGGAATATTGGAATTTAACTATATAAATGGAAATTATACTATAGCAAGTACCAATAGAGATATAACTCCTAAGCTATGCATAATTGGAAGTAATTTAGAAAAAGAAGAACTATTAAATATGTTTAAATAGGAGTTATTAAAATGAAAATAGATTTTAAGTGTAATCAAAATGAAAATGAAAATATTCCAAAAGATATCGTTGAAAATTTAAAGTTAAAATTTCCAGTTTTACATACAAGGGCTAAAGATATATCAATAGTATCTAAAAAATTGAAAATATATAAAAATGATAATATATGTAAAGTTCCGTTTTGTACAACTGTAGAAGCTGAATCATTTGGAGGATTAATAAACTTAGGTGATGATAAAAATACTCCTAGAGTAAAAGAATATGCGTATAATAATGTAGATGAGTTATCCAAAATAGATAAAATTGATTTTGACAATGGAAGAATAAAAGAAGTATTAGAATCAATTAAAATTTTAAAAAATGATGAAATAGTTTCTTTAAATATTTGCGGACCAATTACTATATTGTCTCTTTTAATAGATTTAAAATATTTTTATAAATCTGTTAGGAAAAAAGATACTGTGATTTTAGACGTAATGAAGATTTTGGAAGATAATATAGTTAATTATGCAATTAGAGGATATAGATGTGGAGCTAAAATAATATCATATAGTGATCCTGTTGGAGATATAACTATAGTGGGGCCTAAAGTATATAAGGAAGTAGTACTTAATTCTACTTTAAATATAATAAAAAGAATTTTAAATGAAACTGACGATATAGTAATTCATTTATGTGGAAAAACATCTTCATCTTTATATAATCTTGATGTATGTGAATTCAATGAAATTAGGTATGATAATAATCTTACATATGGAGAGGCTATATGCAATTTATTAGATGATAAATGTATAAAGCTTATAGGTAATAATTGCATGAAAAGAACACCACATAAACTCAAAAATTCAATTATATACAGTATAGAAATTAAATAAGAGAGCTTACCTCTCTTATTTAATTTCTATACTGTACTTATAGTATTAGCTATATTTTTAGCATCATTTATACTTTTTAAAATTTCATATATATTCATAAATATTAGTTTGTCATCTCTTTCATTTAATTTATTGAAATCATCAACCACTTTACTTTTACTTAAATCTCCAGTTATATATTGTTGTATTTCTTTGCATGCTTCTGGTATATTCAAATTTTTTACCCTATTATTTTTTATGCTATTTTTAAAAACTCTTAAATTACTCATAATGACTCTTTCATTAACCAAGAAATTACTAATTTTATCACAGCAAATAGTATTATTGTTTATACTAATTTTCTCATTTGTAAGGTTATTGGTTAAAACTACTTCTCTCAAATTCGATGAACTTAAATTTGAAGAGTATAAACTTCCCAAGTTATGTTCAATAGTTTTATTTAAATCAATTGATTTATCAATTAAGTTTCTAGTAACAACTTTGATTTTATATGGAAATATAGTTCTATTAGCAACAAATGCAAAAAAGCATCCTAATAAAATAAACTTTATTCTATCAAAGGATAATATATTAAAGTCTGTACTAGTAGCGCCTATGCTTAAAGCGAAAACTGTCATGAACGTCATTCTCTTAGAGTAATCTTTAAAATAGTTACTAATATATCCACAAGCAAAACCTATAAATATTTTAAACTCTATATTTGGAACTAAATGAAATAACAATTCAAATATTAATACACCTATTAAAGTACCTTTTATTCTATCTAACATTTTTGATTCACTTGACTCTATATAAGGCTGAATTACAGAAGCTAAAGTAAAAACCATCCATTTACCTTTATATAAATCAAAATAGTTTACTATAAAGGCACCCAAACTTACTACTAATGCAACCCTAAAGGCGAATGTAAATCTAAGTGAATTTCTATTAAAACGTTTTTTAATAACATCAATCTCTTTGATTTTATCTGATATATCAAATCTTTTATCACTTAAAGACAATCCACCATTTTCTAAATCGGTTAAAATATCTTTTAGTAAGGTCATATTTTGTTTTAGTTCATAGGATATATAGTAACTGTAGCCCTTCTCATCTCCACTATATATAAAATGATTTAACTGTTCTTTTAACTCAGACATATCTTTTTCGTTATTAATAAGTTTTAATATATCTTCAAATTGGACCTTTAAATCTTTTAATACATCTACACATTTACTTAAATTTTCCTTATCATCTAAAGCTTGCTCTAAAATTATATTAGCACCTTCTATGGTTTGAGTTATACATAAATAAAGTCGAGTCTTATCTGATATTATAAATGTTTTTTCTCTTCTAGAATATAAACTTTTAGACAATGACTTTAAACTTCTATTAATCTGAGTACAATTCTTTATTATAGAATCATAATTATCTCCATCTATTAATATTTCTAATTCATTTATTAATAAATTTAAATTTTTAGTAATTGTGGATTTTGATTTAGTCCAAAAATTATTTTTATTAGCAATAATTTGCACAAGCATAATAAGCATACCAGAGAGAATTAAAGCACCTATTCTAGCTGGTATGTCGCCAGGTTTAGCTGGAAAATAAACCATAAATAAGTATGCCAAAGCAAAGGGCATATATATTGGTTTACTTGTGTCGTATGTAAATATGTAAATTATAAAAAATATTGAAATAAATGTTGATACTAAAGTAAGTGAAGGAGAAATTGTTGATATAAAAGCACAAGCGCCTATAAATAGTTCTATAGATATAAATCTAATAGTATTTTTTATAGGTGTAGGTGTATAATCGTTATGAATTAAGCTTGTAGCAGCCATAAAAGCTGTTATACCAACTAACATATTTGTAGTACCAAATAATAATTTAAATATTATTGCTGTTGGTATTATTCCTATGAAAATCATTGTTTTAGAAATTATATTTTTCATATCTTCACCTCCTATAAATTAAAATGTAACCATACTTTAAAATTTTTACCCTTAATATAAAAATTCAAAACCTATATGAATTAAACTTATCATCCATACAAGGAGGTAAACATATAATAAACTAGTGGAGAGATTGGTTAGGTGGTGATTATTATATACTGTAAGGCTATGTTTAAATATAAAAATAAAGTTATACTAATAGATGAAAATATAGAAAAATTAAAAGAAACTATATTATCTTATTACAAAATAGAAAGTTTTGATGATAGTGAAATAGAAGATTTTAAAAAACAAATTTTATTCAGAGGACACAATAAATGGGAATATAAAGATTTAAAAAAATATAGTTTTTATGATGAATATATTATAAATAGTAAAAATAATGTAGTTCTTAAACTAGAACTTCATAAAAAGGAGGATCAAGTAGATGGTTTTAAATTAATTGATTTTATAAAATTTATAAAAGATAATTCGTATAAGTATAAAGTGCCTACATTAATAGACTTAAATTTAGAAAATTATAAGTTAAATGAATTTTATAAAAATGAATTAGAAAAATACTCAAATCAAATATACATAGAAAAAAATTTAAAATTAGATCATAACCAAAATATAATAAATTTAAATATAGAAAATGATGAGAGTAATAGTGAAATAAACATATTAAAAGATAAGGACCTAGATGTTCAGTTAAGTTTAAAAACCCCAAATGAATATGAAGTTAAAAATATAATTCCTAGGTATAAAAAACAAGAATATTTTTTAGAAAATACAAAAGTAGATATTAATATTATAAAAGTAAAACATCTTGAGGATTCAGATATAATAAAAGTTAAATTCCAATCAAAAGATATAATTGAAAGTGGAAAATGGGCAATTAAGTTTAATGTTCTAAAAGGAAGTAAAAAAAATATAAGTATCTATACTAATAAAATGAAAAATTATAATTTTATAGAAAATGCAAGTATATCTTTTTTAATTCGATTTGGAATAAATAGTTCTATAAAAAGTTTGAAGAATAGAAGTTTTAGAGATGAATCGATTAATTTAAGTGAATTTTCTCCGATATTTATTATAGATTATAAAGATGGTTTTGAAGAAGATATAAAAGAGTTAGCAGATATTTTTAAGTTTGATAAATTATCCGATAACTTTGGGATATTATATATAAATAAATCTAGAACAGAAGATATGGGAGAATTATATAGGATTACATCTATATATAGAATTCAAAGATATACAAAAATGGTTCAACTAACTAATTTAAATAGAGGCATAGAAAATGGGTATGTAGCAACAGAAGAAATAGGCGCAAACTTTTTTAAAGAAAATCCAAATATAACTTTAGATGGAAGAGGAGTTTTTATTGGAATTGCAAATTCAGGAATTGACTATTTACATCCAGATTTTATATATCAAGATGGGACATCTAAAATAGCCTATTTATGGGATCAAACAAAAGAAGGGAATCCTCCTAGTGGATTTAATATAGGCACAGAATATACGCGAGAAGATATAAATAAAGCTATTAAAGAAAATAATAAAACATTATCTATAGACGAAGAAGGTATAGGAACCGCATTAAGCGGTATATGTTCTGGTTTAGGTAATGTAAATAAGGAATATGGAGGAGTTGCAGAAGGATCAGATTTAATAGTTATAAAACTAAAAAAAATAGATGGACATTACAACATAGCTACCCTTCACACTGCAATGAGGTATGCATATAAAAAGGCCAAAGAAGAAAACAAACCTATAGTTAATAATGTTTCATTAGGAAGCAATGGTTCTGTTGTTACTGGAACACTCATAATCACAGATAACTTATTTTATGAATATGGAGTTTGTGAAGTAATAGGTGCAGGAAATGAAGGCAGTGGAAAAACTCACGCTTCGGGATATCTATCATTTAAAGGTGATATTGAATATGTAGATATAGAAATAGAAGAAGAAGAGGAGATTGAAATAGACGTTTTAGTAAATAGACCTGATATAATAAATATTGCAATAGTGTCTCCATCTGGGGAGCAAAGTAAAATTTCATATGTATCAAATTTA
This sequence comes from Paraclostridium sordellii, assembly GCF_000953675.1. Lineage (NCBI taxonomy): Bacteria > Bacillati > Bacillota > Clostridia > Peptostreptococcales > Peptostreptococcaceae > Paraclostridium > Paraclostridium sordellii. The sequence continues at coordinate 2,342,270 of NZ_LN679998.1, read as the reverse complement.
AATTATATACAAGGTTTGTTTGATCTAGAAAATACATTTTATTCAATAGTTTCGAATTATCCAGCTAGTTATTCAGGTCAACAACAGACAATGATAAAACTTACATCAGTAAAAAAAGGTATATGGAGAATTAAACTAATAGGAGAGTCTATAACAAATGGAATATATAATATATATTTACCAAATGAATTGTTGTTAAAACCAGGAACTAAATTTAGAAATGGAGACCCCAACACAACATTAACATATCCTAGCGGATACAAAGATACAATAACTGTAGGAACTTATGATAGTGTAAATAAGAGTTTATGGGCAAACTCCTCAAGAGGACCAACGGTAGGTGCCACAGGAAGAATTGAAAAGCCAGATGTAATAGCTCCTGGAGTTAATATAATAGCTCCTTATAATGGAGGTAAGTATGCAACTGTAACTGGAAGTGGAGTATCTTCAGCATTTGTAACAGGGGCTATGGCCGTATTTTTTCAATATATATTATCAGATAAAAACTATAAAAATAAAGCCGTTGTACAAAAAATGAGAACATATTTAAGAGCAGGAGCAAAAAGATCAGAATCGATAAATTATCCAAATACAAATTCTGGATATGGACTATTAGATATTAAAGGAATGTTTGATCAATTAAAATAGCTATAGGAGGGTTGTAATTTGAAAACATCTTATATAGTAGTTTACAACGGTAACACACAAGAATTAGAAGCAGATTTAAAAAAATATAGTTTAGATAATTATATTATATTAAATGAAAAAATAGCTTCTATATATATTGATGAAAATTTTGATGAAGAAATATTTAAACAAATAGATTCTATATATGACTGGTCAATTTCAATACCAATTAGTTCTCTTATTAAAATTGGAGAAGGAGTTGACAATGGAGATAGACCAAGAGTAGTTTCAGGAGCTGACTATATTGATAAAAATCCGTACATAAGTCCATCAGGGAAGAATATAATAATAGCAATTATTGACTCAGGTATAAATTATTTGCATCCGGATTTTATCAAAGATGACAATACATCTAAAATAATATCCATATGGGATCAGATGAGCAATAAAGGAATTCCACCTAAAGGATTAAAAATTGGAAGTGAATTCAAAAGAGAAGAAATTAATAAATATATAAAAGAAAATGATCCGAGCTTATCTGAGGATAATATTGGAAGTGGAACTATAGCAGCTGGGATAGCAGCAGGTAATGGGAGATTAAATAAAGATTTTATAGGAATTGCAACAGATAGTGAATTAGTAGTTGTAAAATTAAGAGAATATAGAGGTGTTTATAAAGAAGGGAAAATTAGCTATGAACTAAGTGATTTATTAGCAGCGATTAAATATATTGAAGATATATCTAAGATTTATAATAAAGATATAATTATAAACTTAACTCTTGCCGAAAAAAGTAAATCTTTAATTTTAACTAATTTTTTAGACTCTTTTAATTTTTTAACTAGTCCAGGTATTATTATAGTAAGTGGGGCAGGAGATGAAGGAAATACGGATATTCATTACTCTGGAAGACTATATAATGAGAATCAAATAAATGATATATTAATTCAAATTGGAAATCAAAAGAATTTAGATGTTTCAGTAAGCAATATTGGACCTGATAAAATCAGTGTATCTATGATATCACCTTCTGGGGAATTAAGTTATATGAATCAATACTCACCAGGAGAAACAATTTATAACGGTAGATTCAATATAGAAGGAACTAATTATGAAATGATATATAGATATCCATGGTTAAAGTCGGGAACTGAAGAAGCTATAATAAGATTAACTGGTGTTAAACCAGGAATATGGACCCTTAGACTTAAAGGGGAATTCATAGTAACAGGAGAATATGATGCATTTTTACCAAATAAAGATTTGATAGATGATGAAACCAGGTTTATAAATTCTAACTCATTTTCTACAACTACATTATTTGCAACCACTGAAAATGTAATAACTGTAGGAGGATTTAACAATAGAACTGACAGTATGTGGATAGAATCATCAAGAGGAACGTTAAATCAAAATCCAATAAAGCCAGATATAGTAGCGCCTAGTGTTGATATAATAGGACCATATAAAAATAATGATTATGTAAAGGCAACAGGAACAGGTGTTGGAAGTTCAATAATTAGTGGGGTTACAGCTGTTTTATCAGATTACCTTATAAATCAAAGTAAATTTGGAAGAACTTTGTTGTTTACAGAAGTTATGAAAACATATTTAATGATTGGTGCTGACAAACAACCAATATATACATATCCAAATGTAGATATGGGATATGGGGTTTTAAATTTTAGAAGAACAATGGAACAAATGTCAAAACGATTAAGATAGATTAAGCTTTAATATTTAATAAAAAAAGAACTAACTAAAAGTTAGTTCTTTTTTTATTAAATATTAAAATTGGGTAACAGAGTTTATTTTTGGAATAGAATAAATTGATATATCTGAGTTTTCATTGTTTACAATCATTATATCATTACCAACAAAGTTTACTGAACCGCATATTTTTTCAGTGTTTTCGCAACAGCTAGAAATATTATTATTAACGATATCTACACATTGAACTACACTAGAAATATTTTTATCAAAGTTTAAATCACCTATAACATCATGAGTACTTTTTATAGTTTTTATTGACCTAACGACAGGATCCATTTTTATATCATTAATATATTTAATAGTATCATGTTTAATATTTTTTATACTATTAATATTTTCAAGATTATTTTTAGTAACTACAGAAGTTGTATCAACATCATTAGTTATATTTTTTATTGTAGTTTTAGAAGTATTTATAAGATCTTTTATGGAAACTATATTTTCATCATCATATTTTATAGCATTACCACCATAGCCTATATCTAAAGATTGCAATAAACAATCTTTACTTATATCTAAGTGAGTAACTGAATTTTTCAACTGATTTCTATATATGTTTCCAACTAAATTAAATGTATCCTTAGGAATAACATTAAAGGTTTTAAAACTTAACTTTAGAGGTTCGAATGTACCATCATCTAAAAACACACCAATGCAATTTTCGCCATTAGGGCTTAAACTAAGCAATTTACCGTCTAATGAGCATTTGCTAATACATTGATTTAGTGGAACTAAATCTAATACTTCTATAGTTTTAGGGGGGATAATTTGTCTTTGAATATCAATATTTGATATTGTATTTTCTGAATAATAAGGGTTTATGTCAGTAACTGATTCTATTTGATTTTGGTTGACTTTATTTAATATCTTTACAGGTTTTGGATTTATAGCTACAGAGTAATTTTTTGTATGTATTTTAGTTAAAACATCTATGTCTTCTGTATCTATAGGTTTTGAAACCTCTACTTCACTAGCATTGTTAGTAAGAACTAGTTTTTCTTCAGTTTTAATATCTGTTATTACTTCATCGCAAAATTCTTTTATGGAACTTACAACGTTTAGTGTGTCTATATCTAAATCAATATTTTCTAAGGTTTCCATTTCAGTAGCATATAAACTTGTATTTGAGTTTAAGACGTTTTCATGAACGGTATTAACTGTTATATTGTTATCTAAACAGTTAGTAGACATATTAAAATTTATATCTTTTATATTTTTCATATTTTTTAATATATAATCTTGAATATTATAACTTATATTAAAACAATCATCAGAGAAAACATTAAATCTATTGATACATTTTTTGTTAGAAAAAGTATCAATAGGGCTGTTTACATTATATATAGTTAGATTTTCTAGACTTTTTAATAGAGAGAAAGTAAATTTATTAGAAGGAATTTTATCTATTAGTATTTTAATTTTTACTATACTACTTATGTTTATAGCTTTATTTTTATAAATAAGTATATTTTCATTAATAGAAAAATTATCTTCTTCAGATTTTGAAATTATTATTTTAGTTGTTATTCCATCATCAGTTAAAACTAACATTGGTACAAAAAAATTATGTATATTTACTGTATTACAAACTAAACTTTTAACTGTATTAAACACATTTGTTATTGATGTAGAGTTAGGATATTTATCACTCATATATAGCCTCCTATAATAAATAGTAATTATATTTATACTTATGAATATTTAGAATAGATTATTACTATTAGTAATATAGATAAATATAAGGAAAAATAAAAAATAGGTTCATTAAAAAATGAACCTATAATTTAAATTTAGTATATTACTAGTACAAATCATTATTTGTACTAGTAATTAATATTATTTTTCGTGATGTTTAAATTCAGCAGGAGCTGAGTATACAACTAGTGCATCTGATTTTGTAAGGTATAGTTTTTCACTAATTAATAATTCATCAAATATTCTAGCACTGAAAGTTCCTCCGCTGAAAGGTGTTGTTGGAACTATAGATTTAACTACGAATTTAAGATCAAATTGAGCTCTTAAAGTTAATGGATCATCAGTATTAGGTAAACAAATAGTGCTAAATAAGTTTATATTTGTTAAGAAATCAGGAGCATCTGATGGAGTTACTGGGAATCTAGCTGTAAAAGGATCACAACCTATAAATCCTTCAACTATATATTGGAAGTTATAAATAGATGCATCCAAAGGTCCTTGAACTAAAGTTGCAGTTGAACCTTTCTCACGACAAATACAACCTGTAGATATTGTTCCTTCATAATTATGGAATACAGATGCTTCACCTGAAGGACATAGTTGAGGTGTTCCTGTAAGTGAACCGCTAGTATTACATAAAGTTATAGGTAATAAATCATTTGAGAACCCTAAACAATCGTATACTACAGTAACTTTTTCTATACATACAGGAGCTCCAGCTGTATATGGAGGACATCCCATAGGTCTAGGATCTACAGTAAATACTTGAGGTGCTATAGATCTAGGTATTTGTTGATTTACACATTTGAAATCAAATATTCTATCTGCCAATATAGGTGTACATATAGCACAGTTTATATCTGGGCATTCAAATTTCACAGGGTTACAAGGTTTACCACATTCATTTTGATTAAATTTTGCTTCTGAACAACAACAGCAATTTGGTTTTTTATTACCTTTACATGGGTCATACTGAGGTCTTTCAGGGCAATAATCATGTTGAGGTTTTTCATGACAATGATTGTATTGAGGTTTCTCAGGGCAATGATCATACTGAGGCTTTTCATGACAATGACCATACTGAGGTTTCTCAGGGCAATGATCATATTGAGGTTTCTCATAACAATGGCCGTATTGAGGTCTTTCTGGACAATGATCATAGCTAGGTCTTTCAGGATAACAATTACATTCTTGACTTTCTCTATATTGATTAGAGTTTAATCTATCACAAGTAAGATTATCGATATTACTGTTTGTTTGAGCTGTATTATTTTTAGTCATGCTACATATCCTTTCATATAAATTTATTAAAGAGAAGGCTTTGTTTTTCTCTTTAATAGATTATATGATTTAATAATAGATATGTTACTTTCTAAAAGTAAATTTTGTCTAAAATATGAATAAATTAAAGTATTTAAAATGAATCGAAGTTCAATAATATTGAATGGGAGGGGATTCAATGATTTTTAATGATACAGATATACTTATTAAAAGTTCTAATGAAGATTTAAATATATTTTGTTTTATAGATGGTATAGTTTTAAAAAGAATAAAAAAGAATTTAAATGACAGATATAGTATAAAAATTATAGATGGTATTTATTCATTTGTAGATTTTTATGCAGATATAAATAATTATGATGAAATTTACGGAATTTTAAATGATAAAAGTGGATTTTTGTGGAACATATATATAGATGAAAAAAATAGTGAAAGCATTATACTTAATAAGGAATTAATTCTTAAATACGATAATGAAATTTCATGCATAAAATTTCCATATATAAAATATCTGAAAAAAGAAACTCATATTATTTACTACTTAATAAATAAAGATGAGCCTTTTAAGTGTGAATTAATTCATATAAATAAAGAGGATAATTTAGTTATAAAAAATAAAATTGATTTTAGCTATTATAATATAATTAGTAACTTTGAAGTCTTATGGGAAGGAAGTATACCTATTTTATTTTACTTTAAATGTATAAATGGTTACGAAGAATTATTCGTTTCCAAATTAGAGTCTAAAGACACATGGAGTGAACCAATTAAAATAACAAATACTAAAAAAACTAAGATATATCTATCAGTTATAAAGGATAACGCTGGATGTTTTAATATAGTTTTTTCAGAAGAATCAGATGGTAAGTATCACTGTAGATATATAAAGGGAGAATTAAAAGGTAATACTTTTTATCAAACTTATACAGAAACTATAAAAACAGATATAATGTGTTTATTTCCACATTTGATTAACTACAAAGATACTAGTTATATCCAGTGGGGAGAATATAATTATTTATATACATGTGAGTCTAATGATTTAGGAAATACCTGGAGTAGATCCAGACAATGTGATAAAGATTTGGAGTCATATTCAAAAAGATATCTATACAAATCGAATTGTATAGATGATAAAGATTATATATTAAATAGTGTATTTGGACATCAAGAATACGATAAAATGATTAATTATAAAATAAAAGATAATATATAATTTAAAATACAATATAAATTATAATTTAATATATATATTATGAAAAAGTCGTAAATAATAAAATTTTATAAAAAAAGAAAAATATATAGAACAATATATATAATTATAAAATAAATTTAATTTTCTGAAAATTATTTAATGTATTTACTATTTTCTTGCAATATAATACTATAAAATCGTTCAAAGAATAGTTATTGAAATAGCTTGATTTAGATATGAAAATTTATTTTTAAAATGATTTAAGATTTACATATACAAGGAATGTTATATATCAATATACAAATACTATAATCAACATAATCATTTTTATGAATAATCCAAAAATTAATATTAAATGAAAATATTAGCCATGAAGGTTTAATTTAAATAAGGTATATTTTATATGCTGTTAATTAAAACTTTATGGCTTTAATTTTTTTTAATGTTATAGTAAACTAAACATAGGAAAAATATGGGGGAAAATAAAATGATAAAAAGTAAAAGTTTAAAAAAGTTTGTAGCATTAATGGCTATAGCAGGGATTACACTTAGTGTTGTAGGATGTTCGAACAATAAAAAAGAAGAAGCTAAAGCATCTGATACGAAGGTTGAATCTAGTAATTTTGAGAAGGTGGAATACGTTTACTCAGATGGAGCTCAAGATTATAATGTATCTGTAAATGCTCCAAAGCAAAAAGCAGTAACATTATCTCAATTTATGACAGAGATGTTACTAGCATTAGATCTAGGTGATAAAATGGTTGGAACAGCTCTTTTAGATAATCCTATATTACCACAATTCAAAGAAGCATATGATAAAATACCAGTTTTAAAAGTTGGAGAAGGACATTCTATATCAAAAGAGGCATTTGTAGCAACAGGAGCTGATTTTGTAAGTGGATGGGATTCATCTATAAATGATCAAACAACTGGATCTCCAAAAGAACTTATAGATAAAGGAGTAGCTCCTTTTATGGCAAAATCTTATGCACCAGATGCTACAGTTGAAACAGTGTATGAAGACTTTACGCAATTGGGAAAAATATTTGGAGTACAAGATAAATCTAAGGAAGTTATAGACAAAATGAAAAGTGATATAAAGGTTGTTCAAGATAAAGTTGGAAATGTAAAACCAGAAGATAGAGTTAAAATGATGGTTTATGATTCTGGGGAAAAGGATGCTATGGTAGTTGGAAGTGGACTAGCTAATAATTTAATTGAAATAGCTGGAGGAAACAATGTATTTGGAAAGGATGCTAAAAAACCATATATAAATGTTTCTTGGGAAAGTGTAGTGAAGAATAATCCAGATGTTATATTAGTTACTGATTTCTTAGCAGGGCAACCAGCTCAGGAAAAGATTGATTATTTAAAATCTCATCCAGCGCTTAAAGATGTTTCTGCAATAAAAAATAATAAAATATATGTAGTTAAACTAGCTGATTTATCTCCAGGAGTAAGAAATCCTATGGTTATAGAGGAAATGCATGGATATTTTTATGGAGATAATAAATAATGCAAGCTTATCAAGAAAACTCAAGAAGCCTTTCTAAAAAGAAAGGTTTCTTATTTTGGGTTATAGTTTTAATTATAATATTAGCAGGCACGATAGTTGGAGCGATAGCAGTAGGAAGTACATATATAGAACCAGGAGAAGTTTATAAGGTAATTTTAAATAAATTAACAAATGGAATAGCATTTAATGGTGTAGGAGAAGTTATGACCCAAAATATAATCTGGGAAATAAGATTTCCAAGAGTAATATTAGGGGCGATATGTGGAGCAGGACTTGCAATATGTGGAGTTTTGATGCAATGTGTAACTAAAAATCCAATTGCAGAACCTTATATACTGGGAATTTCATCAGGAGCATCTTGTGGAGCTGTCGCAGTTATTGTTTTAGGAGGAGCTTCAAGTATAGGTATAAATAGCATAACTAGTGGTGCGTTTGTAGGATCTATATTATCAGGAGTTTTAGTATTTGGAATTGGGACACAAATGGGAAAGACTACATCTACAACAAGACTAGTTCTTACTGGAATGGCTATATCAACAATATTTTCAGCATTAACTAATTTACTTATATATTCAGCAGAAAATTCAAATCAAGCTAAAAGTGCACTATTTTGGACTGTAGGAAGTTTAGGAGGGGCAAAATGGGATGTATTATTACTTCCATTTATAGTTTTAGCTATAGTAATAATTATCAGTTTTTTTATGTCAAAGTCTTTAGATATACTATTACTCGGAGACGATAGTGCCATTATACTTGGTATAAATGTAAAACTTATAAAAACTACCATTTTAATACTTGCAACTCTTTTAACATCTACATTAGTTGCAATAACAGGGGCTATAGGCTTTATAGGATTAGTAGTTCCTCATATTTGTAGAACTATAGCTGGAAGTGATCATAAAAAACTAATTGTATTATCAAGTTTTATAGGTGCAATATTTTTAATATGTTCAGATGTTTTAGCAAGAGGATTATTCCCTCCAGTAGAAATACCAATAGGAATAATAACATCTTTAATAGGTGGCCCATTCTTCTTATATTTAATTTCTAAGAAAAATTATTCATTTGGAGGGCGTGATTAATGTTTAAATTACAAGTGAAAAATTTAAATTTTAGTATAGAAAAAAAAGAAATTCTAAGAGATATATCTTTTGAAATACCAAAAGGGTCATTTGTAGGAATTATAGGACCTAATGGATCAGGAAAATCTACTATACTAAAAAATATATATAGGTTATATAAACCAAATAGTGGATCGATTATACTTGATAATAAAAATTTATCAGATATGAAAGATAAAGATTGTGCAAAAGAAATTGCAGTACTTGCACAAGAAACAAATTCTCAATTTGATTTTACAGTTGAGCAAATTGTAAAGATGGGACGATATCCTTATAAATCTGTTTTTGAAGATTATTCTAAAAAAGATATTGATATGGTAAATAATATGTTAAAAAGAGTTGGACTTGATAATTATAGCGATAGAAGTTTTTCAAAATTATCAGGAGGAGAAAAGCAAAGAACTTTAATTGCTAGAGCGTTAGTTCAAGATACTGATTTTTTAATACTAGATGAACCAACCAATCACCTGGATATAGGTTATCAAATACAACTTATGGATTTAGTTAAAAGCCTAAAAATAACCACATTAGCAGCTATTCATGATATGAATATTGCAGCAATGTATTGTGATTATTTAATTGTAATGAAAGAAGGAAAAATAAAATGTTGTGGATGTATAGATGAAGTTATAACTGCAAACATGTTAAAAGAAATATTTGGAGTAAATGCATATGTAGGAAAAAATCCAATAAATAATAAACTTCAAGTTTCATTTATGCATAGTCACCATCATGTAAATGGAGTAGGTCATGACCATGTGCATGATGATGGATTTACAGGTGAACATGAACACTTTCATCAACATATTTATGACGTATAAAAAATTTAAAATAAAAATTTAAAAATAATAGAGGAATTTAGAACTATTTATAGTATTATATATACATGTGATAAATTGAATAAAAATATTGTAGGTTTTTATAGATAAAATTAATAGGGAAAGAGGTGTAATTCCTCTGCAGCCCCCGCTACTGTAAAACGGATGAAACTTTCAAATACCACTGTGATAATTATTACGGGAAGGGAAAGGAGTAAAGTGAAGTTAAGCCAGGAGACCTGCCTATAATATATTAAGTTAGTTTCTTCGGGGTGAAGGAAAATAATTGATAAAATAATATCTTGACTTAGTACAAGTGTAAGTATTATTTAATATGTCATTAAAACCCTAATCTAACGATTAGGATTTTTTTATGTAAATAAATTTTTCTATATACACCTAATAGCTTTTTATTAATTTATCACAAAAATTGATAAAAATTTAATAAATTGAAAAGAGAGGTATTAACATGAAATTTTTACCACTATCAATAGTAGCAGGTGTACTATTAGTAATTTTAAATCCTATGACTTCAAGTGCTATGCATATCATGGAAGGTTACTTACCAGTAAAATGGTCAATATTTTGGACCGTCGTATTTATTCCATTTTTTATATATGGATTAAAATCAATAAATACCATAGTGAAAAAAGATCCTAAAAAAAAGGTATTATTAGCTTTAGCAGGAGCATTTGTATTTGTATTATCAGCTCTAAAAATACCATCATTAACAGGAAGCTGTTCACATCCTACAGGAGTAGGTTTAGGAGCTATATTATTTGGCCCAGCAGTTATGGCTGTAATAGGAACTATAGCTTTATTATTCCAAGCTATATTATTAGCTCATGGAGGGCTTACAACACTAGGAGCTAATGCTTTTTCAATGGCAATAGTTGGACCTATAGTATCATATTTAATATTTAAGTTTTGTAGAAAAAGAAATATGAATATGGGAGTGTGTATATTTTTAGCAGCAGCATTAGGTGATTTAGCTACATACACTGTAACAGCTACTCAGTTAGCACTAGCATTTCCAGATCCGGCAGGTGGAATCATGGGGTCTTTAATCAAGTTCTTAGGAGTATTCTTTATGACTCAAATACCAATAGCAATAGCTGAAGGTTTACTAACTAACCTAGTATATAATCTAATAACACAAAATGATGAAGGAGTGGAAGAAGATGAGTTTAAATTCGAAAGCCAAAACTAAAGTTAGAAATAAAAATTTACTACTATTAATTTTAACAGTAATACTTATAATAACTCCTTTAATATTAAATGCTACTGCAGAGTATGGTGGAGCTGATGGAGAAGCTGAAGGTTTAATAAGTGAAATAAGCCCACATTATGAACCATGGTTTAGTAGCTTATACGAACCACCAAGTGGAGAAATCGAAAGTTTGCTATTTTCTACTCAAGCTGCTATAGGAGCTGGGTTCATAGGTTATTACTTAGGTGTTAAAAAAGGAAAAAAGAGTAAATGCTAGAAATAGATAAATGTGCTTATACAAATTCTATAAAAGATGTGAACCCTATATTTAAATTTATAGTAGCATTTATATCTATGACAGTTTCTATACTTACAAATAGTATAAGCTTGCATTTATTAATAATATTAATTTTGACTATTTTGATTGTTTTTTTAGCAAAAGTGGATATAAAGCTATACATAAAATGCTTGAAGATACCTATATATTTTTTATTAATAGGAACTATACTTAATTTGATTAATATATCATTTGAATCTAAAGATTTTGTATTTAATATAAAAATATTAGGATTATATATAGGAACTACGAAATTTGCAATTGATAATACTATGCATATATTACTAAGAGCACTTAGTTGTATTATATCTATTTATTTTTTAATACTCACAACACCATTTAACCAATTGATAATTATATTTAAAAAATTACATTTTCCAGATGTATTAATAGAGCTAATGATCTTAACATATAGGTTTATATTTATATTTTTAGAAGAAGTAAAAGATATATATAAATCTCAGCAGTTAAAGTTTGGATATATCAATTTAAAAAATTCATATAATTCAACTGCATTACTTATAAAGGTTTTATTTTTTAGAATGATGAAAAAATATGAAGATATGAGTATAACATTAGATATTAAGCTTTATAATGGAAAATTTCATATATAGGAGAAAATCATGTTCAAGACAAGTAATTTAACATATAAGTATGAAAAACAAAATAAGGCTTTAAATAATATGAATTTAGATTTCTCAAATGGGAATATGATTGGAATCATTGGGGCTAATGGAAGTGGGAAGTCTACTTTATTTATGAACTTAATGGGTATATTAAAACCTACACAAGGACAAGTCTTTTATAAAGGTAAAGAGTTAACTTATAAAAAGAAAGATTTGAATAATTTAAGAAAAGAAGTAAGTATAGTTTTTCAAGACCCAGATAAACAAATATTTTATTCTAGGGTATATGATGATGTTGCTTTTTCTTTAAGAAATTTAGGGATAGAAGAAAGTGAAATCAATGAAAGAGTAAAACAAGCTTTAACGTTGGTTAATTCTATAGATTTAATAGATAAGCCTGTGCATTTTTTAAGTTATGGACAAAAGAAAAGAGTTGCTATTGCATCAGTAATAGCTATGAATAATAAAGTTGTTCTATTAGATGAACCAACAGCAGGATTAGATCCAGAAAGCACTAAAGCTATTGTTAAAATTTTAAAAAATTTATGTAAAGAAGGTATCAAAGTGGTTATATCTAGTCATGATATGGACTTGATATATGAAATATGTGATTATATATATGTTCTTAGTAAGGGAAGTATAGTTATAGAAGGAAATTGTATTGATGTATTTAAAGAAGTCGAAACTATACAAGCAGTAGGACTAAATATTCCTTGGCTCGTTAAAGTACATAAAAATATGAATCTTCCTCTTTTCAAAAAGGAAGAAGAACTATATGAGTACTTTAATAATTTGAGATGATATTATTATAAAAATAGAAATTAAAAAGAGGTTATTACTTAAGTAATAACCTCTTTTTTAAAAAAGTATAACACATAAGTCTTTTAAATTATGAAATAGTGTATATATTTTATAAAAATGTTGCATAAACAATTAAAATAATATATAGTATATCATATAAGGAACTTAATGAATAAATAATACATACTATATATTATTGGAGGTAATAATTATGTGTACTTTAATAGCATATGGAAGCAATAATGGAATAACGAAAAATTTGGCAGTATCATTAGCAGAAAAGATAGACTCAGAAGTTGATGTAAAAAACACTAAGTATAATTCATCTTTTTATTTAGATAAATATGAAAATATATTAATAGGCATAAACTTAGTAAATGGAGAAGTTTCTAAAGAAATAAGAAAATTTATAGAAAATAATATAGAGGAATTTAGATTTAAAAAATTAGGGGTATTTACTATAAATAAAGATGAAAATCAAATAGATTCAATAAGACAAAGCTTACCAAAAGAATTTAAAGACCTTTTAGAATTTAAAGAACATTTTGATAAAAATGATAATGAAAAAATTTATGGATTTGCAGATGTATTAAATAACAACTTAGTTGAAGATTTTATTAATTAGACTTAGAATACAATTAAAACATAAATATAATACTTAGGAAATCACCAGATAGATCTATCTGGTGATTTTTTAGTTTTCAAAAAGGGTATTATATACTATAGTAGAATTAACTATGTTTTAAGGAGAGAAAAAGAATGGGAAGATTATTAGAATTAAATATGGAATCAGATGCACTTGAGCTTGCAAGAAATTTTTGCAGAGATAATGACCTTATGCTTTTAAGTAACAACATTGAAGATAATAGTTTACTTGTTATGGATAGAAGTTGTAATACAAAAAGAATATATATAAAAGATGGAGAATGGGCTCTATAATAGTTTTAAATACTTTATATTTAATTTACCAAAGAATAAGGGCAAGTGAATGCATGGAAAATTCACTTGCCCTTATTTATAGAAAACAAACGATGATTATTGAGTGTGTTAGAAAAGTTTATTTTCTATATAGGATATTATAACATAAATGAAAAAAAGTATTATGTAATTGTAAAAAATATAATAAATATATAGATATATTTATTATATAAACTTATTAAATAGATATAAAATAGTAGAGATATACTGGGTTTTATATATAGTAATTCATTTTAAAATATACAGGATAACGAGGCTGTGTTATTATACTTATGGGAGAAAAAACATATAGAGGGGGCGAAAAAATGTTTAAAAGGTCAATATTTATATCCTTAATAGGTGGATTATTACTATTTACTGGATGTGAAAATAAATCATCCTCATATGAAAAAATGATTGAAGATGGTAAAATAGCAATTGTAAATAATGATTATGAAAAAGCTGAAGGGTTATTTGATTTAGCATTAGAAAAAAACTCAAATGATAAGGAAGCTAAATCATTACAAGAGCAAACACAAAAGTTAATACAAGCTAGTAAATTAAAGGATGAAGGACATATTGAAGAAGCTAAAAGAATATGTGATGAAATAGATGGCATGTATAGTAAATCTGATGTAGTTAAAAAACAAGTTAGTAAATTAAAGGAAGAATTAGATATTATAACTAAAAACGATATATTAGATAAAAGCTCTGAACATAAAAGTGAATTAAAAGATAAGCACAGTATACTTGCAGATAAAAGATATAAGTATATAGGAAAATTAGAAGAAATTCAAAATGAAATCAATTCATTTTCTCAAAACTATTCAAATAATGCTGATATGATTGAAGGCGAAGCTACTGCATTAAAATTATGGGATGATGAACTAAATAAAATATATGGTGAAATAAAAGAAAATACACATCCAAAAGAAATGGAGATTATAAAACGTAAACAATTAGAATGGATAGAGTATAGAGATAAAGAGGCCAAAAAAGAGTCGGAAAAAAATGGAGATGGTTCTTTATCTGGAGTTGTATATAATTCTACATTAGCTCGACTTACAAAAGAAAGGTGTTATGAGCTAGTTAATACATATATGAAATAAATATAAAATATTTAAATTAATACATTGTGCTAATTAAAAGATTTTTAACTAGCACAACAAATTAATTTATAATATTAAACTACTTATTTACAGGAGAAATAACTACATTTCCTTTGCTATCTAATAAAGGTGTCAAACCAACACCTTGACCGACACAATAAACTAAATAGTTAACTCCGGTATCCTGATCAACTATTATTTTTATTCCAGAAAAACCAAAACTTTGAATATTTTTTAAAGTAAATCTTTCATCGTTTTTCACTAAAGACTCCTCCTTTTAAAGTTTAGGCTATATCTGTATTATATTCCTGTATAATTTAAAAATCAATATTACTATATATTATTGAGTTCCAGACTAAATAAAAAGTAAGGTAAATTTACCTTACTTTTTTTATGGAAAGGTTTTAATGTAAAGGATATAATAATGTATAAATAAAATTTAAAATATTACGTATATAAGGGGAATAATATGGTTAACAAGGAAAGAATAGTAAAACACTTTATAGATATGGCTATGATACCGTCACCTAGCTATAAGGAAAGAGATATGGCAAACTATTTAATAAAAGAGTTAAAAAAATTAGGATTAGAAGTGTATGAAGATAGTACCGGGGAAAAAATTTTAGGAAATGCGGGGAATGTAGTAGCAGTTTTAAAAGGAAATAAACCTAAAAGATTATTAATATCAGCACATATGGACACAGTAGAACCTTGTGAAAAAATAACACCTATAGTAGAAGACGATATAATTAAAACAAATGGAGATTCAGTACTAGGAGCAGATGATAAAGCAGGTATAGCATCTATATTAGAATTGATAAGTATATTAAAAGAAAATAAGATAGAACACCCAGAAATAGTTATTGTATTTAGTGTTGCAGAAGAATGTGGACTTCATGGGGCTAAAAATATTGATTTATCTAAATTTGGGAAATTTGATTATGGTTATATATTAGATGCAGGAGGAGATCCAGGTATATGTTACAATAAAGCACCATATGCAGCAAATGGAAAATATATTATAGTAGGAAAATCATCACATGCAGGATTAGAGCCTGAAAAAGGGGTAAATTCATTTATAGTCTTAGCAAAGGCGATAAATAAATTAAAACTTGGAAGAGTAAATGAAAATACTACATGCAATATAGGTGTTGTAAATGGAGGATTTGCAACTAATATAGTTATGCCTAGGATAGAAATATCATTTGAAGCAAGGAGCCTATATGAAGATGAATTAGAAAGATTACTAAAGAAAACAGCCCATACATTAGAAGAAACTTGTAAAAAATATAAAGCTGAATTCATAAATAATGTTTATAGAGGAAAAACTAAAGGTTATGAATTAAGTGAAGACCATGAAGTTATAGAAGTATTTAAAAAAAGTGTCGAAAATTTAGGATATGAATTTAAGCTTAAATCAAGTGGTGGGGGTAGTGATACCAATATTTATAATATGAAAGGAATACCATCTGTAAATATTTCAATTGGAATGGAGAATATTCATAGCACAGATGAATTTATAAAGATAGATAGTTTAGTCAATACATCTATGTTACTTGTTGAACTATTAAAAAATTGTTAGGACTATATATTTAGATATAAAATTCAAATCCATGGGATAGTTTAATTACTTTTCATGGTTTTTTTTATAAAAATTAACTGCTAATATTGTAGGGTAACTGATTGTATTCAATATTTGTACAAATAAAAATAATATAAGTATAAAAAATTAAAATATATAAGTAATCTAATTATTTTTGGGTAAGAAATAAATATATAAGTTATATAATTGATAATATAAAATAGGGAAATGTTAATTATAATAAGAGTATGTTAAGGAGGTTATGTTATGACAAATGAAAATGATAAAACAAAAAAATCTTTAAAAGAGCTAGAAGAAAGAGCTAAAGAGTTAGAAAAAAGTACAAAGAAAAAACTAGAGAGTATAGAAGAGGATATAAAAGAAACTTTAGAAGAGTCTGATAGAGAAAGAGAAGAAATAGTAGATGAGTTGATGACACCTCCAGATGAATACATTGAAAAAGATAATGTATGCGAAGAAAAAAATGATTCTGAAGAGATAGTTGAAGATTTAAAATTAAATTCAGTATTTTATGATCAAGGAGAATTTAAATATGAAAAATGTAAAATAGTAAAACATTTAAATATTATATCAAAAATTGTATTAGTACTAGCTGTAATTTCTGCTATTATACTAGCGATGCAAAAACAAGTTATAATGAATCCTTTTGGAGGGTATGCAGGATATGAATGGCAACCTATAGCTTTATTATATGGGGTGTTAAGTGGATTTAGTGGATACATATTTTACACAGTACTCAATGCTTTAGCTAACTTAGTTGAAAATATTGACAAAAATAGACAATTAAAAGAATTTGAATTAAGAAAAGACATGGAAGATTTCGATATATAAACCACAAAATATTAAAACTAAACTATATGTGGTACTTTAATATATAACTCACAAAGCATATACTATTTATATAATAAATAATAGATAATAATGACATCAAATAAATAGGAGTGAGATATATGAAAGTTGCAATAATAATGGGTGGAATATCCTCAGAGAGAGAAGTATCTTTAAAATCTGGAGAAGCAGTTTTTAATGGAATAGATAAAAATAAATATGATGTTGTAAAAATAGTTTTAGATAGTAAAAGAGATATATTTACTAAAATAACAGATGATATAGATTTTGCATTTTTAGCTCTTCATGGAAAATTTGGAGAAGATGGATGTGTACAATCTATATTAGAAGCTATGGAAATTCCATACTCTGGGTGCAGTCCATTAACAAGTGCATTATGTATGGATAAAAATATGACTAAAAAAATATTAAGAGATTCAAATTTACCAACAGCAAAATGGACAGTAGTTAGAAATATAGAAGAAATAGACTATGACGAAATAGAGGAAATAGGATATCCTGTATTTATAAAACCAAATAGTGGTGGGTCTAGTGTAGCTACATTTTTAGTAAAAAGAAAAGAAGATGTTTATGAAGCTGTTAAAAAAGGATTAGAAGTTGATGAGTGTGTAATGATAGAAAAATATATAAAAGGTGGAGAATATACATCATTTATACTAAATGGAGAGGTATTTCCTACAATATCTATAGTTGCAAACTCAGAATTTTTTGATTTTGAGTCAAAATATAATAAAAATGGAGCAAGAGAAGAAGTTGTATATTTAGATAAAGAACTTCAAGAAAAAGTAAATGATATATCTAAAGGATGTTGGAAAGCTTTTAACTGTAAAGCCTATGTAAGAGTTGATGTAATAATAAGTGACGGGATACCTTATGTATTAGAGCTTAATACATTACCAGGAATGACTGAAACTAGTTTAATACCAAGAAGTGCAAAGGCTAATGGATTAGGATTTAGTGATTTAATAGATAAAATAATAGAATATTCTTTAAATTAATATTATTTAAAAATTAAAATAAAGTTTAAAACAATTGATTACTAAAAATGAACTCTAATTATTAGAGTTCATTTTTTTATAAAAAATAAAAAATAATATACTTTTAATTGTTGATAATAATTATCAAGTATGATAATATTGAAATATAATGATAATCAATATCAAATGGTGAATAGAAACAAAAGATGGGGAAAAGGGGGAGATTTTTAATGGATATTACACAAATGAATGTTGGAAGTGAAGGAATTGTAGATTATATACTTGGTAATAGCGCTTTTACTAAAAGGTTATTATCCTTAGGATGTATTGAAGGAACTACTATAAAGATAAAGAAGATAGCTCCACTTGGAGATCCTATTATAATAAATTTTAGAGGATTTGACATAGCAATTAGAAAAAAAGAAGCAGAATCTATAAAAATAAAATAATAAGTAATACAAGGGGTGCAATTATGATTAATGTAGCTTTGTTAGGAAATCCAAATGTTGGGAAAACAACTATATTCAATGCAATTACAGGCCTTAAACAAAGGGTAGGTAACTGGCCTGGAGTAACTATAGAAAAGAGAGAAGGCAAATTAGGTGAAAGTATAACTATTGTCGATCTACCTGGTATATATGCGATGGATACATTTTCAAATGAAGAAAAAATATCTAAAAATTATTTAGATAAAGAAAAAATTGATGTAATTGTTAATATAGTTGATGCGTCTAATATATCTAGGAATTTATACTTAACAACTCAGCTTATGAGGTATAAAAAACCTATAGTATTAGTTTTAAATATGACTGATATAGCCAAGCAAAAAGGTATTGAAGTTGATGCTAAGAAACTAGAAAAATCACTAGGTGTAAAAGTAGTACCTATGATTGCTAAAAAAGGTGTGGATTCAAAACTTTTAGAAAAAATTATTAAAGAAAGTTCAGATTCATTATTTTTATACAAAGATTATCCACATGATGAAGATGCTACATATAAAGAATTAGAAAAAGTTTTAAAAGAATGTACAAACATAAATAAAAGTAACAAAGAAACTCTAAGTGAAAAAATTGACTCTGTAGTTTTAAATCCAATATTAGCGTACCCGATATTTATAGGATTGTTATACACACTATTCAAATTTACTTTTGATTGGGTCGGAGGGCCATTACAGGAATTTTCAGTAGGAGCAATTGAAAATTATATACAAGGACCAGCAGGAGAACTTTTAGCAAATTCTAGTCCTTGGTTTAATTCATTAATAGTAGATGGAATTATAGGAGGACTTGGAGGAGCATTACCATTTTTTCCATTGATATTTGCTCTGTTTTTAGGAATTACACTACTTGAAGATAGTGGGTATATGGCAAGAATAGCCTTTTTAATGGATAAAATAATGACAAAAGTTGGATTATCAGGAAAAGCTTTTATACCAATGGTTATGGGAATGGGATGTTCATCACCAGCTATAATGTCAACTAGGACTCTAGATAGTGAACAAGATAGAAAAATAACTGCACTTATAGCACCACTTATGACATGTGGAGCTAAACTACCAATATACGCTATGTTTGTAGCTATATTCTTTCCTAAAAATGCAGCATTAGTTACAACATCATTATATCTAATAGGTATTGTTGTTGCTATAGGTGTTGCAATGTTTATAACTAAAAGTCAAAATTCTTATTCTACAGCACCGTTTATAATAGAACTTCCTAAATACTCTATGCCGACTGTAAGTCAATTACTTAAAAATACATGGAATAAATCTAAAGGATTTTTAGTTAGAGTTTGCACTATAATGTTTGCTATGTCTATTGTTATTTGGGGATTATCTTCATTTAATTTTGGTGGATTTACATCTGAGATAAATGAAAGTTTCTTAGCTAGTATTGGCAAGATTGTATCTCCTTTATTTGCTCCTCTTGGATTTGGAGATTGGAGAGCAGGAGTATCAATAATAACAGGGCTTTCAGCTAAAGAAATTGTTGTAGCTACAATGAAAATACTTTATGGAGATTTAAATACAGTATTACCAACAATGTTCACAGGAGTAACAGCATATGGATTTTTAGTATTTAGTGCACTATACACACCATGTATAGCAGCACTTGCGACTATGCAAAAAGAATATGGAAGTAAAATGACTTTAATATCATTTTTGTATCAATTTTTTATTGCTTGGGTAGGAGCTTTTTATGTATATCAAATAGGAACATTAATAACATCTGGATTTATAATTAGCAATGTTATTAATTTAATTTTAGGGTCTATAATAATTGTTGGTATATGTATATTTATTTACAAGAAACTTCAAAAACTAAATTTAAATAATGAAATAAAAACAAAAAATGAATTAAAAGCGGTTATATAAAATAGTATGGGTAAAAGGTGATTATATGAGTGTATTAATTTTAGGCGGACATGAATGTATGGAAAAAGATTATAAGAAAATGTTAAGGGCTAAAGGGTATAATACAAAGATATATACAAAAATGCCTTCTGGATTAAAAAAAAGAATTGGAAATCCAGATGCAATAGTATTATTTACTTCTACAATTTCTCATAGTATGGCAGAGATGGCTATAAATGATGCTAAAAGAAAGAATATACCAGTTATAAAAATAAGAAATAGTAGTAAAGTAGCTCTTAATAGTTGCATAGAACAAATAGATAAATGTTTATTAAATTGCAGTGAATGTAAGTATAGAAAAAGCTAGTCAAGGACTAGCTTTTTCTATATTTATGTTTATCCATATAAAGTATTAAAAAATTTTAATATTAATTTTAGATAACTTTAATTTTAAATATTTAGAATCACTTATTTTTAAAATGGAAATTACATTAAAAAATTGGTATTATAATAAATATATTTTAGATTTTAAATAAAACTCTTAAGAGGTGATAATTTGTTATTTTCAGATTTAAAATTAAATGAGGATGAACCTATATATATACAAATTAAAAATTATATAGATGCTATGATAAATAAAGGTTTGATACCCAATAATAGCAAGCTCCCCTCGACAAGAGAGCTGAGTCAATTTTTAAATGTAAGTAGGAACTCTATTATTTCTGCTTATGAAGAACTTAAGTCGGAGGGAATAATTTACTCAGTTTCAGGAAAGGGTACATTTGTAAATCATAAAAATATAATATCTAAAAACTCATGGAATATAAATTTTGATTTGCTAGAAAATGAATATAGTAAAATTGCAAATAAAATGGATATTGTAAAAAGTGAAATTCCATGGAGATCAGATTTAATATCTTTTAAAAGCATATCTCCAGATGGAGAACTATTTGATATAGATGAAGTTAAAAAGTCATTTTTAAATCGAATATCATTAGAAGGACATAAAATTTTAAATTATGGTTATGCAAAAGGATATAAACCATTAATAGATTATCTTTTGAGTTATATGAATATAAAAGGTGTAGATACTAGTAATAAAGATATATTAATAACAAATGGATTTACAGAAGGTCTTGATATAATATTATCTTCATTTACTGAAAAAGGAGATTATATAATTTGTGAGAATCCAACTCACAATACAGCTATTAAAATTTTTAAATCATTAGGTCTAAATATTATAGGAATTGATATAAACAAAAACGGTATAGATTTTAATAAATTTAAAGAAGATTTATATAAAATAAAATTAGATAAAAGTATAAAAATAAAATTTGCATATATAACGCCATCATATCATAACCCAACAGGAATAGTTATGAGTCCAGAAGATAGATATAAATTTTATAATATTATGAAAGAAAATAATATAGCTATAATTGAAGATGGATTTAATGAAGAATTGTTATACACAAGTTCTCATATATTCCCAATTGCATCTTTAGATAATTTAAATAATGGAGTAATTTATATAGGTAGTTTTTCAAAAATACTATTTCCAGGAATTCGTATTGGATGGATATTATGTGATAAAGATGTTATAAAAAAATTAGAAAGTGTGAAAAGGTGTAAAAGTATACATGTTTCTTTTTTAGACCAAGCTATTTTATATGATTATCTAAGCAATGGTGCATTTGATAAGTATGTAAAAAAAATAAGAAAATTTTATGGTGATAAGTTTAATTTTGCATATGAATGTGTACAAAGATATATTCCAAATGAATACATTCTAGGAGAAGGGGGATTACACATATTTATAAAACTAAAAGATTTAGATTCGAGAATCGTATTAGAAAGATGCTATGAAAAAGGTGTAATATTTATGCCTGGAGATATATTTTATATAGGAGAAAATGGAAGAAATACACTTAGATTAGGAATTTCAAGAGTATCGATGGAAAATATGGAAAAGGGTATAAAAATAATAGGAGAAGTGGTAAAAGATTTAATGAAATATAAAAAATAGGTGATTGTCTAAATTTTAGATAATCACCTATTTTATTAAATATATATAGCCATAATTATCTAGTTTATAAAATAATAGGAAAGTATGTGGAAGAAATTGTAAAAAAATATAGTGTTAATATATGCTAAAATCATAAAGAGTAATTGCCGATATTTAAATACAGAATATTGTTAAATGTTTGATTTACAACTAAAAAAAGACAATTCACTACGAAATACGACTAAATAAACCTTTTATTTTGTATAATATTGTTAAGGGATAAACACTATATTTACTCAGGGTAAAATGATTTAAAGGAGTGGGGACTATGAATAGCAACTTAGAGGAAATAATTAAAAAAGATGAGTATTTAGTGGAGAATGAAACTTTAAATGCTGTATTTTATAAAGATTTATATGGTAGATATATTTTTTGTAATAGAGAATTTTGTAAATGTTTAGGATTAGTTCCAAATCAAATAATAGGGAAAAATGACAAAGAAATATATGAGCTAATAAAACCTTTTAATATACTAGAAATTAAAGATAATGAAGTTATAAGCTGCAAGAAAAAATTAGCCTACCAAAGAGATATATGTTTAGACAATAATAAAATTATTAATTTGGAAATAACAAAAACTCCAATGGTAGATAGTCAAAATAAAGTTTGTGGAATAGTTGGAGTGGTAAGAGAAATTGATAGCCAAAAAAATGTAGATGAGGAGATTGAAAAATTAAGAACTGATTTTTTCTCAAATTTATCTCATGAATTAGGAACTCCTATAAATACTATTATGAGTTCCCTACAATTATTAAGTTATAATATAGATTCGATGGAAAGTGTAGATATAGAGAAAATAAAGTATATAAATGATATAATAAGAAAAAATGGACTTAGATTATTAAAATTAACTAATAATTTAGTATATGTTACAAAATTAGATGCAAATGAAGTTACTTGTAATTTAACTAAAAATAACATAGTAGGCTTTATAGAACGTATATGTATGAAAGCATCTGAATTTTGTAAAAGTAAAGGTATAGATTTAGTTTTTGATACAAATGAGGAAGAATATATAGGAAAATTTGATTCTAATATAATAGAAAAAATTCTTCTTAATTTAATATCTAATGCAATAAAATATAATAAAAAAAATGGGAGAATTGAAGTTTTATTAATTTGCGAATATCAGAGTATAACAATAAAAGTAAAGGATTATGGAGTGGGAATTCCAAATAGGGATACAAAACGTATTTTTGATAAATTAAGCTATGTTGATGATAGATTAGTTAAATTAAATGAAGGCAGTGGTTTAGGTTTATATATAACTAGCACTTTGGTTAAAATATATGGAGGTAGTATATCTGTAGATAGTTTGCTAGGAGAAGGTAGCGAGTTTACTGTTAAACTTCCATTTGAAAAAATAAATGAAAGTAGTAATCTAGATTTTAGCCAGATATGTAGTGGATTTGACCCTATTAGCGTAGAATTTTCTGATATATACTAAAAGTATTTAATATAGGGGGTAAAAAGTTGAAAATAGCTATTTGTGATGATGAAAAATTATATAGAATAAAAGTTAAAAAAAATATATATAAAACATTTAAAAACTTAAAAATAGACGGTAAAATATTTGAATATGAGTCAGGAGAAAATCTATTAGAAGACATTGAAAAAAAACAATTTGACTTAATAATTTTGGATATTGTCATGAATGATATGGATGGAATAAATACAGCTAAAGAAATTAGGGAAATAGATAAAAAAGTCTGTATAGTTTTTTTTACTAATTACAATCAATACGCTATACAGGGATATGGATTAAATGTATATAGATATTTAATTAAAAACTTAGATGAAGAAAAAATAAGTGAAATAATTTCTAATATTTATGAAGAAAAAAAATTTAAAACTATAGTTTTAAAGAGCCAGAAAGAAGTTATAAGTTTTGATTTAAGTAGTATTTATTTTTTTGAAGTAAATAATAGAATAATAACTATGCATTATGAAATTAACAGAGAATATAAAACTAGAGAGTTTTATGGGAAATTAGATGATCTTGAGCTTCAATTAAAAGGAGAGAGCTTTTTTAGGAGTCATAGAAGCTACATTGTTAATATAAAAAAAATAAGAAAAATAGTTTCAAGGGAAATATTTTTTGATATATTGCCAAAAGCAATAGTAAGTAGAAGTAGATATTTAGAATTAAAAAGAACATATATGGACTATAATATTGCAATTTAAACTTACCGAAGTAGGAGGTAGAATTTTATTGTTTACATAGCAAGCATAATAGGTTTTATAGTTTTTATATACTATAGTAACTTAATGTGTATTAAATTAACGTACAAGGATATTGCTGCCATGTTAAGTATAATAATACTTCCATTTTTAGTTCATTTAATAAATATGCATAATACATCGATGTATATATCTATATCTACTACAATTTCTATAATAATAGTTTGTATATATATATTTTACTTTCGTATTAAAAGTAATATTATACTGATGGGATTTACCATATTAAAATATTCTTTGTACGGAACTTTAATAGCATATGTATTAAATCAAATTATATTTAGAGAAGGTATAGTATTCATATATAGTCAAAGAAATATTACTAATAATAATTTTGAATTAGATATTATAATATCATTAATATCTATTAGTATATTTATATTTATGGAATACAAGTTTATTCGAGATAGAATAAAAAATAAATATGTATACTTAAATAAGCAATATAGATATTCTATTTATGCAACAATAAGCTATTGCATAGATAATATATTTATTTCTTATTTTATACGATTGATTTTTAGTGAAAAATATTCTACTAATTTGTTTGTATATGTAATTGTGTATGCAGTTATAAGTGAATTAATAATGGAGAATATACTTGTAAAAGCCGAGCTTTCATATACGAAATATAATCTGGAGTGTATAGAAAAACAGTTAGATAATCAGGTTAATCATTACAAAATTTATAACAACTATATAAAGGGTATAAGACGTATATCACATGATATAAAATGGCATAAGGAAATATTAAAAAAGCTTATGAAAAATAAACATTATGATGATGCTCAAAAATTTGTCGATGGGCTAGATGAATACATAGAGTCATATGAGTATAACAGTATATGTGAGAATGTAGTAGTTGATTCGATTATAAAGAATACCATTGAAATCTGTAAAAGTGATAATATAAATTTTTCATATAATATTTCAATAGGCCAGGATATAATTATTAAAAATATACATTTATCTATAATTTTTAATAACTTACTAGATAATGCAATTGAGGCTTGCAATAATATCCAAAATAGAGAAATAAATAAATATATAAACTTAAATGCAAAAGTCGTAAATGGAAATCTAGTATGTTCTATTGAAAATTCTAAAATTAATAAAGTTGAAGTAGATAAACATATGAAGTTTAAAACATTGAAAAAAGATAAGATAAACCATGGAATTGGTATAGAAAATTTAAAAATTACAATAAGCAAATATGATGGGATTATAGATTTTATAATAAATGAAAATTCATTTAAAGTAAATTTTATTATACCACTATAAAAGTGCTAATTTTTATAAAATTTTATTATAGAAACTAGCACTTAATTTACTGTAAAAATTATTCTGTTTTTTTAGATTCATATAAGTTATGATCTACTAATGATAGAGCATCATGTAAATTAACTTTATCATTATTTAAATGAGTAACTCCAAAACTACAAGATACATGTATCTTTTGATTTTCATAAATAAAGTCATGATTTTCAATTGTAGATTGTATATGTTCAATTAGTTTATTAGATTCATACTCTGAAATATTTTCAATAACCGAAATGAACTCGTCACCACCATATCTACAAGTCCAGCCGTTTAAATTACTTACACAAACCTTAATTAAATTAGCAACTATTTTTAATACATAATCACCACAAAGATGACCATATGTGTCATTTATATGTTTGAATTTATTTATATCGGCCATTAATATACTAAGAGAGAAGTCAGAGTTGGATAAACATTTTAAGGCTGCAGGAAGATGTTCATTTAAATATCTTCTATTAAAAATATTTGTAAGGTCATCTGTTATAGCAATCATGTTTAGTCTATGTATTTCACTTTTAAGTTCTTCTATGGTTTTTCCATTATAAATTGAAAACATTGTATCATTAGTAACTTCTTTAATAAGTTCAGCGACATATATTTCATTATTTATATTAATAGGAGCAGATATTATCATATATAACTTATCATCTAAGTGTTCTAATTTGGAAAAAGATGAATTTTCATTTAATGCTCTCATAGAAATACAGTTAGAACAAGCTTTGCCATTTTCCCAGAAATCAAAACATTTATGATTTTCGCTAAAAAACATATTATTTTTAAAATTTATAATTTTTTTATTTTTAGGATCCACAATTCTTTGTATTAGGAAAACATTATCTAATATATTGAGACTATTTTGTATAAGTGGCAATAAAACTTCACTTCCTTTCTGTAAGTAATCTTATTAATAATTATAAGGTCTTAAAAAGCTATTTGCAAATTTAAACTAAAAACTTAATATAAAAATAAAAGGAAGTTGATTAACTTCCTTTTATTTTTATATTAAGTTTTTAGTCTAATACTATTATAGACCTAGGTTGCTTAGGTTTCCTTTTTATATAACCTAATTTCTCAAGTTTTTTTAAGTGACAAAAAACTGTTGATGATGAATTTAAATTAACACCCTTGGCAATTTCGCGGATAGAGGGAGAGTATCCATTTTCACTAGTTGAATATTTTATGAAATTTAGAATCTCAACTTGTTTATAATATAAATTTGAATACATATACAAACCTCCTCGTATTAATTTAAATATATGTAATTTTGAGTATAAGATAACTATAGAATACCATATTTAGATAAAAAAATCAAACATATGTTTGGGTAATGATAAGCTTGAATTTATAAAAAAATATAATATATTTAAAAATAATAAATTTGATATATAATAATAGATGAATTAACATCCAAAGTGAGGAAAATACAATGTTAAAAAAAGAGGAATTTTTAAAAAAGTATAAAATTAGCGATAAAGAATTAATAGAAATTGGAATAGATTGGAAGGATTTAGAAGAAATTTATGAAGATTTTATGATTTATAGAAAAAGCTATGAGACACAAGCTGAATTAATAGCTACAATTCTTAGAAATCATCCAAAAGTTCATTCTGTAAAAACAAGAGTAAAGGATCCGGATCATTTAATAGAAAAGATAATTAGAAAAGTAGAAAATAGACGAAAAAAATATGGAAAAAACTTCAGTTTTACAGTTGAAAATTATAAAAATGAAATTACTGATTTACTAGGAATAAGAGTTATACATATATTTAAAGAAGACTGGGAAGAAATACACAGCTTTATAACTAGAATGTGGAATGTTTTAGAAATTGTTTCAAATGTAAGAGAAGGAGATAATACTAAAAAATTTGAAGAACTTGGAATAGAAGTTTGTTCAAGAATTTCAGGATATAGATCTGTTCATTATATAATAGAGTCTTATCCAACTACTCAAAAAATGATAGCGGAAATACAAGTTAGAACAATTTTTGAAGAGGGTTATGGAGAGATAGACCACCAATTAAGGTACTCTCATAAACAAATACCAGAAGTACTAGCACAAAATTTAATGCTCTTAAATAGAATAGCAGGGAGCTCAGATGAAATGGCATCATTGATAAATGTATTGAGTAAAAGTATGGAAGATGCAAAAAAGGAATATGAAGAAAAATTAAGAGAAAAGGATAAAGAGATAGAGGAATTATTAAAACTAGTTAATGAAAAAGATAAAAAATAGTAACAAATTCAAATAAATGTGGAAAATACTAGGATTTATGTTATCATATATATTAATAATTATTACAATAAAATTGAATTTAATTTAAACCTTAATTATATGAATGGAGATGGAATGTAAATGGGATTTTTTAAAAGATTAAAAAACGTAGTAGAAGCTAAAGCTAATAAAGCGATAGAAAAACATGAAGACCCTATTGAAATGTTAGAATTATCTATAAATAAAAAAGAAAAATTACTTCAAGAGGCTAAAAAGCAATGTGCAACTTTCATAGCATCAGTAGATAATATAAGAAATGAGAAAAAATCTCTAGAAGAAAAAATAGAGAAGTATGAACAAGCTACAAAAGCAGCTATATTAAAAGAAGATAATGAAAAAGCACAAAGTTTTGTTAAACAAAAACTAGAAATACAAGATAAATTAAATCAAACTGTGGCTAGAATAGAAGCTCAAGATAAGAAAATACAAGAAATAAAGTTTAAGATAGATGAATTAGAACTTGAGATATCTAAAATGAAATCTAAAAAACAAGAGTTAGCAACAAGACTTGATGTTGCCGAGATAAATAATGAAATAAATGAGACATTATCAGGTCTTAGCGATGATCATGGAATAAACTTAGATGACTTAGAAAAGAAAGTTCAAGAAAAGGAAAGTTACGGAAAAGCTTTAGAGGATATGAAACCTAAGAATGAAGATGATATGCTTGATGAATATATAAATGATTCTCCAGTTGTAGAGTCTAAAGTAGAAGATGAATTAGAGAGAATAAAAAGAGAAATGAATAAATAAATATAAAAGCTACCTAGGTAGATGGTCAAAGGCTATCTACCTTGTTTGTGTTAACTAAAATGATTTATATAAGTACAGCTAAAGGGAGGTATATTATGAGTGAAAAAATTTTAAAGGAAAAAAATAAGTATGATAAGATGTATACTGATTTAATGTTTGCAGTAAATGACTTAAAACAAATATTAACTGATAAAGAACTTAATAAAAGAGTTTTTATAAGAAAGGTATATGATTTAAGCGATTATATTAATTTTCTAGATAATTTAGAAAAGGAAGAGAAAAGAGAAGATAAGGGGTTATTTTCTAAAATTTTTAAAAAGAAATTAGATGTAGATTCAGATATACAAGCTTATTTAACTAGAGATAAAAGGGAATCTATAGGAAAGTTAGATAGATGTATGAAATGTAAATGCATAAACTGTGTAAGTGAGTGCTGTTTTAATAGATGTCTAAATTGCAGGGAATTAGAATATACTTATGAATGTGATAAGTCTCAGTTTGTATTTACAAAATCAAGTGATACTGTAACCTTATACAATGAAGATGAGGAATTTAAATTTGATGTAAAAGGATATTTAATAGAAAAGCATGAAGATGATTCTTTAAGTAGATATGTTTATTTAGTAGATATCAATGATAGTGACAATCAACAGTTATTAGAGTATTTTAAATTTAAAGGGGAGGAAAGCTATGATTCTGTAATTGAAGATGATGATTCTAGCAATTTAGATAGACTTTATGAAAAGTTTATAGAAATGGGGTTAAATGTTTAATGAAAAATATTAAAAAAAATATTATACTTTTTTTTACTTTATTCATATTTACAATAACATGTGCACTTACATTTACGGTAGACAAAGCTTATGCTAGTTCTGATTACAATAGTAAAAATACTGGAGAATATAAGGTAGCTTTAGCGAAATCTTCTAGAAGTTCAAGTAGTTCCAGCTCAAAGTCAAGGTCGAGTAGCTTTAGCTCAAAGCCAAAGTCAAGTAGTTTTAGCTCAAAGCCGAAATCGAGTAGCTTTAGTTCAAAATCAAGTTCAAGTAGTTCTAGTAAACCAAAAGCTACTTATACAAAACCTAAATCTACAAGCAATAGTAAAGTTGATTCAGGAGGGTTTACAACAAAACCAAAATCAAATACTACAAAAAGTAAATCTGAGGATAAAACTAAACCAAAGTCAGGTATAACAAATAAAAAACAAAGTACAACAAAACCAGATTCAGGCAGTTTCACAACGAAGCCAAAATCAGACACTAGTAATATAAATAAAGATTCAACAAGTAAAGGTTCCTCCAATAATGTAACTAAACCTAAAAAAAGTACTACAAAACCAGATTCAGGTAAATTTTCAACAAAACCAAGTACAAAACCTAAAACAAAGGAAAATGATAATAGTAAATCAAGAAATAAAAATTACGATGACTATGGAAGTAGTGGAAGAAGGATGTATATGCCACGTAGTTATGGTGGAGGATTCTTTGGATTTGGGGGATATAATCCATTTAGATATATGGGATATAGAATGGGAGTTAGTCCTATAATAACAGATATAGTTATGGTAAT
The DNA here is from genome assembly GCF_000953675.1 of Paraclostridium sordellii. Lineage (NCBI taxonomy): Bacteria > Bacillati > Bacillota > Clostridia > Peptostreptococcales > Peptostreptococcaceae > Paraclostridium > Paraclostridium sordellii. Next base: position 2,311,196 of record NZ_LN679998.1, on the reverse strand, counting down.
AACAGTAGGAATAGTATTATATATAGTTATAGATTTTATAAAAGGAAGAAGAAATAAATAAAAAATATTTGTAACTGATTAAATTTAAAAATTTGGGGAATATATACTACGCACCAATTTATATATTTACATGTTGGATAATTAAATAATTGGATTGTGTATTTGTTAAACTCAATAACAAATTAGATGTAATTCTAATATACCCAAGTAAAATATAACAAATTTATAAAATAAGAAAGTAGAATTAAATTAAGTCAAAATACTAATTGTTAATATTCTCTTAAGATTAGAAAAAAGCTAAAATTATTAAGATTTGAAGGCATACTCTTAAGAGTGTGTCTTTTTACATAAATAGCTTTAATTTCATGCTACAAAGTTTTACATAAAGGAGGATTTTTTTAAAAAATATTGAAGTATATATTAAATAAATTATTGAAAGGAAGTAGTAAATGTCAAAATATTTAGCATATCCATTTTTATATGATGATTCTAGTGATTTGAGATGTGATTTTGAAATCTTTACTGATGAAATTTCAAGTACAATTGGACTTTTAAGAGCATTTGTAGATGATAAATCATTAAAATATGAATTAAGTAAAATAAATGAATTAGTATATCACATGAATGCATCTCTTAGAACCTTTGTAAGTATTACAAAAGATGAATTAAAATGGATAGAATCAAGAACTGTATTTTATAAATCTGAAATAGAAGGAAGAATTAATAAGTTTGTTATACCTGAAGGATGTATTTGTGCTAGTTATGCGCATATTATAAGAACTAAGTTTAAAGCACTAGTTAGGTTGCTTTATAGATATAAAGAACAAGGTAATGAAGTAGATGAACTATTATTTGACTTTGCAAATTTACTTTCAGGTTACTTTTTTATACTTGCTCTAAAGTTCAATAAAGATGAAGAAATTAAAGAAACTGAATTTATAAGTCGAAATTATAAGTAAGGAGAGAAAAAAATGAAAAAAAGAATTTTAACATTAATAACTACATTATTAGTGGTTATGTTGGCTATGGCTGGATGTTCTCAGAAAGAAAAGTTGGTAAAAGATAGAGAAGGAAATGATTTTAAGGTTCCCCAAAAAATCAATAGAATAGTATCTACAGCTCCTTCAAACACTGAGATATTAGTAGAATTAGGATTAGCAGATAAACTAGTTGCAGTAGATAAATATTCTGCTGATATACCTGGTTTACCAAAGAATATAAAATTAATAGATTTTTCAAATCCAGATCCAGAAGCAATAGTATCATTAAATCCAGATATGATAATAGCATCAGGACATAATAAAACAGGAAAAAGTGAAGATCCATTTAAAGTTGTTAAAGATGCAGGAATAAGTGTTGCATATATACCAAGTAGCGATAGCATAAAAGGAATTTATGATGATATAATGTTTATTTCTGATATAACAGGAACTCAAGATAAAGGTAAAAAAATAGTTGATAATATGAAGGCTCAAGTTGCAGAAGTTGAGAAAATAGGAAAATCTATAAAAGGTAAAAAGAAAGTTTACTTTGAAATAGGTCCAGCACCAAACTTATATAGTTTTGGAAATAAAACATTTTTAAATGAGATGATAGAACTTGTAGGTGGAGAAAACATATTTAAAGATCAAGGTGGATGGATATCTCCAAGTGCAGAGTCTATAATAGAGAAAAACCCAGATGTAATAATAACTAATGTAAACTATGTTCCAGATGCAGTTAAAGAAATAAAAAATCGTGAAGGTTGGCAAAATATAGCAGCAATTAAAAATGGACAAGTTTACTTAGTAGATGCAAATACAACATCTAGACCATCTCAAAATATAACAAAAGCATTAAAGCAAATGGCGGAGTACATAAATCCAGATGCATATGCAAAACAAAAATAGACAACTAGCGATACTATCAATACCTTTAGTATTTATGATAATAAGTATTGGAACTTCCATAGGAAGTTCCAATATTCATATACTAGATACAATGAGTATAATACTCAACAATGTATTCAATATACCTTTGAGAGACGGTGTAGATCCAAAGAATATATCTATAATATGGTCTCTAAGGCTGCCAAGAGTATTACTTGCATTTATGGTTGGAGGGTGTTTAGCAGTAAGTGGATCTGTAGTCCAATCAATACTTAAAAATGAACTTGCATCACCTTATACTCTAGGTGTGTCATCTGGGGCATCTTTAGGAGCTGGAATTATTATAGTTACTGGAATTTCAATACCATTTTTAGGTCAATTAACACTTCCGGTAGTAGGATTTTTATTTGGATTATTAACAGTATATGGAGTTGTAGTTTTTTCTTCAAAAATAGATAAATCTATGTCAAACAACACTATTATATTAGCAGGTATGGTATTCTCACTATTTGTAAATGCACTACTCACAACACTTACAGCACTTTTTAGTGAAGATATAAAAAGTATAAGTCTTTGGCAAATGGGAAGTTTTTCTATGAAGGGATGGTCATATGTTAAAGCATTAGTTCCATTTTTAATTATAGGCATGATAGGAGTTTTAAGATATACAAAAGAAATGGATATACTAACATTTGGAGAAGAACAAGCAAAAGTAGTAGGTGTTGAGACTAATAAAATTAAAAAATATTTATTTATATTTTCCGCAGTGTTAACAGGAAGTGCAGTGGCATTAAGTGGAACTATTGGATTTGTAGATTTGATAGCACCTCACATGGTAAGAAAGGTATTTGGATCAAAACATAGTTATGTCATACCTATGTCATTTGTATTTGGAGGTTCTTTAATGGTAATAACTGATTTAATTTCAAGGACTATAATTTCTCCTGCTGAACTTCCTGTTGGATCTATAACTGCCATTATAGGTGCACCATTCTTTGCATATGTATATTTTAGCAAAGGAAAGAAGTGATATTATGTTAGAAGTAAAAAATCTTTATTGTGGATATGATGAAATAGATATTATAAAAGATATTAACTTTAAGGTTGAAGACGGTAAAAATCTTTGTATAGTTGGACCAAATGGATGTGGAAAAAGTACACTTTTAAAATCTATTGCAAATATTATAACTTACAAAGGTAGTATAACTATAGATGGGATGGAAGTATGTAATTTTTCAAGAAAAGAACTTGCTAAAAAAGTAGGACTTATGAGTCAGATAACTCAAATATATTTCCCATATACAATATATGAAACTGTATCACTTGGTAGATATGCACACTCAAAAGGGGTTTTTAATACCCTAAGTAAATTGGATAAAGATATTATATTAGATGCAATTGAACGAGTTGGACTTTTAGATATAAAAGATAAGCCTATAAATGAATTAAGTGGAGGACAGCTTCAAAGAGTATTTCTAGCAAGAACTTTTGCTCAAAATCCAGATATTATATTGCTAGACGAACCTACAAATCATCTAGATTTGAAGTATCAAATTGAACTATTAGAACATTTATCTAAATGGGCTAAAAAGAATAAAAAGATTGTTATTGGAGTATTACACGATCTAAATTTAGTACATTATTTTAGCGATGCAGTTTGTCTACTAAATAATGGCGAAATAGTTTGTTATGGAAAGTCTGAAGAAGTTTTTAATGGAGAACACTTAAAAAGTGTATACAATATAGATATAAAAGAATTTATGTTAAAAGTTCTTGAAAAATGGAAATAGCTATACTTTTGTATAGCTATTTTTTATTATTAAAACTTGTAAAAAATTTTAACATATGAATCTAAATAGCTTTTACAGGAATTGTTATTTTAGTTATATAATCTTTTGATGTATAAGAAGTTAAGCTATCTAAAATACAATATTCAAAGGATGGACCTACTATTTCATACTTATTTTTTTTTATATTTTGAATTAAAATTTCATATGTATTTCCAATACTTGAGTAGTCACCTTTATGAAGTGAAACTGCATAAAGGCCTTTGCTTTTTTCTATAATATTTTCACCTTTTAACTTTGTATAAAGAGGAAAAAATACAGAGTCAGCACTTGTGTACTCTTTTTGATTTAAATTTTCAAGAGAAATAATAGTTCCTAATTGATAGTTATAAGGATATTTTTTACTATGAACCATAGTTAAAAGTTTTTTAAATGCTATATCTGTTTGTAAAAGATTAAAAGGTGGATCAACTTTTTTCACTGCTAAATATTCTGATTCCATTTCTTCAAAGTAGACGCCATCTATATAGCTATGCATGCTTTCTATAGTATTTATTTTATTTTCTAACCTTGTAATAGTTCTTTTTAAATTTTTAACTTGTAAATCTAAAACCTTTTTTTGATCTTTTAAAAGTTTTAATGCCTTATTATTATCTCTTTTTATCAAAAACTCCTTAATATCTTTTATAGGAATACCTATTTCTCTTAGGATTAAAATACTATCTAAAATTTCTAATTGATTAGAAGTATAATATCTATATCCATTATTTTTATCGACTATATTTGGTTTAAACAGATCAATATTATCATAATAAATTAGAGTTTGTTTACTCATATTATGAAGTTTTGCCAGTTCACCTACTGTAAATTTCATATCCATATATACCACCTTATTATTTATAAAAAATTTGCTTGACAATATAGTTACTATATCCCTCACAATTATACTTGTCAAGCGATATCAATTATTTAAAGGATTATAGAGGTGTAAAAAATGGAAGAAGTATTTTTAAAAAAACAAAATTATAAAGAATTTTTAAAATTTGTTTTTCCATCTATTGTAACAATGATATTTTTATCATTTTATACAACTATTGATGGATTCTTTGTATCAAGATATGTAAACTCAGATGCTCTTGCATCTATAAATATTGTAATACCAATTACATGTATAGTATTTGGTATATCAGTTATGCTGGCTACTGGGTCTGGGGCATTAGTTGGGATTAAACTTGGAGAAAGAGATAAAAAAGGAGCAAATCAATTATTTTCTTTTACAACAGTAGTTCTAATTATTATCGGAATAGCTCTAACTATATTAGGAGTAATTTTTTTAAAACCAATTTTAATGTTTTTAGGAACAACAGAAAAATTATTACCTTATGCTAAACCATATGGAATAGTTACAATTTTAATGACAATACCTATGATGTTAAAATTATATTTTGAATACTATACACGTGTAGATGGAAGTCCTAAAGTAGCACTTTTAATGTCTAGTTTAGGATTAATTCTAAATATAGTTTTAGATTTTTTATTTATAAGAATATTTAAAATGGGTATACTTGGAGCTGGGTTAGGTACTTATATAGCTATAACTGTATCTGGGTTAGTAGGATTAATTTACTTTATAAGTAGTAAATCTAACTTGAAATTTACAAAACCGAAAGCAGATTTTAAAGCGCTACTTAACTCTTGTTATAATGGTATCTCTGAGATGTTTACAGAATTATCAACAGGAATAACTACATTTTTATTTAATAAAAGTATACTAGCTTTTAGTGGTGAAAATGGAATTGCTGCAATGTCTATTATAATTTACATTTATTATTTCTTTATAGCTGTATATTTTGGAGTATCTGTTGGTATATCTCCTATGATTAGTTATAACTTTGGGGCTAAAAATAAAGAGAAAATAAAAGAAAGTTTAAAACATAGTTTTTTAACTATAGGATGGAGTTCTATAGTAATATTTTTAATATCCATGTTTTTAGGGGAAAATATAATTGGTGTGTTTACTCAAGATAAGCAGGTATATGCTATTGCAACAGAAGGAATTAAACTATTTTCCTATGGATTTTTGCTTATAGGACTTAATATATTCATGTCAGGATATTTTACAGCTATAGGAAATGGTCAAATATCTGCTATAATATCAGTTTTAAGATCACTGATATTTGTAGTTGCTACAATAATAATACTTCCAAGCCTTATAGGGTTAGATGGTATATGGTTAGCAATACCAATATCAGAGTTGCTTACTGTATTTTTCTCAGTATTCTTCTATATAAAAAAAGGTAGAGATATTTTAGAACATGAGGAAAATATATGTAAAAAGAGGCAAACTTCATTAAAAAATGAATATTAAATGCTAATCTATAGTAGCTATATGAATATAACTTTTGTATAGCTATTATAGATTTATTTTTTATATTAATGAAAATATTTAATATTAAAAAACTACAAAATTAAACTACTATTAAGTTTTAATCAAGATTACAATTTCGTTATTTGATTAAATTAGTGTTTTTGTGTAATATTTATAATATACAAAAAAAGACATCAAGGAGAACTTGTTATGAGCTTGAAAGAATTTGAATACATAGATGGATCACTAGAAATACTTAAGGAAATAACACCTACTCTTAATATGCTGTCAGATGAATTAATAAATTACTTTGAAAATATACTTAATAGATATGACCAAGACTATTTAAATGTTAATTCAAGAGTTAAAACGGAGTATAGTTTAAGAGAGAAGATAATAAGAAATAAATATTTAAAAAGATATAAAACGCCTAAGGAATTAATACACAACTTATCAGATTTGATAGGGGTTAGATTAGAGTGTAGATTTATAGAAGAAGAACGTAAAATATACAAATTATTAAAAAATTATTTTAATAAAACAGAAGACAGTATATATTACTATAATGAAGAGAATGAAAATATAAGGATAAGACTAGATAAAGAGCAACCGAGAAAACAAAAAAATGGATTTGAGATATATAGGATAGATGGATTGTTTTTATATGGAGATAAGAAAATTAGCTTTGAAATTCAAATTAAATCTATGGTAAATATTTTTTGGAGTGATATAGAACATAATGTTATTTACAAAAATAATGCATATTTAATGATGGATAAGTTTTTAAGTGATGTATTTGCATCTATAAAAACTAATTTGACAATGATTGATAATCAATTACTTTCTGTATACAAAACATTTAGTTCAACTACTACAAAGGATAAAGATTCAAAACAAAAATCCATGGAAAAGTTTTTAGCGAAAATTGCATATGATACATTTGCTGAAAAAATGGAAGAAGATATAGGATTTATAATAGACTTTAAAAAACCATGTGAAACGATTGTAAATTATTCTTTTAATAAAAATCAAGAAGGTGTAGATATAGGAGAAGATACTACTATACAAGGGCTTATTAGAATAAATGAGATATCTAAAAAGGATATAGATTTTAATTCAAAGATACGCTTTAATAAAAGACCAGAGTTTGAAGATGAGTTTTGTGAAAGATTAGGCAATTTTATAATTTCAAAGTTAAATTGTGAATTTATATGGAATTTATTTTTTAGAATATTATTTGAAATAGAGCCACTTAATAATAAAAAGGATTTTGAAAACTTTATTTTATTTATAAAAGAAAAGGTTATACCTATAAAGCATCAAGCTAAACTTCAATTAAACTACAAAACAAAGAGTAAGATAATATTAAATGATATATATATGCAAGTGGTAAATACTTTAATAGAAATAGATTCTATAGAAATTTTATATGAAGAAAATTTAGATAATGTAAATAATATAATAAAAAAAATTATAAATGATATCTGTAAAAATGTAGATTCTTATAAAGAGTATGAAATTAAAAAAGAAAAATATATGGAGCTTATTAGTAAGAAAATTAAAGATTCTGTTCATGAATAAAAATAAAAAGATAGCTATACAAATCAATTTGTATAGCTATCTTTTTATTGAAAGCAGGATGCTAGAAAAATTCTAAAAAGAAAATAAACTTATATGAGGTAAATGTCTAGCTACATTTATAAATATGAAATTAGAATTAAGGAAAATACTCCATATATGAATATAATAAATAGAAGATTGAAATAAAAGTTAAGATTTTACTTAATTGTTTATTGATAAAATGTAATATATACTAATTATATAATGGTAAGTTTAAATGAAAATTTTAAGTTATAAAAAAATAAATATGAGTAGATAGGGGTATACTATGGATGAGATTTTCAAGGGATTAATAGCAGTAGGAGTAATATTATTAGTAGGTATTTTATTTTCAATTTACGAAAATAGAAAAAGAATAAAATATCTTAAATTAAATATAGTTAGTCAGTATGGGAAAGAAATTGATTTAGAAGATGTAAATTTAAAAATGCAAAATGTATCTAGCTATTTTAAAAATAAAAATGAAAATAAAACTATAGATGATATAACATGGAATGATTTAAGTTTAGATGATGTATTTAAGAAAATAAATAATACACAGAGTACAGCAGGACAAGAAGTCCTTTATGATATTCTTAGAAATCCATTACACAATAAAGATGAACTTTCAAGAAGAGATAATATTATAGAGTTTTTTAGGAACAATGAAAAAGAAAGACAAAATATACAATTAATATTAGGAAAACTAGGAAAGACAGATGAGCTATATATAACTAATTGTCTATTTAATAAATCTGATAATAGTAAGAGCAAATTATTAATATATAGGATATTGGCATGGTTTCCTACTATAAGTTTGATTTTTTTATTTCTAAATCCATTATTTATAGTTTTAACAATTGGGTTAGTAACTTTAAATGTGTTTATAAGCCAAAGAAATAAAATTGAAAATTATGATGCTAGTGGATTTAGTTATATGATAAAACTTATAAATGTAGCTAATAAAATAAAGGAAAATAAAATAAAAGAATTAGATGAAAATATGAAGAATATAGATTTAAATTTAAAAAATCTTAAAAATATAAGAAGAAAAAGCATTTCTACAGAGCAAAAATCTATAATGAGTGATTTAGATGTTTTTTCTGAATATGCTAATTTAGCTTTCTTAAGAGAACTCATTACTTATGAGAAAATAAAAAATACTATTATAAGAAATAAAGAAGATTTAAAGGAAATATATGAATACATAGGAAAAATAGACGCATTAATAGCAATAGCATCATTTAGAGATAGTCTTGAGTTTTACTCAAAACCTATACTTACAAAGTCAAACTCGAAAATAGATAACCATATTTCTTTTAAAGATATATATCACCCTCTTATAAAAAATCCAGTACTAAATAGCAGAAACTTTTATAAGGATGTATTGCTTACAGGATCTAATGCTTCTGGAAAATCAACATTTATAAAGACAATTGCAATAAATTCTATATTAGCTCAGACTATATATACTTGTTTAGCTCATGAATATAAATCTTCGTATTTTAATATATATACATCAATGGCTTTAAAAGATAATATACATAATAGTGAGAGTTACTATATAGTAGAAATAAAATCATTAAAAAGAATATTAGATAGTATAAATGATGAAATACCTTGTTTATGCTTTGTAGATGAAATACTTAGAGGTACAAATACTGTAGAACGTATAGCTTCTTCAAGTGAAGTTTTAAATTTTATAGGAAACAATAATACTCTATGCTTTGCTGCTACTCACGATATTGAACTTACTTATATTTTAAAACATATATATGATAATTATCACTTTGAAGAAACTATAACAGATGATGATATTAAGTTTGATTACAAGCTTCACAATGGTCGTGCTCAAACTAGAAATGCTATAAAACTATTAGGATTTATGGGGTATGATAAAATTTTAGTTGAAAAAGCAGATAAAAGAGCTAAAACATTTTTAAATTCAGGAGTATGGGAATCAGAAACAGTTAGTATCTAGAGATAAAAAGGATATTGTCAAAAAAAATAGAATAATATATAAAGAGGTGACTTTATATGTTAAAACAAAGTATAGTTTTAGAATTTGATAAAAATAAAGTTTGTGAAGACTATATTATAAGAAATATTAATTACTATATTTTGCAGTCTAATAAAGGTATGGAATTTATATCTGAAGGAAAAAAGAAAGATGCGATGAAAATATTAAACAAACTTAAAAAGAATCTTAAAAAAGAATATTCATATTACAATAAAGATAGTGTTAAAATTTTTATAGAGCCAAATAATGTATATAGAACATACCATTGAGGAATTATTTTGGCCTATTCAAAGTTATATAAAACATACTCGTACAAATATTTATATGAAAATCTGTTTAATATATGGGACAGTATTTCAAATAATGATGCTTGTCTATTTTTAGGTTATACAATAAATAACTAAAGGAGCTTATTATATAATAAGCTCCTTTAGTTATTTATTGTATATAAATTGATTTAATTCAAGTAAGTTTATGCTTCTATCCCATCCAAGGAAAGAATTATTATATAAACTTATATAGCTACTATATTCAATCAATGGAAATTGAAGTTGTTTAGCTGTATAGTTTTCAAAACTAAGGGCTGTAAAACCTAGATTAAGCATTTTAGAAGGAGTTATATTGATTTTGATATATGGAAAAGTATGATATATAATCCTGGGATAATATATAAAATCAAGTTTAGAAAAACTATAAAGTATTTCTTGTAATATTTTTCTTTGAATTTCTTCTTGTAAAAGTGTATCTTTCTTAGAATATTTATAAAGTAAATTTACTGTTTCCTGACCATTTACATGTGAGCCTTCAAAGTTAATACCATTAATAGAATCAATTATTTTTATTAATGCAACTTTATTTATAACTACATAATTATCTATTTTTAAATTGAAATTATTTTTCATAGTTTCAATTAGAATATATTCTTTGCCATTTATATAGGAATCGCTTAAATTTCCATAACCTATATTAGGAATATCAACTAAACTATCTTTACAAATAGAAGTTATCTTTAAGGATTTATTTACTGAATCTATAGTTAAAACTATACAACAGTATAGTTTTGAATTTGAGTTACTTAAGGGATTTAACCCTATTATAAGTAGATTGTTAATACCGTTGATATACTGAGCATTTGTATCTAATGCATAAGAATTAGTAGTATTTAGATTGAAAATATAATATATTAAAATTAAAAAAAGTAATTGTTTTAACTTGAACATAAAAACCTCGCATTGTTTAATTTTATTTAGTTTTAACTAAAATTAAACAATATTATTCAAAAATAATATTATTTTACTTGAATAGGTTATAAATAATTGAAAATTTTAATATGAAATGATAGAATATTTAGAAAAAACATCATTGGGGGATTTTATGATAAGGAAAGCAAATAAGGAAGATATAAAAGAAATAATGGGAATAATAAAAGATACAGTAAAAGAAATGAAGTTATACAATAATACACAATGGGATGAAAATTATCCAAATGAAAGTGACTTTATAAATGATATCAATAGACAGGAATTATATGTAGATGAGAGAGATGAAGAGCTTGTTGGTCTGATATGTTTGAATAAAGTAGAAGCACCAGAATATAAAAGCCTAGAATGGGAAATTAATGAGGATGCTTTGGTTATTCATAGGGTAGCTGTTAAATCATCTAAACGGAATTTAGGTATAGGTAGTAATCTTATGAAATTTGCAGAAAAGATATCTGTTGAACAAGGATTGAGACATATAAAAACAGATACATATTTATTAAATGAAAAAATGGATTATTTATTTAAGAAACATGGATATAAAACAATTGGTCAGGTTAGGTTTGAGGATAAAGAAAAGCCATTTAATTGTTATGAAAAGTTAATAAATATTGAAATTTAATAAAAATAGCTTAGATTAGTATGTTAATCTAAGCTATTTTTATTTTCAAAAGGTAAACTTAAATTAGATCTACAGTTGACAAAAATGAAATATAAATATACTATATGGAATATAATGTTAACTTAAAAAATAAGGAGGTTGACCTATGGGGAGAAAAACGAGAGAATTAACTTTAATATCATTTTTATCAGTAGTTATAGCAATATCAGGAATATTTAAGCTACCTGGATTAATACCTGGGACAGAGTTTCAAATGTCGGCTCCAATAGCCATTGGGATATGTGCCACTTTTGGATTTAAAAGATACATATATTCAGGTATAATAGCTAGTTTTATAAACTTATTGATGGGGACTCACACTATATTAAATATAATAGTTGCTATGATATTTAGGGTTGTTGCTGGTGGATTAATAGGTATATTTGGAAGTAGTATATCAGTTGTAACAATAGCTGGACCTGTAGGAACTTTTATAGGGAGAGTTATTATGAGTTTTATAACAGGAGCATCATTAAAAGCACTAATCTTTGCTGCTTCTATAGGTATGGTTTATACAGCAATATCATCATATTTAGTTTTTAAATTAATAAAAAATATAACTATAAATACTTCATATAAAGAATTTATAGTAGGAAAAAATAAATTTAAAAGAAAAAGGGAAAGAGATAGATATGAGCTTATATAGTATAAAGATGAGATCATCAAAAGGATTAGATGGAGTAGAAAAACATATATCAGGAGCTGAAAATATAGTTAATGAAACTGATTTAGAAAATGCTGTAAATAACCTTATAAAAAGAGCATTAAATCACACTAAAGGAAAATCCGACAGTATAAATATAAAAGTAGAAAAATTAAATGAGTTAGATATAAAATACATAAATCCACTTAGTGTAAATACTATTGATGTGAAAAATCATATAGAAGGGCTTGATGTTGTTAAACAAATAATAAAAAACTTAGGAATAGATGAAAAAAAGTGTGAATATATAATTAAACTTTTAAAAGAAAATTCAAATATGAGAGGAGCTATTCTTTTAGATGTAAATACGCTTGAAAGATTAGAAAAAGATAAATTAAGAGGTATAAGAGCAACTTATATGGATTTTGAAAATAATAATATTAATTTGTTATCAAAGAGTATAAATACGAATGCTCACTTTTTAGAAGCATTAGCACTATCTAGCAAAGTTATAAGCTGTAATGAAGTTATAGCTGAAATTTGTTATTCAGATGATCCAAACTACACAACTGGATATGTTGCTTCTAAGAAATATGGATATGTTCGTATAACAAATTTAAAAGAAGTAGGTAGTGAGAATGGCGGTAGAATTTTTTTATATGATTCATTAAAAGATAACTTACAAAGATGTATAGATTATATAGAAAATAAAAAGGTCATTGTAAAAAACACTATAAGTATTAATGAAACTATAAGTTATGATGAATTTATGAACAATAATGAATTAATTAAAAAATAAACTTTAAAAAGGCGATTAATATGAAAAACATTGAAAATCAAATTGAAGAGATGAAGTCTAATGACTTATATAGAAAAATTAGGTATTTATCAAAGCCTCAAGAAAAATACACTATTATAGATGATAAAGAAGTTTTATTAATGTCATCTAACAATTACCTTGGGTTAGCAAACAATAAAAAAGTAAAACAAAGTGCAATAGAAGCAATAAATAAATATGGGATTGGATCAGGTGGATCAAGATTAACTACTGGAAGTTATGATTTACATAAAAAGTTAGAAGAGAAAATATCAAAATTTAAAGATTATGAAGATTGCTTGATTTTTAATACAGGATATATGGCAAATATGGGGGTTATATCCTCTATATGTGATGATACATATACAATATTTAGTGATGAATTAAATCATGCAAGTATAATTGATGGGTGCAAATTATCAAAGGCTAAGATAGTTGTATACAAACATAATGATATGAATGATTTGAAGAAAAAAGTAGAGCTTATATCTACTGAAAAAGGAGTTATAATTACAGATAGTGTTTTTAGTATGGATGGAGATATAGCAAATATACCTAAAATAATAGAAATAGCAAAAAAGAATAAACTAATTACAATCGTAGATGATGCGCATGCTACTGGGGTAATAGGCAAAACTGGTAGAGGGAGTAGTGAGTATTTTAATACAAAAGATATTGATATAATTATAGGAACTTTAAGCAAAGCCATTGGGAGTGAGGGAGGATTTGTATGCTCAAATAAAAAAGTTATAGAGTTTTTGAGAAATAAAGCAAGAAGTTTTATATTCTCAACAGCATTATCTCCGGCAGTTATAGCAGCATCTATTAAAAGTATCGAAATAATTGAAGAAAATTATAAAATGGTAGATAAACTAAATAATAATATTGATTATTTCATCAAAAGATTAAATGAAATAGGATTTTATGTAAAATCAAGTACACCAATAGTACCTATAATTATAGGAAATGAAAAAGAAGCTTTAAAATTTAGTGATGAATTAATAGAAAGTGGGATATTCATACCAGCGATAAGATATCCAACTGTAAAAAAAGGAGAAGCTAGACTCAGAGCAACTCTTATGGCTACACATAGCTTTAAAGATATAGATAATGTAATTATTCAAATGGAAAAAATAAGAACAAAACTTAATTTAGATTAGCAAGTTTTAATATAAATAAAATGATATATCAAGATTTTGATATATCATTTTATTTTTTATGCACTAGTTTTTATTGTTTTTATAATTGTTTTCATTGGAGTCTTGCTTGATTTCCCATTGGATAACAAATGTCATAAGAACTCTAAGTAAAAATACAGCACCTAAAATAACTAATTCATCTAAAGTTTTTACTAAGACTGTTTTTAAAATTTCTGCGGCTAGCTTAAATTCTAATCCAGTAGCCATAGCCGTTGCAAATTGATGTTTAAAAGTAACGTCTTTTTTCAATAATATTCTTCTTAGATAATAATAAAATGCTGTAAAAGCACCAATTGTTATTATTATAACACCCATAATTTCAAATATTGTAACTAAAATGGGTATATATTTGGACATGAATTCTTCTAACATAAAATCCTCCTAAGGTTATAATAATATATATTATTTGTAAATTGGACCATAGTTATTAAAATACTTTTTAAATAATCCTTTCTTATCTAAATAAAAAATAAGAATTATTCCAAGTAAAAGTACAACTGTAGAACAAAGACCAGCTTCAGGACCAAAATTTCCACCTGAAATAGATGGATTGCCTTTTAAATTTAAATCTAGTAAACTGCCTATTGATACATTTATACCACTAACTTCAAAACCAAATAAATTTCCTTGAGCAAAATTCCATGCGCTATGAATTCCACAAGCTCCCCATAAATCATTAGTTTTTAATACATATAGTCCAAACAAATACCCAACCAAAATTATATTTAAAATAGCTATATAATCTACATTAGGATTTAATAAATGGAGCGCTCCAAAAAATACGGATGAAATAAATAAACCAATATGTATATTGTATCGAGCACTTAAAACATTCATAAGCCATCCACGAGTTAAAATCTCTTCTGTACCTCCTTGGATTATCCATCCAATTAAAATTATAGATACATTTGAAATTGCAAATATACCAACAGGTTGAGATGGATTTTTATTTATATCTACAAATCCGAAAAGATATAAAATTAAAACTACTATACTCATTAATATTAAGCCTATAACAAATCCTAATAAATATTTTTTAAAAAATCCTGATTTTTCAAAACCAATAGAGGAAATATTTCTTTTTTCTATTTTTTTTACTCTGAAAAATACTAACAAAGATATGCCTATAAAACTAATCAAAGAACTTAAAAGAATAATTAAATTTTGATTAGACTCAAAATATGGAATTATACCCATAATTACAATTAAAGGTAAAGTTATTAAAGAACCTATTAAAGAACCAATATTTAAAAATATTAGTGCTAAAATAAGTGCCCATATTAAATTAGGTAATTTTTTAGAATATCGTGCCTTATCAATTAAAGTTTCATTTCTAGTAAACATAAATACCCCCAAAAAATCTATATTTTACTACTAAATATATTCTAGCATATAGTATCTAAGTAATAAAATTTCAGAAATGTTATAAAAAAAAGAATATTAAAATAAATTTTGGGAAAAATGTTTATAACAAAACATTCATAAGGAGTGTGTAATATGCTATTAAAACAAATTTCATTGATATTAGTTATAATAGGAGCTATAAACTGGGGATCGATAGGATTGTTTCAATTAGATCTTGTAGGTTACCTATTTGGCGGAACTTATTCTATGATAAGTAGAACTATATTTGTACTAGTTGGATTAGCAGGATTATATTCTATATATACATTAGCTAATCTAAAAGAAAATACACACAAATAACAATAAAAAGGATGGCATAAAAATAGCCATCTTTTTTTATATTAATATTATAAATAAATATTAATAATTTACTGTTGACTCTATACCTACTATAGACTTTATAATTTATTTTATAAAAATATAGGAGGTATAATATGGTTAGTGAATTTTTAAGATATGCCATACCATCATCATTGGCAATGTTTATATCGTCATTATACACTGTAATAGATGGAATTTTTGTAGGTCAAGGTGTTGGAGATTCAGCATTAGCTGCTGTAAATATAGTACTTCCTTTTACTGTAGTTTTATTTGGGATTGCAAGTATGCTAGCAGTAGGTGGAGGAGCATTAGTATCTAAAAATGTAGGTGCTGATGATATAGATAAAGCAGTTGATATATTTAGGCAAGTATTTAAGTTATTATTAATTATAAGTGTTGTTACTAGTATTATTTGTATATTATTTACTGGACCTATAGTAAGAATGTTAGGTGCAACAGATAATTTGGAGCCATTAGCTATAGATTATCTTAGATTTTATGCAATTTTTTGTACACCAAACTTAGTTGGTATAGTACTTAATAGTTTCGTAAGAAATGATAATAGACCTAAACTTGCAATGGTATCTACCATAGCAGGAGCAATAACTAATGTTATTTTAGACTATGTATTTATATTTATATTATCTATGGGAATAAAAGGAGCTGCAATAGCAACGGGACTTGGTCAAATTGTTACTGTTCTTATATTATTACCACATTTCTTAAAGAGAAAAGGATATTTAAGTTTTGGAAATACATCACTAGATAAAGCTACAATAAAAGAAGTTTTAAATGTAGGATTTCCATCATTCTTCGGTCAAGCAAGTTTTTCTATTATAGTATTTTTACACAATATAGCTTTATCAAACTTTATGGGAGAGATTGGTATAGCAACATACAGCATAATAAACTATATAACTACAAATATATATATGGTTTTACTAGGATTAACATTTGGGGCACAACCACTTATAAGTTACAATTTTGGTAGAAAAGACTCTAAAAAAATGTTAAAGTTTTATAACATAAATTGTAAATGTTCGCTTATAGTTAGTATAAGTGCAGCTTTAATATGTTATGTATTTGGTAGAAGTATAGTTGGTATATTTACTACTGATCCTAAAATAGCTGAACTTGGATATCATGGTATAAAAATAGCTTGCTTAGCATATATTATAGGTAGTATAAACTTAAATACTTTAGTTTATTATCAAGCTATTGAAATTCCTAAGTTTTCTAATTTAATATGCTTATTTAGATCTATAGTGTTCTTACCAGTATGCTTAATAGTTTTACCAAAACTATTTGGATTAAATGGGATATGGGTAAGTGTGTTAGTATCAGAAAGTATAACTTTTATAGTTATGTATATCATGGCTAATATTAAAAAATATACAGCTAAAGTTATTAATGAAGCGGAAAAAAGCCAATCTGTTGTTTTTGGAGATGCATCTAATATATAGACAAAATAAAAACTGTACTCTAATTTTTAGAGTACAGTTTTTATTTTGTCTAAAAGGGTAAGAATTTAGTAAAGTATTATTTTGAAAATATTTAAGAAGGTGAAAAAATGTTAGATATTAAAAATTTTACAAAAGTCACTTTAGAAAAGTTAAAAAAATTTAATACAGGAGATCAATTAGAGCTACTTACTTATAAAAAGGATAGAAAAATAATAATTACGAAAACTGATTATAGTAAATTTAATATCATTGAAGATGGATTTGAATATAATAAATTTGAAAATATAGATATAAAAAACTTAGAAAAAATTTTAAAGAAACTTAAAAAAATTGAATTTCCAAGAAGTAATAAGTTTTTTCTGAAAATAAAAAAGTTTATTAAATTATAAAAAAGTACAAATTCAGTAGACTAGTTTTTTATTAAAATATTATGCTAAAATATAGCAGAGGTGATTTAATGGGAAAGTATCTATCAATTGGGCAGATGGCTAGATTGAATAATATATCAGTACAAACTCTTAGACATTATGAAAAGGTTGAATTGCTTAAGCCTTCATATACAAATGAAGATACGGGGTATAGGTATTACTCGCTTAAGGATTTTAGTACTATAGACTTAATAAAGCAATGTAAGGCTATGGGAATGTCATTAGAAGAAATAAAAGAAGTAACAAATAATTATACTTCTTTAGATTCAATATCAAATATATTAAATAATCAAAAGCAAATTATTGATGAAAAGATAAAAGAGTTAGAAAACATAAAAAATAAAATCGAATATATGAGTAATACACTTTCTATATCTTTAGAAAAAGGAATAAATAAAGTGTTTATAAAGCAAAATAAAGAAAGGTTATTTATTAAGTATAATTATACAGATAGATATACTGATGAGTTTGAAATAAACCTTAGAAAAGTTCTTTTAGAGGTTGAACGAGATTATGAAAATGTAAATGCAGAAATAGCATTTACAACATCGTATAAAGATATGAATGATAATGAAGAAGTTATATATAAAAATGTAATGATTAATCTAGGTGAAGAAATATTTTTTGAAGATGAGAAGCTGGTTAAAGTTCCAGCTGGAAACTATTTAACTATGTACTTTGATGATGCCTATAGAAATTCGAGTAAGTATTATCACACAATTATGAATTATATACAAAAAAATAATATAAAGATTATAGGTGATTTTCATGAAATTTACATAATGACTAGAGTTGGTATGGATGGAAAGATAAAGTCACTTGGACAAATAGAAATTTTAATTGATAAATAACTGGCTATTTTTAAATAGCCAGTTATTTTATAAAAAAATATTAAAAAAAAAGAAAAAGTGTTTTAAAATACCCTTAGGGGGTATATAATGTATATAAAATAATTTAATAAGGATGGTGAAAACCAATGGATATAAATATAGAAAAAGATACCTATAAAGTAACTGGTATGACTTGAGCATCATGTGCAAAAGCTGTTGAGAAAGCAGTTAAAAAGATTGATGGAGTAGATAATGCCAGTGTTAATATAGCTACAGAAAAGATGGATATCAATTATGATAAAAATAAAGTTAGCTATGAAGATATAAAAAAAGCAGTAGAAAAAGCAGGATATGGAATAAAATCTGAGCAAAATAATAAACCTAAACTTCAAAAACTAGATATGAAAATAGAAGGAATGACATGTCAATCTTGTGCCAAAGCAGTAGAAAGAAGTGTAGGGAAATTAGATGGAATTGAAAAGATAAATGTTAATATAGCAACAGATAAAGCTACTATAGAGTATGATTCATCAAAAGTTAAAATAGCACAAATAAAAATGACTATAGAAAAATTAGGATATAAGATTATCGATGAGACTAAAAAGATAGATATGAAAATAGAAGGAATGACATGCCAGTCATGTGCAAAAGCAGTTGAAAGAAGCGTAAAAAAATTAGATGGAATTGAAAATATAAGTGTTAATATAGCAACAGATAAAGCTACTATAGAGTATGATCCATCTAAAATTAAGATATCTCAAATTAAGGAAGCTATAAAAAAGGTTGGGTATAAAGTTGTTGAAGAAAGTAAAAAAGAAGATGTAGATGAAGATAGAGTAAGAAAAGAAAAAGAACTAAAAACTTTAAAAACTAAACTTACAATAGCCATGATATTTGCTATACCTCTACTTTATATAGCTATGGGACCTATGGTACCATCTCCATTTGGACCATTGCCAGTTTCTAATATAATTAATCCTCAAACTAACACTTTAAACTATGCAATTGTTCAGTTGATATTAGTAATTCCTATTGTAGGAGCTGGATATAAATTCTATATCAATGGTACAAAAGCTTTAATTACAAAAAGCCCTAATATGGATTCTTTAGTTGCAATAGGTACAGCAGCTGCACTTTTATATAGTATATATACAACAATCCAACTAGTAAGTACTAAAGGAATGAGTATGGGTGGACATCATCACCAACTATATTATGAAAGTGCAGGTATAATAATTGCACTGATATTACTTGGGAAATATTTAGAATCAAGATCAAAAGGTAAGACTTCAGAAGCTATTAAAAAACTTATGGGATTGCAACCTAAGACAGCTATAATAGTTAAAGGCAATGAAGAAATTGAAATACCTATAGATGAAGTTGAAGAAGGAGATATTATAGTTGTAAAACCAGGAAGCAAAATACCTGTTGACGGAGTAGTTATTGAAGGGCATACTTCTGTTGATGAGTCTATGCTAACAGGCGAAAGTATGCCAGTTAGTAAGAAGGTAGGAGATAGAGTAACTGGTGCAAGTATAAATAAAAATGGTAATATAAAATTTAAAGCTGATAAAGTAGGTAGTGATACAACCCTAGCTCAAATAATAAAATTAGTTGAAGATGCACAGGGAAGCAAAGCTCCAATAGCAAAATTAGCTGATACAGTATCTGGGTATTTTGTTCCAACTGTGTTAGTAATTGCTTTACTTAGTGCACTAGCATGGTATTTTATAGGGCAAAAGGATTTAGTATTCTCACTTACAATATTTATTTCGGTATTAGTTATAGCTTGTCCATGTGCTCTAGGACTTGCAACACCAACGGCTATAATGGTTGGTACAGGTAAAGGAGCTGAAAATGGTATTTTAATAAAAGGTGGAGAAGCTTTAGAATCTGCTCATAAAATCGACACTATAATATTTGATAAAACTGGAACTATAACCGAAGGTAAGCCAGTTGTGACAGATATAATAACAACAAATATAATAGATGAAAAAAACTTGTTACAAATTGCAGCAAGTGCAGAAAAAGGTTCAGAACATCCTCTTGGAGAAGCTATAGTTAAGAGAGGGGAAGAAGATAAAATAGAGTTTTTAAAAATTAATAATTTTAATTCAATAACAGGTAAAGGAATTGAAGTTAATATAGATAATAAAAATATATTACTTGGAAATAAAAAACTTATGGATGAAAGTGGTATACAATTAGGAGAGCTAAAAAATGTATCGGATAATTTAGCTAATGAAGGAAAAACTCCTATGTATATATCTATAAATAATGAAATTGCGGGTATAATAGCTGTTGCAGATGTAGTTAAGTTAAGTAGTAAAAAAGCAGTAGAAAAGCTTCATGAAATAGGAATAAAAGTAGCTATGGTTACAGGTGATAATCAAAAAACTGCTGATGCAATAGCTAAACAAGTTGGAATTGATATTGTGTTAGCTGAAGTATTACCTGAAGATAAGGCAAATGAAGTTAAAAAGCTTCAAGATAAAGGAAATTTTGTTGCTATGGTTGGAGATGGAATAAACGATGCACCTGCTTTAGCAAAAGCTGATATAGGAATAGCTATAGGAAATGGTACAGATGTAGCTATTGAATCTGCTAGCATTGTTTTAATGAAGAGTGATTTAATGGATGTGCCAACAGCTATTAAATTAAGCAAAGAAACTATAAAAAATATAAAACAAAACTTATTTTGGGCATTTGGGTATAACACTATTGGAATACCTGTAGCAGCAGGTATTTTATATTTATTTGGAGGACCTCTTTTAAACCCTATGATAGCAGCTGCGGCAATGAGTTTAAGTTCTGTATCTGTTGTAAGTAATGCATTAAGACTTAGAAATTTTAAAGCATATAAATAAATTCATAATAAAAAAAGAATAGTCAATATTGGCTATTCTTTTTTATTAATAAAATAAAGACAAATTATAATAATTAAATTAATGTTTAGATAAAGTTTATTTTAAAATAGTTGAAATCTAAAGTTATTAATAAATCTAAATCATGTGATACTTTAAATTAACTAGGTATATAGGTCTATATATAAATAATTAATCTTTAATTATTTAAAAAGAAAATTGTATGGGTACAATTACTATTGAGTATTACAATTTATTTTTCTATAATTAGTGTATAAAGATTTATTATTAGGGAGGTATACATAGAGATGAATAATAAAACTAGAGAGCTTGTACTAAGGGCTTTAATGATAGCTTTAGTATGCATAGCTACAATGACTATTCAAATTCCTACTCCAGGAACTAATGGATATGTTAACATAGGTGATAGTGTAATATTTATTTCATCAATTTTATTTGGACCAATACCGGGTATGATTGCAGGAGGAATAGGATCAGCTCTTGCGGATATTTTAAGTGGATATTCACATTGGGCACTATTTACTCTTATTGTAAAGGGACTTGAAGGATACTTAGTAGGAATTATTGTAAGAAAACATAATACGATATTAAAAGATGTATTTGCAACTGCTATAGGAACTATAGTAATGGTAGTTGGATATTTTGGAGCAGGAATAGTATTAAAAGGCAGTGTATTAATTTCTGCAGCATCTATCCCATCGAATTTAATACAAGGAATAATAAGTATGGCTATTGCTATACCATTAGCATATTCATTAAATAAGTTTAGCTATGTAAAATCTTTTAAAGCACATTCTTAGTATATCAAAAATTTAAATATATAATAGCAAATAAAAATAACCATGCTCATATGAGTATGGTTATTTTTATTTGCTAGAAAGTAATAATTTAATATATTAAAAGTGGAGAGAAATAAAATTAAAATTAGTTTAAGTTTAGATAGAATTAATAAAAATATTTTACTTTTAAAATTAATGTTTGCTAAAAAGTTTAATGGCATTTATAATAATTGAAGGTATATAATCAATTGAAGGAGACATACATGGATAAATTTTATTATTTTTTTAGAACATCTGTAGGAAAAAATAACTTCGTTAATTTTGGATACATTCATATAATTTTGTTAATTATAGCTTTTTTATCTAGTATAGCTATTATAAAAATGAAAAAAGAAAATAGATTATTTGAAGTTTTTATAGGAGTAATCTTGTTAATTCAGCAATCAGTATTATACCTATGGTATATAAAAGGACACTATCATGTATTAAAAGAAGGGTTACCTTTGTTTCATTGTAGAATAGCTATAATTGCACTTGTAATAGGATTAATTTTCAAAAAAGACTTTATGATGAAAATAGGGTCATATTTAGGAATATTTTGTGCTACATCAGCATTATTATTTATTAAGCTAGATCCATTTTCATTTCCGCATATAACACAAATTTCATATTTTATAGGTCATATTTTTTTACTTTTAGGATCTGTTTATATAGTTTTTGTGAAAAAGATAGGTATGAACAAATATGATTTTAAAAAGACTCTTATTGTAATAAATTGTTATCATATATTAATATTTGTATTAAATAATATTGTTGGATCTAACTATGCATATATGAAATCATCACCTATAGGGATAGGAAATAATTTAAATCCATATTTATATGGGATTGTGGTAATGTCGATTTTTAATGTAATTTTAATTATAGAATATATTATTATGAATAGAAATAAATATGATGCTTTAGAAGAAAATTATGAATTTGAAATTTTAAATACTTAAAGAAGTAATAGTATAACTTATACTATTACTTCTTTATTTGTTTGTTGCTCTAGACATTTAAATAATATAAATTTACTATGACCAATAGCCCAAATGCACATCCATGATATTAAAAATATAATAACTAGATTCATAGTATTAAACGTAGAAAAACTCATACGAACAAGATAAATAGAGCAGTTAATCATAAAAAATATATAGTTAGTACTAAAAAGTAAGTCAACAATTTTTTCATACCATCCATTTAAGTATGATTTACGAGACTTAAAAAGATTTAAAAGCATTTGTTTTAGCTCTGAGCAAATGGATAAAATACAATAAATAATTATAGATATTGAAAGTAACATAATAGTATATGGAATTTTATATATAAAGCTAATTATTCCAGAAAAAACTAGAATTAAAAATCCAAATAAAATCTTTTTAAGTAAATATTTTATAAGCATAAATCCAATTAAACATGCTATTAAAATTAAAATTATTTCCAAAGGTTTCATCCTTTCTAAATTCGAGTATAATTAAGTCTTAATATATATTATTTTCTAAAAAATAGTAATTAATCATTTTTTTACAATATATAGTAAAAAGGATATCAACAATGTTATAAATGAAAATAACAGTCCTACAGATAAAAATAAAAGAATATATATATTAACTTTCAAAACAAAAGTACTAGTAAAAATATTATATAATCCTAAAATATTATTTAAAAATGTAATTATAAAAATTACTAAAAAACATACAGATAATCCCTTTAAACTCCCCTTTAAATCAGATAAACTTAAAGACATATGAGTAGTTATAGAGTATATAAAAAATAGTAAAATTAAATGTTTTATATTAAATAAGTAATTAAAAGATAACATTGTTTTTATAAAATTAAATATGTCATTAAACAAAAGTTTTAATAAATTATAAAAATCATAAGATTTAATAAGGTGATTATATAAATTTATATTTAGGTTACTAATAAAAGTTTGATAACTATTATTAGAAAGTAAAATTAATAGTAACCATATAAAAAAAGTTCCAAATATCATAGGTGCAATGCCTATAAAAAAATTACCAATTTGTTGATAAAGACTTTTTGAATTATAAGTATGTTTTACAAACCCTAAAACTCCATCATTTTTATATTTTTTAGGTCTAAATAATTCTATAGCAATTATTTTATGATTAAATAGTAATGCCATTATAAGATGACTAAGCTCATGAACTACAGTTCCTATAAATCCTGTAAAGATTATAGATTTTACTCCAAAGGTTTTTTGAAGTAGTTGATTATTTTTTTCTTCAATTATATTAAAAATCAATCCGAAAAATATGAATATACCCATAATACTAATTAAATTAAAAAAACTATCTGTTAAAATTTTTAAAAAATACATAAATATTACCTCTTTTTAAATAGTATAGATAGATTTTACCATAGTTAAGAAGATTTTATAAATATTTATAATTAAAATAAAAAAGGTGCAATTATATATAATTGCACCTTTTTTATTTTAATTTATATCACGTGTTACATTATTTATCCAGTTACCTTTAGTTACTCTAATAAATCCAATTATACTTTTTAAAACCTCATCACTTCTAATAATTATAAATACCCAAAATATTGGAAGCTTTAGTATAAATGCGCTGATAAATCCCAATGGAATTGAAAAACACCATAGGCATAACATTTCAATTAAAAATGCAAATTTATTATCACCACCACCACGTAATATTCCCATCAAAACATTTGAAGATAAAGCTCTAAATACGGAAATTATAGAGGTTGCAAGCATTATTTGACAAGCTATAAGTTTAGTGTCATTTTCAATATTATAAAAATTTACTGCAAATGGTCTTAAAATATATATAGTTATCCCTGCCAAAGCTCCCATAAATATACTAAGTATACAAATGGTATCAGCATATTCTACAACTTTTGAATTTTCACCCTCACCTACTGTATTTCCTATTATTACGGAAGATGCACTAGATAGACCATATATAAATAAGGTAGCAAATTGATTGACTATATTATTAATACTATTTGCGGCAACAATTTTTGTTCCCATTCTAGAAACTATAATACATATCATAGATGATCCTATAGACCAAAACATTTCATTTAAAATTATAGGAGTAGAAACTTTTATAAAATCATTTAAAATTGGTTTATCTAAAAATTTAAGAAACTTTATTTTAAAGTTTATCTTTTTTTCAAATTTAAACATAAAAATTAAAATAACTATAAGCTCACATATTCTTGAAAATATTGTAGCAATAGCTGCACCTGTTATTCCAAGGGGTGGAAAACCTAACTTACCAAATATTAAAACCCAATTTAAGAATATATTTACTATTAAAGCTATACCATAAACAAGTAGGGAAATTTTAATAGTCTTTACAGATCTAAGTATTATTATAGTGCAATTTGTTATAGCATAAAATATATAACCTAGGGAAATAATTTTTAAATAACGAACACCTTCATTAATTACAAGGATATCATCAGTAAATATAGATATTAAATTTTTTGCAAAAACATATGATATAAAAGTAAAAATCAAAGCTAGAAAAAAACAAATCCTATACATTATAGACATAATTTTATGTATTGAAATTATATCTTTTTTTCCAAAATATTGAGCTCCCATTACACTAGAAGCACTTCCAACTCCAAAGATTATAACTGCTAATATAAAAAATATATTATTGCTTATAGCACAAGCTGATAAACTAATTTCTCCCAACTTTCCAACCATCATAGTATCAGCTAAGCTAATAGCAAATGTTATAAGATTTTGAGTAGCTATAGGAAGTGAAATTTTAAATATAGATTTATAAAATGATATGTCTTTGGTAAGTGTCATCTAAAAAATCACTCCTTTTATAAAAGTATCTTTATTAGCTTTTCATATATGTTAAAATTAATACGTAGCATTAAATTATAAACTTGTAAAATATATGCAGTTCACGACAAATTCATATAAAAGTTATAAAATAAAAATTAAAATGATGTACTTACAGGAGAAATAAAATGAAAAATAAAAATATATTAGTAATAGAAGATGATAGTAATATACAAGAACTTATAGTTGAATTTTTAAGTGCAGAAGGATATAATGTAAAATCTGCAAATGACGGGATTGAAGGAATTCAAACCTTTAAAAAAGAAGAGTTTGACTTAGTAATTTTAGATGTCATGATGCCAAATTTAGATGGATATGGAGTTTGTAAAATGATAAGACAATCTTCAAATATTCCAATAATATTTTTAACTGCACTAGATCAAGAAAGTGATCAAATAAAAGGTTTTGATTTAATGTGTGATGATTATATAACTAAACCTTTTTCGTTTACACTTTTAATGAAAAGAGTTGAAGCTGTTTTAAGAAGAACTTGTAATGACAGCGAATCAAATATATTAACTTTTGAAAAATTAACTTTAGACTTAGATACTTATCAAGCATATTTAGATGGAAATACAATTGAGCTTACTTTAAAAGAATTTAATATATTAAAAACTTTAATAGAAAATTATCCTCAAGTCATAACAAGAGAAAATCTTTTAGATAATGTTTGGGGATATGATTATTATGGAGATACTAGAGTGGTAGATGCTCATATAAAAAATATAAGAAAAAAAATTGAATTACCATACATAAAAACTGTGAAAGGGATTGGTTATAGTCTTGATAAAAATTAGAGAAAAGTGGGAATACTTACCTATAAATAGAAAGATCTTTGTAATAATAACTACATTATCAATAGGTTTAGTTTTGACTGTATATCTAATCTTATATTTTTTACTTCCATCTTATTACCAAAGGTATAAGATAAAATCGTTAGATAATAGATTATCTATTATATCTGCTAAATCTAGGACTAGTAATTTACATAATTTAAAAGAAAGTTTAAGTGATTTATCACAAAAAGAAAATCTAGGGATTTTATTAAGAGATGTTAGTGGTAAGGTGGAATTTGGAAATAGAGAGCTTATGTTTCTACCTTATGCAAATAGTGTGGGGTATTCATACAAGGATTTTAAGAAAACTATGGTTATATATACTAAAGATAGTATATCACCGTATTTTCTTGATATAAGTATGCCACTTCAACCTATAGATGAAGCGACTACCGTTATACTTGATTTGATGCCTATAATTTTGGGGGTTGCAATAGTTCTTTCCATTATTGCATCATATGTTTTTTCAAAGTGGGTTACTAAGCCACTTATAAATATAATCGAAAATGAAAGAATGCAAGAAGCCAAGAGAAAAGAATTTATAGCAACTATTTCTCATGAATTAAAGACTCCAATTACTATAATAAGTGGGCAATTAGAAGGAATGATTTATAATATAGGAAAATATAAGGATAGAGATACCTATTTAAAAAAATCGTATGATTCTACACAAGAACTAAAAAATTTAGTAGAAGAAATGATACAAATTTCAAAATTTGAAATATTAGAGAAAAAATCAGAAGTTACAGATATAAATCTAACTTACTTAATAAATAGGTTAATAAAAAGACAAATAGATTTGATTGAGGGGAAAGATATAATTTTAGAAGTAAAAATGGATGAAAATATAACTATAAGAGCTGATGAAGAAAGAATAGCAAAGGCTATAAATAATATAATTAATAATGCTATTAAATATTCTCCAGAGAATGCTAATTTGAATATTAAATTATATAAAAAAGAAAATCCTATTTTAGAAATTGAAAATACTGGAGTAAGTATAGATGAAAAACATAAAGAAAAACTATTTAAACCATTTTATAGGGTAGAAAAATCTAGAAATAGAAAAACTGGAGGTAGTGGTTTAGGATTATATATCGTAAGTCAAATTTTAAGAGAACATGGTTTTAAATATAATATAAAAAATGGGAAAAATTCAGTAGTATTTATAATAGAATTTATAAAAAATTAATTGTATAAAAATGATATTTAAATTTACATATTTAAATATCATTTTTTATTGCTTAAGAAATTTTATAGTATAATATAGTCATAAGTATTTAATACAAGGAGGTATATATTTGTTTAGTAATATAACTAATAAAAAAATATATCAGCAAGTCATAAGTCAAATCCAGGATATGATTTTATCTGGAAAACTTAAAAAAGGCGATAAATTGATGTCAGAGCGTGAGCTTTCTGAGAAGATGGGAGTTAGTAGAACGTCAATTAGAGAAGCTTTAAGAGTTTTGGAAACTATGGGGATAATAGAAAGTAGACAAGGTGAAGGGAATTTTATTTGTAATAATATAGAGACATCTCTTATACAACCATTATCTATGATGTTTATATTAAACAATGGTAGTTATGAGGATATATTAGAATTAAGAAGTATGATAGAATTGGAAGCCGTTAAATTAGCTGCCACTAGAGGGACAGAAGAAGAATTTGAAGAGTTGAAAAAAATTTCACAAGAATTAACTAGAAATGACAAAATTTATAATAAAGGTGATATAGATAAAGAAATTCACTATAAAATAGCATGCATGAGTAAAAACTTTTTAATAAAAAGCTTATACAAAATATCCTTAAATTTATTAGAAGACTTTATTATAAATTCCAGACAAAAAATAGTAGATTATTATCATGAAGAAGATACATTAAATATTCAACATAAAAAAATTTGTGACTCAATAATTGCTAGAGATCCTGAAAATGCTTACATTTACATGAAAGAACATTTAGATCTAATAAAAATTACTATGGAAAAAATATAGATTTCAATAAAATGAAATCTATATTTTTTTTAATAAAACAAACTTTAAAAAATAAAATCAGCTAATGTAAATGAAAAATAAAATAATAATATATAATATTGTTAATACATAAACAATACTTGTTTATTGTCATAAAGTTTACTATCATAAAATTACAAACTGGTAAGACCATAATACCAATTAGTTTGTTGCTTGAAATTTTACATTTAGGATATGCATACCAATTCATTAAAAACTACAATTAAACAAGCTTTAGGAAAACGATTCTGGAAAAGGGGTTTATCTAAAGCGTATCAGTTCAATAGGAGGGACACAGATGGAGATTAAGTTACCTTACTCAAAATCTGGTATGTATGTAAATATACCAGACAAAAACATGATAAAGGTTTTACAATCTAAAGCCCATGACTTTAAAACTACACTTAGTGAAAGTGAAATAGTTAAAAAAGCTTTAGAAAATCCAATAGAAAGTGAAACATTAGAAGAATTAGTAAAAGATAAAAAGGATGTAGTCATAATTACAAGTGATCACACAAGACCTGTACCAAGTAGAATAACCTTGCCTATAATATTAAATAAAATAAGAAACTCAAATCCTGATATAGATATAAAAATAATAATATCAACTGGATGCCATAGACCTAGTACGAGAGAAGAACTTATATATAAAATGGGCAAAGAAATAGTAGATAAAGAAAATATAATAATGCACTTTGCAAATGATGAGGAATCTATGGTGAAAGTAGGGAAACTCCCATCAGGTGGTGACTTGATTGTAAATAAAGCTATAATGGAAACAGATTTATTAATAGCTGAAGGATTTATAGAACCACATTTTTTTGCAGGATTTTCTGGAGGAAGAAAAAGTGTACTTCCTGGGGTGGCATCAGTGAAAACTATAATGTATAATCACTGTTCGGAATTTATTGACAGTCCTTATGCTAGGACGGGAAATCTTAAAAATAATCCAATTCATGAAGACATGTTACAAGCAGCAAAAAGTGTTAATTTAGCATTTATATTAAATGTTGCAATAGATAAAGATAAGAAAGTTATAGGTGCATTTGCAGGAAATTTAGAAAAGGCACATGAAGCAGGATGTGAATTTGTAACAAAATTATCTAAAGTAGATTCTGTAGATGCGGATATTGTAGTTAGTACAAATGGAGGATATCCACTAGACCAAAATATATATCAAACTGTAAAAGGTATGACAGCGGCAGAAGCTACATGTAAGGAAAATGGAGTTATAATAATGGTGTCAGCTTGTAATGATGGACATGGAGGTCAATCATTTTATGATAGTGTAGCAAGTGCATCATCACCAACTGAAATTTTAGAAAAAGTAAGAAAAATTCCAAAGAGTGAAACAATTCCAGATCAGTGGGAATTTCAAATACTAGCAAGAATTTTAGAAAAGTTTACTGTAATTATGGTAACTGATTTATGCGATCCACAAATGATTAAAAACATGCATATGAAACATGCAAGTAGTTTTGAAGAAGCTTTACAAATGGCTTTTGACATAAAAGGTAAAGATGCTAAAGTAGCAGTTATACCTGATGGAGTATCAGTAATAGTAAAGTAAAGGGGGAAATGACATGGAAATTTTAGTATGTATAAAACAAGTTCCAGGAACATCAGAAGTAGAGGTAGATGAGAAAACAGGAGTTTTAAAAAGAGATGGAGTAGATTCTAAGATGAATCCATATGATTTATATGCATTAGAAACTGCTTTAAAAATAAAAGAGGAAAATGGAGCGAAAGTAAAAGTATTAAGTATGGGACCTCCACAAGCAAAACAAATTATTCAGGAAGCATTTATGATGGGTGCAGATGAAGGTGCTTTAGTAAGTGATAGAAAATTTGCTGGGGCAGATGTTTTAGCAACTTCATATACAATTTCACAAGCAATTAGAAAATTTGGAGATACTGACTTAATTATTTGTGGAAAGCAAACTACTGATGGAGATACAGCTCAGGTTGGCCCAGAGATAGCAGAATTTTTAAACATACCACATGTTACTAATGTAACAAAATTAATAGAAACAAAAGAAAAGAGCATAGTAGTGGAAGTAGATATGCCTAATACACGTGAAATTTGTGAAGTTGAATTTCCTTGTTTAATAACTGTAGAAAAAGAAATTTTCCAACCTAGATTACCTTCTTTTAGATTAAAATTAGAAACTAAAGACAAAGAAATACCAATGATTAGCCTAAAGGACTTTGAAGACAAAGATGAAAAACATTATGGGCTTAATGGATCACCAACTCAAGTTCTTAAGATATTCCCACCAACTTCAGATATAGAAAAAGAAGTGTGGTCAGGTGAAGAAATATCATCTAAATTATTAAATAAAATCAAAGACTTAAAATTAATATAGGGGGGATTTAAAGTGGCTAAGATAGTTATAAATCAAGATAAAGCTAAGGATATTCAAAAAATATTAGACATATGTCCTTTTGGGGCTATAGAACTTAACAATGGGAAATTAGAAATAGGTGCTGGATGTAAAATGTGCAAACTTTGTGTCAAGACAGGACCTAAAGGTGTATTTGAATTTGTAGAAGATGAAGTTAAAAAAATAGATAAAGATAAATGGAGAGGAATAGCTGTTTACGTTGATCACCATGAAGGGGATATACATCCTGTTACATTTGAATTAATAGGAAAAGCTAAAGAAATGGCTAAAAAAATAAATCAACCAGTCTATTGTGTATTTGTTGGTAGTAACATAAATAATAGAGCAGATGAATTATTATCTTATGGAGTAGATGAAGTATTTGTATATGACAATAATGAATTAGAAGAATTTAGAATAGAACCATACACAGCATGTGTAGAAGAT
The DNA here is from genome assembly GCF_000953675.1 of Paraclostridium sordellii. Classification (NCBI taxonomy): domain Bacteria; kingdom Bacillati; phylum Bacillota; class Clostridia; order Peptostreptococcales; family Peptostreptococcaceae; genus Paraclostridium; species Paraclostridium sordellii. The sequence goes on along the minus strand of NZ_LN679998.1, from coordinate 2,279,279 downwards.
TTTATAGAAAAAGTAAAACCAACTATTGTATTATTTGGAGGAACTACACTTGGAAGAAGCTTAGCGCCAAGACTAGCTGCCAGATTTAAAACAGGTCTTACTGCTGATTGTACAATATTAGATGTTCAAGAAAATACTGATTTAGATCAAATAAGACCTGCATTTGGTGGGAATATAATGGCTCATATACACACACCAAATCACAGACCACAATTTGCAACTGTTAGATATAAAATATTTAACGCTCCAGAAAAAATTGAAAATCCATCTGGAAAAATAACTATGTGCTTAATAGATGAAGAAAAATTAAAATCTAAAATAGATGTTTTAAAAATAAATGAAAAAGATAAAGAAGTTGGAATAGAAGATGCAGAAGTTATTATAGTTGGAAGTAGAGCATTAAAGAAAAAAGAAGATATGGATATGTTATATAAGCTAGCAAGTTTATTAGGAGGACAGGTAGCTGGGACTAGACCACTAGTTGAAGATGGATGGATAGATGCAAAAAAACAAATTGGATTAAGTGGTAGAACTGTAAAACCTAAGTTAATAATTACTTGTGGAGTATCAGGAGCGATACAATTTGTAGCAGGTATGAATGGGTCTGATTGCATAATATCTATAAATAAGGATGAAAAAGCTCCAATATTTGATACAGCTCATTACGCTATTATAGGAGATATTTACGATGTAATACCTAAACTTATTAAAGACATAGAGTTGGAAAAATTAAGTAAAGATAATTTATTAGAAAAAGTTGCAATTACAGCACAATAAGGATTGGGGGAAATCGTTATGTATAAAAAAATAGATAATACAGATATTGAATTTTTAATAAACCTATGTGGAGAGGAAAATGTTTTAGTAGGAGAAAATATAAATGAAGACTACTCACATGATGAACTGGGAGGAATTGAAAAATATCCAGAAGTATTAGTAAATGTACATAGTACAGAGGAAGTTTCTAAAATCATGAAATATGCTTATGAATATAATATACCAGTAACTCCTAGGGGGCAAGGAACAGGATTAGTAGGAGCTGCTGTAGCTATTTATGGTGGAATAATGATAAACTTAAGCCAAATGAATAACATATTAGAGTTAGATGAAGAAAATTTAACTTTAACAGTAGAACCTGGAGTTTTACTTATGACTATAGGACAATATGTATCTGAAAAGGACTTATTTTACCCACCAGATCCAGGAGAAAAAAGTGCCACAATAGGTGGAAATATAAATACTAATGCAGGTGGAATGAGAGCAGTAAAATATGGAGTTACAAGAGATTATGTTAGAGGATTAGAAGTCGTACTTCCAAATGGTGAAATTATAAATGTTGGAGGAAAAGTTGTAAAAAATAGTTCTGGATATAGTATAAAAGATTTAATGGTAGGTTCAGAAGGAACTCTTGGTATTGTAACTAAGGCTATATTAAAATTACTTCCATTACCTAAAAAAGATATAAGTTTACTTGTTCCATTTCCAGATTTAGCAACTGCAATTGAAACAGTTCCTAAAATTATAAAATCTAAATCTATTCCAACTGCTATAGAGTTTATGGAAAGAGATGTAATACTTGCATCTGAAGAATTTTTAGGTAAAAAATTCCCAGATAATACTTCTGACGCATATTTACTGTTAAAATTTGATGGAAACAGTAAAGAAGATATAGAAAAAGAGTATGATAAAGTTGCAAAACTTTGCTTAGAATGTGGAGCTTATGATGTATTTATTTCAGATACTCAAGAAAGAAATGAGTCAATTTGGTCAGCAAGAGGAGCATTTCTTGAAGCTATAAAAGCATCTACAACAGAAATAGACGAGTGTGATGTTGTTGTACCAAGAGATAAGGTAGCTGAATTTATAAGATTTACAAATGACTTACAAGAAGAACTTAATATAAGAATTAAAAGTTTTGGACATGCAGGAGATGGAAATCTTCATATATATGTATTAAAAGATGATTTAGATAAATTGCAATGGGATAAAAAACTAACTGAAGCCTTTGAAAGAATGTATGAAAAATCTAGAGAACTTAATGGTAAAGTATCAGGAGAGCATGGAATTGGATATGCTAAAAAAGGATATTTACATGAATCTCAAAGTCATGCATATATGGATTTAATAAAAAATATAAAAATAGCATTTGATAATAAAAACATATTAAATCCAGGAAAAATATATTAAGATAATTAAAAGATTTTTAGAGAGCCAGTAAAAAGGCTCTCTTTTTTATAAATAAAAATAAATTTTATTGTATACAAAAACAAAAAAATGTAGTAAAATAATAAAACAATAAAAAGGTTAGAAATCTAAGTAAAGAGGAGGAAATATGAAAAAGAAAATAATTTTAATAACAACATTAATTTCAACTATAATTTTGACTGGTTGTTCAAGTGATAATATAAAAGATAAAAAAGAAGAAAAGTCTAAGGAGAAAGAATCAAGTATAAATCTTGATATTGGTAAAAAAATAAGAGAAAAGTTTGATGAAATAGATACTGATTCTCATGTTAAATCGTTAAGTGATTTTACAAATAATTTTACTGAAAAAATTGATTCAGCAAAATCTACATTAAATGATGTAAATAAGGCTCTTAACTCAGCTGGTAATTTAACGGGTAATCTAGATTCTAAAGTTAAAGATATTAACAATAAAGTAGACAATGCTAATAATGATTTAAACTCTACAAAAAATAAAGTAGATGGAAAACTTAACAATGTATCAGATAAAGTTAACTCAGCATCACATAAAATTAATGAAGTGAAAAATAAAGCTGAAAATGTAAAAGATAAAGTAGATGATAAAGTTAATAATTTAGAAAAAAGTTCAGAATATACAAAAGATAAGGTAGAAAATTTAGACAGTAAATTAGATAATAAAAAAGATAAAATTAGTACAGATATAAACGATACTAAGAATAAAATAGAAAATATAAAAAATGATATTATAAGTAAAATTCATAAAAATTAAAAAAAGAGCATACAGTAAGTTTACTGTATGCTCTTTTTTAATTTTTATGGACATTTATAGCTGAAGGACCTTTAGGTGCATCAATAACATCAAAAGTAACTTCTTCTCCTTCATGTAAATCTTTGCAATGACCATTTTCTTTTACGTTTGAGTGATGAACAAATACATCATTACCATCATTAGCTGATATAAATCCGTATCCTCTATCATTATCAAACCATTTAACTATTCCTGTAAACTTAGACATATTATAAAACTCCTTTTATTTAAGTTTAGATAAATAATATCTTTAAATTATTATTTACTAGAACTTAAGTTTTAAAAGTGTAAATAAATGTTATAATTTAAAAATTAGGTTCATCAATTAGATTACCACGTACGTACCTATGGACTATATTTCTATCATCTCCAAGGTATATAAATCTCTCCAATCTTTCCATTAAAGAATAGTTATCATGATTAAGATTTTCATCATCTATAATCAATGCATCAAAATCATAATCTTTTTCAAAACTTCCAACTTTCCCAAAGAAACTTCCTCCACCTTTTGTAGCTAAATAAAATGCTTCAGATAAATTTAAAAAATCAAATTCTTTATTAGAGTTTAACCAACAAACTTTAGAAGATTGTATAGTATTTACAATAACTTTAAACATTGATAATTCATGTCCCCCACTAATATCAGATCCAAGAGCTACTGATATTCCTTTATCTAAGAATCTTCTAATTGGCATTATGCCACTGGCTAAATTTAAATTAGAGAAAGGGCAGTGTACAGCGGTAACGTTATTTTTTTTCATAAGATCTAACTCTTCATCACTTGAGTATACACAATGTGCCATTAATGTTTTTGTTTGGCCAAATAAATTAAATTTATTATAGGCATCTCCATAAAACCTTGATTCTGGCTGAAGCTCTTTAACCCATTTAATTTCACCTAAATTTTCAGAAAGGTGGGATTGAATAGGAATGCTGTATTTAAATGCTAATTCTCCTAAAGCACTTAATAATTCACTATCACAGCTAGGAATAAACCTTGGAGTTATTATAGGTTTTACTAAATTATTCTCAGATGAATATCTTTTTAAAATTTCTTCTGTATCTATAATTGATTGATATGTATCTTCTAATAATTCATCTAGACAATTTATATTCATATTTACTTTTCCAACAAATGCACCTAAACCAGATTTTTCGAAAATATCCATAAGTTGTAATGTGGAATCTTTATGGATAGTAGCAAAAACTGCTATTCTAGTTGTTCCTTTTTTCCAAACTTCCTTAACAAATTTTTTGTACATTTTACTTGAATAATCTAAATTTGAATACTTTGATTCTTCAGGAAAAGTATAATTATTAAGCCAAGGAATCAATTCTTTACTCATAGCCATTCCTATATTCCTAAATTGTGAGGCATGAGCGTGTAAGTCATTCATACCTGGTATTATTAGTTTATCTTTATAATCTATTATGTCGATATTTTTATAATTATCAGGTAAAATATCATACACATTAATAACCTTTCCATCTTTTACCACTATAAAACCATTTTTTATAACTTCAAATTTATTTTTATTCTTAGTGAATATTATATTCCCCTTATATATTTGCAATGAAACCCCTCCTATTTTTAAAATTCATTAAAATACGTAATAATTATTATAATATATGAACTTTTATGTGTAAATAAATAAAAAAGTTCGTAAAATGAAAAGTTTAAATTACTACTTGTCTATAAAAGTAGGATATAGAAGCTATATGAAGAATAACTATAGTAATAGAATAAATTAGGAGGACATTATGAAAAATTTAGAAACGGATAGATTACTTCTTAGAAAATTTAGAGAAAGTGACAGTAAAGACTTATTTGAGTATGCAAAGAGCGAATTAGTTGGACCTAATGCAGGTTGGAAACCACATGAAAGTGAAGATGAGAGTAAAAATATTATACACATGTTTATGGAAAATAATGAAACATATGCGATTATTTTAAAGTCTGAAAATAAACTAATAGGAACTATAGGTGTACATGAAAAATCTCCAGATGAAAGTAAAGTTAATTTAAAGCAAAGAGAATTAGGTTATGCGCTTAACCCTAAGTATTGGGGAAAAGGTATAATGCCAGAAGCTATAAATTGTATAATTGAATATGGATTTAATGAATTAAATTTAGACTTGATATGGTGTGGACATGCAGAGTCTAATTATAACTCAAAAAGAGTTATTCAAAAATGTGGGTTTGAATATAAACTAAGTAAAAAAACTATTTTAAGACAGTTAGATAATAAAGAAGTTAAATCTTTATTTTATTGCATTTCTAAAGAGTCTTATTATGAAAGAAAAATTTAAAACGCTTAAAAAGGAGTAAGTTATTATGATTGTAGGGAAGTACGTAGTCATAAGACCATTTGAACTTGGAGATGAAATATATTTACACAAGTGGTGGAATGATGAAAATATGATGGGTGATTCAGGTCTAGGATTTGGAACTTTGCAAAGTCTAAATTATTTAAAAGATAAAGTTTTAAAAGAAATAAATAATGGCTCTTTATATAATGATAAAAAGTGTTTTATGATTTGTAAAAAACAAGGGTTAAAGCCTATAGGGGAAATTAATTACAATGAATATGATGCAAGAAATCAAAAGTCTGAATTTGGAATAAAAATATGTGAAATTAATGAACAAGGAAAAGGATATGGAGAGGATGCACTAAGATGTTTTATTGATTTTATGTTTAAAAATTTAAATTTAAATAAAATTGAATTAACAACTATGAAAGAAAATATAAGAGCACAAAATTTATACAAAAAATTAGGGTTTAAAGAAATAGGGATAATAAGAGAAGCTTATTTTAATAGTAAATATGGAAAGTTTTCTGATATTGTATATATGGATATACTAAAAAATGAATGGTTAAAAATAAATCAAAAACCAAAAAATTTACAGATAGATGAACGATTAAGGTTAGTTACACTTTCAAAAGAAAATTGGGATATTGGCTTAAAATGGTATCAAGATAAAGATGTTTTGTATAACTCAGAAGGAGTACAAGATAAAGTATATGACCTAGAAACTATATATAGAATGTATAGTAAATTGGATGAATTAGGAGAATTATATTTTATAGAAATAATGGATGATGGAGTATATAAAATTATAGGTGATGTGACTTTATCAGAAGAGAATATGCCAATAGTTATAGGAGATAAAAAATATTGGGGACTTGGAATTGGTAAAAAAGTAATATTAAAATTATTAGATAGAGCTAAGGAGTTAGGTTATAAGTCTATAACCATACCTGAAATTTACGATTATAATAATAGGTCAAAGAGATTATTTAAATCTGTTGGCTTTAAAGAGTTTAAAACGAATAAAGAAAGTAAATCTTACAAGATATACTTATAGAAAATAATAACTAAGAGGTGAAAAGTGGAAAATATATTTGAAAATCTACCTGATTTATATACAAATAGAATAAGATTAAGAAAGATAAATCAAAATGATTTAGAACAACTTTTTTCTTTTTTATCAAATGATAATGTAACAAGATATATGATTATAGATAAAATTCAAGATATTAAAGTTGTAGAAAAAATGATAAATTTTATGATAGACGGATATAAAAATAATAGACCTACTCCATGGGCAATATCATTAAAAGAAAATGATGAAATGATTGGTATTTGCGGCTTTTCAAAATGTGATAGTCAAAATAGAAAAGCTGAAGTTGGTTATATACTAAGTGATAAGCATTGGAGAAAGGGAATAGCTACAGAAGCTTTGAAAGTGGTAGTTGACTTTGCATTTAATTATATGAATTTAAATAAAATAGAAGCTAGATGTATTAGTAAAAATGTAGCTTCTGAAAATGTTATGTTAAAAGCAAATATGAAGTTAGATGCAATACTTAGAGAAGAAAAGCTTCATAAACAATCTTATGTAGATTTAAAGCTATATTCAATTTTAAAAGAAGAATATGTAGTCAGTGATTTATATAAGTATAAAATATATTTTAAATAATATAAATTTATAAATTTAATTAAAAGCTTCATAATCTAAAATATTTAGATAAAATACTTTTTTATTTATCAAATGTGATATAATATTAAGACAACTATGTTTAATGAAGGTGGGCTAAAAAATGAAGGTAGTAAAAGAAGCTATATCCTCTAAATACCTAAATTATGGTATTGATGAGGATATAGTTATTCATGAAGGGAATTTTTGCATTTACCTAGATAAGCTATATAAATGTAAGGGTCGGATTTACTATAAAATTAGTTCTCCTACATTTATAAATTTTGAAGCTAAAATAATAGGATGCAAAAGTGAGCATTTAGAAATTATAAAAAAGAAATATTTAGAAGCAATTATAGAGTTGCATGGATATCAACCTATTAATGTGACTATAAACAATATACATAAAAATAATATTTACGGATATGCAAGTAGTGGGGTTATAAAGTCTAAAAATAAGTTTGTGGACTATTTAGATTTTCATATTGTGAATTTTGATAAAAAGCAAGGTAAATTAATAAAATATGATGATAAATTATTTGCAGGAAGAATAAATTTTGAAGTAAGTGGATATGAAATCATAATAGATAAGCGATATGATTACAATAAAGAGTTATATGAAGAATTAAGAGAGAAAAATGGAAGTATAATAACACATGTAGGACGAATAAGAAGAAAAGACAATAAAGCATTTAAATCTAGTTATGTATTTAAATTATTAGATGAAATTTCAGACGCATTAAATTTTTTATCGGGTAGGTATATTGGAATTTGTTTGGTAATGGGATATAAAGATGACAAAAATAATTTTAGACTATGGAAAGAATCAATAACAACTCCTTTTAAATATGTTCCTACGTGGTCGGATACAGTAGTAAATCATCATAATATTGAAAAGTACATAAGTTTAATGTGTAAAAAGCTACATGATGATTATTATGGACAAGCTTTAAAGCATGTTATTGATTGGTATATAGAATCTTTAGATAATATAAATATAGAAAATAATGTTATTTCTATTCAGATAGCACTAGAAACATTATCATATGTAGTAATAGTTGAAAAAGCTAAAATATTAAATGATATAGAATTTGAAAAAAATACAGCATCTGATAATATCAGAATGCTTTTAGAGATTTGTAATATAAATTATGGTAAAGAAGAACTTATTATTTTTAATGAATATATACAAAGCAAATTTGATGATGGTATTGATATATTTACATATTTTAGAAATAATATAGTACATCCGACTAGAAAAAATAAAAGAGCCAATTTAACTGTTGAAAATATGCGGGATATACTTCAAATAGGTACTCGATATGTAGAGTTAGTTGTATTATATATAATTAATTACAAAGGAGAATATTCAAATCGACTAAAGGATAGATGGTATGGCGAGGTTGAAGTTGTTCCATGGAATTAATAAAAATGTTTTAAACTTTCTAAATTAGTGTAATAATATAAGAAAAGAAAAAGGAAAGTGATAAAATGTTAAAATTCTATGGATATTCTAGATGATCTACTGTTAGAAAAGCCAAGGCTTGGCTTAATGAAAATAATATACAATTTGAAGAAATTGAAATTGTAAAAAATCCTCCAAGTAAAGAAGAATTAAAACAAATGTATGATACTGGAGAGTATGAGATTAAAAAGTTCTTTAATACAAGTGGAGTAAAATATAGAGAATTAGGACTTAAAGATGTGGTAAAAACTGCAAGCGAGGATGAATTACTAGATATTTTATCAAGTGATGGAATGCTTATAAAAAGACCTATAGCTTTTGATGGTAAAAATTTATTAATAGGTTTTAAAGAAGAAGAATGGAAAGAAAAGTTATTATAAAAATGTGATTAGCATTAGCTAATCACATTTTTTTTATTATTTATCATATATTTTAGGAATATATAGAGTAATATTTTCCAAGTTTACTAGTGTATTATATATATACTCACTATTCTCTTCTAAATTGTTATTATGAAATTCTATTTTAGCAATTACAGTTGATAAATTTTTAATTTCCAAAATATTAGAATTATCTATAAATTCAATTTTTATATTTTTATTACATCTAAGCAAATCTTCTAGATGTTTAAATTCTATTCTCACAAAATCTCCCCCTTTATGTAAAAATATAATATAACAAACATCAAAAAAACTCAAATATAACTAAAAAATTACAATATCGATACATATTCTAAAATGTTTGATTAAAAACTATATATTGTATATAATTAAAGGTATTAGAAAATGGGGGAGGTATGGGGAATTGGATACTTCAAAAAAACTAGATATATTAAAAGATAGACTTAAGGAACTTGGAAGTGTATTAGTTGCATTTTCAGGAGGAGTAGATAGTACATTTTTATTAAAAGTAGCAAAAGATACATTAGGTGAAAGCTGCATAGCTGTAACAATACATGCAATGATGCATTCAAATAGAGAAATAGAAGAAGCAAAAGCTTATGCAAAAGTCTTAGGTATAAAACACATAGTATTAAAATTAGAAGAGTTTAATATAGATGAATTTATAAATAATGATACAAAAAGATGTTATTATTGCAAAAAAGCTATATTTACAAAGATGAAGAATATCGCTGATAAAAATAATATAGACTATATTTTAGATGGTACTAACTTAGATGATTTAAGTGATTATAGACCTGGATTGAAGGCATTAGAAGAATTAGGAGTACAAAGTCCACTTAAAGATAGTTTTATGACTAAAGAAGATATAAGAAAATTGTCTAAAGAATTAGATGTACCTACATTTAATAAACCTGCATTTGCTTGTTTAGCTACTAGAATACCTTATGGAGAGGCTATAACAAATGAAAAGCTTAGAAGGATAGAAGAAAGCGAAAATTATTTACAAGACTTAGGATTTAGACAATATAGAGTAAGAACTCATAATGAGTTAGCTAGAATAGAAGTTGAAGAAAGTGAGATACATAAATTTTTTAACAATGACTTATTAAAAGAGACTCATAATAAACTAATTGAAATTGGATTTAAATATGTGACTCTAGACTTAATAGGCTATAAGATGGGGAGCATGAATGATGAAATTAAGAACTAGGAGGAAGGCATGAAAAATTATACATTAATAACACCTTGTTTTTTTGGAATAGAAAAAATTCTTAAAAACGAAATAACAAATTTAGGATATGAAATAATAAAAACAGAAGATGGAAGAGTAACATATAGAACTGATGAAAAAGGTATTGCTACATCTAATATATGGTTAAGAACGGCTGAAAGGGTACTTTTAAAAGTTGCTGAATTTGAGGCTAAAACTTTTAATGATTTATTTGAAAATACAAAAGCTATTAACTGGTCTAAATATATTCCTTATGGTGGTGAGTTTCCAGTTGCTAAAGCATCATCTATAAAATCTAAGTTATTTTCAACTTCAGATATTCAAGCAATAGTAAAAAAAGCAGTAGTTGAGAGTTTAAAAATAAGTTATGAAGAAGATGGAATGTTACCAGAAACGAAAGAAAAATATCCAATACAAGTTTTTATTCATAAAGATATTGTTACATTAGCTATAGATACAAGTGGTATGGCGCTTCATAAAAGAGGATACAGAGAAGTTTCAACTAAAGCACCATTAAGGGAAACTATGGCATCGGCAATGGTTCAATTAACTCCTTGGCAACCTGGAAGGATATTAGTAGATCCAATGTGTGGTTCTGGAACAATAGTTATAGAAGCTGCTATGCTTGGACTTAACATGGCACCTGGATTAAATCGTGAATTTATAGCTGAAAACTGGACAACTATGGATAAAAAAATATGGTGGGATGTTAGAAAAGAAGCTTTTGATAAGATGAACACTGACTTAGATTTTAAGATTTATGGATATGATATTGATAAAGAAGCTGTTATGATAGCTCGTAAAAATGCAGAACTTGCAGGTGTAGAAGACTATGTGGAGTTTAAGGTGTTTAATGCTAAAAACTTTGAAAGCGAAGAAAAGTTCGGATTTATAATAACAAATCCTCCTTATGGAGAAAGACTAGAAGATAAGCCAACTGTAAAAAAATTATATAAAGATTTGGGTTATGCGTTTAAAGAACTTAAAACTTGGTCTTATTATATGTTAACTTCATATGAAGATTTTGAGGATGCTTTTAATAAAAAAGCTAATAAAAAAAGAAAATTATACAATGGTAGATTAAAGACATATATCTATCAATATATAGGTCCAAAGCCACCAAAATATATAAATAATAACAAATAATTACAAGCCCTCTTAAATATATATATACTGTGTAAATAAATTTTAGGAGGGTTAAGATAATGCCAACAAAAAAATCAAATAAGACAAAAACAAAAAAAAGAGTAAATAAAAATAAACAAAAAAAAGAAATAGAAACTTTAAAAGAAGACTATATACCAAATGAAATTATGGATAAGGAAGACAGAGAGGCTGAAATAGTTTTAAATGATCTAGTTCCAGAAGATGAAAAAGATGAATTTGGTATAAATGAAAATACAAATAAAAAGCCTAGAAAAGGTGGTTTAAAGTTAAATTTTAATTTATTTCCAAAAGCCAAAAAATCCACTAAGCAAGTTAGAAGATTAAAAGAGGATAAAGTTATAAAAACTGAACCAGTAGAAAATACTAACCAAGAGGTTGAACAATCATCAAATAGTGAGGAAGAACTTTAATTAAATAAGAGCTTAGTGTTTACTAAGCTCTTGTTAAAATACTAAATAAAAATAAGGGCGTGGATAATATGGAAAATAATTTAATTTTTAATGAAATAAGTAAACATCTTGTGAGTGATAAAAACCCATCAGAATATATTAAAAGATTATTATCGAAAGAAAAACTTAACACGGATTTAGAAAATAAGCTTTTTAATCTTAGTTTAATAGAACAAAATAAAAAGTATCACCCAGAAGGAAATGTTTTGAATCATGTTTTTATGGTTTTAGATGAAGCTGCACAAATTAAAGATTTTTCAAGTGATAAATTAGCTTTTATGTGGGCTGCATTACTTCATGACATTGGAAAGCTTACAACCACAAGAGTGAGAAAGGGAAGAATAACATCATATAATCATGATATTGAAGGAGAAAAAATATCAAAGCAAATTATGGACAAGCTAACAGATAATGAAAATTTAAAATATAAAATTTCAAAGTTGGTGAAGTTTCATATGCAACCTCTATTCTTTGATAAAAATTTACCTTTTTTAGATTGTGAAAATATGATTAAAGAAATAAATTATAATGATGTTTTACTCTTATCTAAAGCTGATAGGTTGGGAAGAGGAAACATAACAACAGAAATAAGACAAAAAGAGTTAGAAAATATAAAAAAATTTGAAGCTTATCTAAAAACTAGAGAGGGGAAATAAATGAAGTTATTTAAATTAATTGTAATAGTCTTATGTACTGGTTTTTTGAATGTGGGATGTACTAGTACAGAGTCTCCTGAACAGTTAATAAAGAAACCTATACACAATGAACAAGAAGCTAATTTATATAAAAGTATAAATGCAACATTAGGAAAAGGATCGAGTATTTTATTACCTAAAAATTCCTCAGAAGTTGCAACTATAAATACTGTAGACTTAGATAATAATGGGTCAGATGAAATTGTTGTGTTTCAAAAACAAGAAAATTTTAATGAAGTAAATAATAAAGTTGGATTTTCTGTATTATTAAATAATGGGAAAAATATTATAGATAGCCACCTTGTTGATGGAGATAGTATAGAATACGCCAATTTTTTTGATTTAGATAATGATGGATATAAAGAAATTATATTATTAAGTAAAAAAGATAATAAAACTATAATGGAAGTTTATAAATTTAAGGAAAATAAAATAATTAGACTAACTAAGTTTGATCCAAGTTGGATAGAGAATAAAGATGATTTTACAGAGATGAAAGTAAAAATAAAAAATTTAGATAACGATGGTAAGTTAGATATTATAATTGCTAACTTTAATCCAAAAACACATGTGATGACAGTTAGTTTAGCTTATTTTGATCAATATGTAAAACTTAGAGATTTTTCGGTTTTTAATGATGTTAAAAACTTAGATAGCGCATATTTAGATATTAAAAAAGTAAGTAAAGATAAAAAAGGAATTATTGTTGATACTAAATCATTTACAGAAAATGATTCATATATAACACAAATTTTATATTTAGAAAATGATAATTTAAAGAAAGCCTTTGATGAGAAAAATATAAAAGTAACAAAACCTTATTACATTCCTGTTGAAGATATAAATAATGATGGGATAGCGGAAATACCGATGATAAATGGTAATTCAAGAGGATATAACCAGAAATCTTCACTAAACATCAGTTGGAATATATGGAATGGAAAAACAAAGGAATCATCAAATTTAGTTTTTGTAAGTCAAATATATTATAACTATCAAAATAATTTTAGGTTAAGCTTACCAAATAACGTAGCTAATAAAATTTATATTGATGAAAATTTCAGTGAAGGTAAATCTGAATTTATGTATTATGATATACATCAATCAGAGCCAATAAAATTATTTACAATTACTAAAATTTCTAAAAATAAAATAGATGAGAGTAAAAATCAAAATACTAGTAACGGAGGAACTATCTTAAAAGAAAATGACTCTGAAATGTATGTTTTAGTAGAAAACAGCCCTAAAGTTTTAAAAGATTTAAATATATCAAAAGATGCAATTAAAGAAAATTTTTCGCTTATATATTAGTTTTGAGGGAGGAAGAATAATGAAGGAAAAAATATTAGTTTTAGAGGATGAAATAGGTATTAGAAGCTTTGTAAGCATAAACCTAAAAAGAGAAGGTTATGAAGTTATAGAAGCTGGAACTGGACAAGAAGCTATAGATAAAATATCTAGTGAAAAAAACATATCTATAGCACTACTAGATGTTATGCTTCCTGATATGAGTGGGATTGAAGTTTGCAAATATATAAGAAATAATTTTGATTCAGTTGGTATAATAATGCTTACTGCAAAATCTCAAGAAGAAGATAAAATAGAAGGATTTATCTCTGGAGCTGATGATTACATAGTTAAACCTTTTAGTATAAAAGAATTATTAATGAGAGTAAGTGCTTTATCTAGAAGAATAAATAGAGAAGTAAACAGTAAAAACAAGAGTGTAATAGAAAGTGGACCATTCATATTAGATTTAGAAAAAAGGAAACTATTTAAAAACAGTTCTGAAATTGAGTTAACACCAACAGAATTTTCCATAGTTAAGTTCTTAATAACTAATGAAAAACAATCATTGAGTAGAGATCAAATACTTGATGAAGTTTGGGGAACTAACTATTTATATGATTTTAAAATAGTAGACGTAAATATAAGAAGAATAAGAAATAAGATAGAAGATGATGCATCTAAACCTAAATTTATACAAACAGTTTGGGGCTATGGATATTGTTGGAGAAAGGAAAATGAATAGTGATACACTTCGAAGGTCTTAGAAAAAAGATAATAAAAAATTATTTTATAATAATAATAATTACTGTAACTTTATTTGAAGGGTTATTCATATTCTATGCACAAAATTATTACTATGATTCTGTTAGACAGACTTTAGAACACCAAGCAAACAGTACTCAAAATATTTATAGTGGATATATGGGAGATAGTTCTTTTGAACAAAAGATAAATAATATTTTTGAAAAAAGAGATATAAACACAAATCCACACATGGCAGTTGAGATAATAAATAAAGATAAAAATATAATTATAGACCAGTATGGATTTAGAAGTGATGAAAAAGCTCATTATGAAGATGTTGATCAAGCTTTAAAGGATAAAAAAACAACAAGTAAGTATAAAGCAAAAAATGGCGAACATGTTATGAGTATATCTGTCCCCCTAAAGTTAAATAATCAAATAGAGGGAGTTGTAAGATACACTGTTTCTCTGGATGCTATAGACACAACTATATTTAAGATAATTTTAGGTCTTATATTAGCTGGAATTTTCATACTACTAATAGCTATTTCTATAAGTTTAAAGTTTGCTTATACTTTGATAGATCCATTAAGTGAACTTAAAAAATTTGCTAATGAATTAGCACATGGTAACTACAATATAAAGCTAAAGCCAAGAGCTATAATAGATGATGAGATTGGTGAATTAGCAGAAACTTTTGAGCATATGGCTAGAGAAATTGACAAAAGTGAGAAGCTAAAGGATGAGTTTATATCCTCAGTATCACATGAGTTAAGAACTCCATTAACTTCAATAAAAGGATGGAGTGAAACACTGGGGTATGAAGGAATTGGAAAAGAAGAATTAGACTTAGGATTAGGGATAATACAAGATGAAACGGAAAGACTCATAAAACTTGTTGAAGAACTTCTAGATTTCTCAAGGTTATCATCAGATAGGATAAAGCTTCAAATTGATATGGTAGATGTAGAGTCATTAGTTGTTGGAGTTGTAAATCAGTTAAAGGTAAAAGCTAATGAAAAAAATATTAACTTAAGTTGTGACTTTATAATGGATGATATTCAAATGATACAAGGAGATAAAAATAGACTAAGACAGGTTTTGATAAACCTCGTTCAAAATTCATTAAAATTTACAGATGAAGAAGGTTATGTAAAAGTAGTTGTATCACAAGATTTTGAATATACGACTATAAAGGTAATAGATAATGGAGAAGGTATAGAAGAACATAACTTAGAAAAAGTTTTAGATAAATTTTTCCAAGAAAATTATAATAAAGCGGGTAGTGGACTAGGACTTGCTATAAGCCATGAGATTATAAAATTACATGGTGGAGAAATGAAAATAGAAAGTAAAAAAGGCGAAGGCACATGTATAACTTTTTCGCTTAAAAACACTTTATTAGAGTCAGTATAGAAAGAGGATTAAAATGAGAAATATTAAATTAACGATACAGTATGATGGATCAAGGTATAAAGGATTTCAAAGACTTAAAGATAATGAAAATACAATTCAAGGCAAGATAGAATCAGTACTTAGTAAAATGACTGATGAAAAAATAGAAATAATTGGCTCTGGAAGAACTGATATGGGAGTACACGCATACAACCAAATTGCTAATTTCAAGACAGATTCTAAGTTATCAGTAGATAAAATTAATGATTATTTATATAGATATTTACCTGAAGATATTGTAGTTAAAAAAGTTGAAGATGTAGATTTAAGGTTCCACTCTAGATACAATGCAAAAAAGAAGGTATATTTATATAAAATATATAATGAAAAGCATCATGATGTATTTTTAAGAAAATATGCCAATCACATAGAAAACTCTTTAGATATTGAAATGATGAGAGAAGCTAGTAAATATTTAATAGGAGAACATGACTTTACAAGCTTTGCATCATCAAAGTCAAAGAAAAAATCCAATATTAGAAATATATATAGTATAGATATAAAAAAGAATAAAGAATTAGTTGAAATTTTTGTTGAGGGAAATGGATTTTTATATAATATGGTTAGGATTATAGTAGGTGCACTTGTAGATGTAGGTTTACATAAAAAATCTCCAGAAGATATAAAAAAAATGTTAGAGCTAAAAGATAGAAGCCATGCATCAGATACAGCTCCGTCAAAAGGGTTATATTTATATTATGTTGGATACTAAAATTATGGACAGCTTTTAGCTGTCTAATTTTTTATAGACAAAATAAATAGATTTTATGGAGGCTGATATGTTTTATACATATATATTAAGGTGTAAAGATGATACTTATTATATAGGATATACAACAGATATTAAAAGAAGAATAAAAGAACATGAAAAAGGAATAAACTCTAAATATACAAGAGCTAGAGGAATAAAGCAACTTGAAATTTATTGGATTAGTAAAAGCAAGAGTGAAGCTATGAAGTTAGAATGCTTATTAAAGAAATTGACCAGAGTAAATAAAAGTAAAATCATAGAAAATCCAAAAATTTTATATGAGAAATATGGAGTTAGTGAAAAAGACTATGTTATAGGTTAAGATATATAGTTAGATATAAATTATAATTATTTATAAAATTAAGTAAATAAAGCATTAGATTAAATTAAATTTAGTCTAATGCTTTATTTAATTTAAGAGAAAATTAAATTTAATAAATGAAATATAAAATAAAATTAAAAATAAAATTTAAAAAATATATTGATTTTTATGACGAAAAATGATATTTTTAGTATGTAAACGTTTTTCTAAAGTTAGGGAGAGGGGGAAGGTATATTAATATACCTATGGATGAAATGGAAAAAGGACTTAAAATAGTTACAATTGGTGGAGGGTCTAGCTATACACCGGAGCTTATTGAAGGTTTTATAAAAAGACATAAGGAGCTGCCGGTAAGGGAGTTATGGTTAGTAGATATTGAAGAAGGAAAAGAAAAGCTAGATATAGTGGGGAATTTAGCTAGAAGAATGGTTGAGAAATCAGGTGTAAATCTTGAAATACATACAACATTAGATAGAAGGAAAGCTTTAGTTGATGCAGATTTTGTAACTACTCAGCTGAGAGTAGGATTATTAGATGCAAGAATAAAAGATGAGAGAATACCTTTATCACATGGTATTATAGGTCAAGAAACTAATGGACCAGGAGGATTTTTTAAGGCATTAAGAACAGTACCTGTTATATTAGATATAATAAAAGATATTGAGGAGTTATGTCCTAATGCTTGGTTAATAAACTTTACAAATCCAGCTGGAATTATAACTGAAATGGTATTTAATCATACTAGTTTCAAAAGATTTATTGGACTTTGTAATGTACCAATAGGTGTAAAAGCAGGGGTAGCAGAAGCATTAGAAGTTGATAAGGAAAAAATTGAAGTTACTTTTGCCGGATTAAATCACATGGTTTATGGATTAAAAGTATGTCTTGACGGAATAGATATTACTGAAGAAGCAATAGAAAAATTTGCACACTCAGAAATGAGTATGAGAAATATAAAATCAACTGCTCCATTTAATCCTAGATTTATTAAATCTTTAGGGGCTATACCTTGCCCATATCATAGATATTATTATAAAACAAAAGATATGTTAGAACATGAGTTAAAAGAATTTGAAAAGGGTCAAACAAGAGCAGAGGTTGTGAAAGTTTTAGAAAATGATTTATTTGAGTTATATAAAGATGAAAATTTAGATATAAAGCCACCTCAATTAGAAAAAAGAGGAGGAGCATATTATAGTGATGCTGCATGTAATTTAATAAACTCTATATACAATGATAAAAAAGATATACAAGTTGTAAATACACTTAATAAAGGTGCTATAAAAAATATAGGTTATAATAATGCAGTAGAAGTAAGTTCTGTAATAACTAAAGAAGGCCCGATACCTTTAACTATAGGAGAAATGCCAATTGGAACAGTTGGACTTTTAAATCAAATAAAATCATTTGAGATTTTAACAGCGAAAGCAGCTGTACTTGGTGATTATGATACATCTATACAAGCTCTTTCTATAAATCCACTTGTAACTAGTGATGAATTGGCTGAAATAATAATGAATGAAATGTTAATTGCACATGAAGAATATTTACCTCAATTCAAAAGTAAGATAGATGAATTAAAGGTAGGTGATTTAAATGACTAAATTAATAATAAATGCTGATGATTTCGGATATTGTGAAGGAGTAAATCAAGGGATAATATCTGCACATAAAAATGGAGTTGTAAAATCTTGTACTATAATGACAGGTATGCCTGGATTTGAACAAGCGCTAGATCTGTTGAAAGAAAATAAAGATATTGGATGTGGCGTGCATATGACATTAAGTTGTTATAAACCTGTTTTAAAAACACATAAGACTTTAACTGATGAAAATGGATATTTCTTTAGAAGAATTACAGAGGAAAAAGCTAAAGAGATTGATTTAGATGAGTTATATGAAGAATTTTGTGCTCAAATAGATAAAGCTATAAATGCAGGAATTGAAATTACTCATTTAGATAGTCATCACCATGTTCACACTTTAAAAGAATTTAAACCAGTAATAGAAAAAATACTAAATAAGTATAAATTGCCTATAAGAGGTGGATTTGAATACAGATTAGATTATGATAATATAATTCCTGTGATAGGAAGTTTTTATAATAAGAATGTAGATGGAAAATATTTTGAAAATCACATAGAAGAAATAAAAAAATATGAAATATCGGATATGATGAGTCATCCAGCTTTTGTAGATGCATTTTTATCAAAGTCAACATCATATTCAATAGAAAGAACAAAAGAACATGAGATATTAACTTCAAAAGAGCTAAAAAAGTTTTTTGAAGATAATGATATAATCATAACTAATTATAGGAATATATAGGGGAAAGTGAAGGTAAAAATTTATGAATGAAAAAATATTTGAAATATCGTTTGGAATAATAGGACATGCAGGAGATGCTAAAAGTACTGCTCATGAAGCATTGTCTGAAGCTAAAGATGGAAATTTTGAAAAAGCTAGAGAACTTTTAAAAGAAGCTAGTGAGACATTAAATAAAGCTCATAGATTTCAAACAGAACTAATACAAGCAGAGGCTAGTGGAGAGAAGACTGAAATAGGAGTTGTATTAGTTCATTCTCAGGACCATTTAATGACTACTATGAACTTTTTACAATTAGCTAAAGAGTTTGTAGATATGTATGAATTTATATTTAAAAAAATAGGTTAGTAAATAAAAACAAGAGCGCATAGTATGCGCTCTTGTTTTTATTTGTTATAAGGATCTTTTTTATTAGTATATAGTTTCTTTTTCTTTTCAGGATTATAAGGCACAGGAGCGGGTTTTGATGAAGGACCAACTTCACCTTTTTCACCCTTAGGACCTTGAGAACCAGCTTCACCTTTTTCACCTTTAGGACCTTGAGGACCAGCTTCACCTTTTTCACCTTTAGGGCCTTGAGAACCAGCTTCACCTTTTTCACCTTTAGGGCCTTGAGAACCAGCTTCACCTTTTTCACCTTTAGGGCCTTGAGGACCAGCTTCGCCTTTTTCACCTTTAGGGCCTTGAGGACCAGCTTCGCCTTTTTCACCTTTAGGGCCTTGAGGGCCAGCTTCGCCTTTTTCACCTTTAGGACCTTGAGGACCAGGTTCACCCTTTTCACCTTTTGATCCAGGTAATGTTAAAATTTCAGATATATTTACATTGCATAAAGGATTAACATAAACTTCTTTTCCAAAATCAACATAATCAATAGCAGATAATTTTAAACATATAGGACCTTTTCCAGATGAAGTTTTACCATATACGCTACAAGGTGTAACTTTCATTATTTTTAAACGTAAAATACAATCACTGCAAGAAAGTTTAAACCCAACTGTTTTACAAAGGCAATTTTTTAAATTATTATACAAATCTATCTCGCAAGGATAAAAGAAAAATTTAGGTGTTACAGGCTCAGGTTCATTAAAAGTATCACAATAATGATATTTAGAACTACATTGATTGATATTACAATATTTGTTGTCACATTTTTTATGCATTAGAAACACTCCATATATTAAGATTAATAGGCTTATCCTATCATTATAAATATATGCAACTTATTTTATATTTGGAACTCAAAATATACATATAGAAATTAATAAAGACATAAGTATAAAATAAGTTATAATATATGTATACCCCCTAAACTTGATTGTAGAATTAAGTCATATAATTCTTTGAAAAATAATATAAAGAAGAGTAAAACATAAATTTAAAGTAAATTGTAAAAATTTTTAAAAAAAACAAAAAATACTATTTCCTTTTTTTAAAATATATTGTAAAATATAGTTAAAGAAAACGTTAACAAATATTTTAAAAGACCTTAAGTAAGGCGGTGAAACTAATGAACTATCAAGATAAAATACTAAAGGTTATAATTCATGCAGGTAATGCAAAGTCACACATTTATGAAGCTTTACATTATGCCAAGAAAAATGACTTTAAAAAAAGTGACGAATACATGGAAAATGCAAATGAAGAAATTTTAGAAGCACAAAAAATTCAGACAAGTTTAATTAATAAGGATAAAGAGGGTAAAAATGTAGAAATAAGCATGTTATTAATACATTCTCAAGATCATTTAATGACTTGTCTAAGTGAAAGAAATCTAGTAAAAGAAATTATAGATTTAAGAAAAGAAATTGGGGCAAATAAATAAAAATTTAAATATAGAGGGTTTTTAGGAGGAAAAGTAAAATGAACAAAAAAATATATTTATTCTGTAGTGCTGGAATGTCAACTAGTTTATTAGCAAGTAAGATGCAAAATGTTGCAAATCAACATAAATTACCAATAGAGGTTGAAGCGTTTCCATATGCTGAAATAGATAAAATAGTAGAAGAAAGAAATCCAGATTGCATATTATTAGGGCCACAAGTTAAGTTTATGCTAAAAGAAGTTCAGGCAAAATTTGATGAAAAAACACCTGTAGATGTTATAAATAGTGTTGATTATGGGTCAATGAATGGGGAGAAAGTTTTAAAAACTGCTATAAAGATGATAAAAGCACGTCAGGCTAAATAAATTAAAACTTTATATTATTTAAATCAAGGGAAGTAAAGGGTTAAAATCAAAGTTGATATCTAAGAAGCTAATTTAAATTAATTATAATTATTAATTAGCTTCTTTTATATAAAATTAAATATCATATTAGGGGGTAAACATGAATAAATTTATGTCAACTTTAGAAAGGTTACTTATGCCTATGGCTGAAAAAATAGGTAAAAACAAGTACCTTGTAGCAATTAGAGATGGATTCTTGGTATCATCTCCACTATTAATAGTAGGGTCGTTCTTCTTACTAATAGCGAACTTCCCAATACCAGGATGGAATGAGTTTTGGGCTAGATTTTTTGGAGATAATTGGGCTAGTGGTTTAAGTCATGTAACAGCTTCTACGTTTGATGTAATGACTATTCTTGCAATTATCGGGATAGCGTTTTCATATGCTAAACAAATTAAAGCAGATGCTATACAAGCTGCAGCAGTTGCTTTAGTTGCCTTTTTCATAATAACTCCATTTACAATACCATACACTCCGGAAGGAATGGAAATTGTATATGAAGTTAAAGGTATACCTCTAGGATGGATGGGGTCTAAAGGTATGTTTGTTGGTATGATAACTTCATTCGTATCAGTAGCTATATTCCAATGGGTTGTTAACAAAGGATGGACAATAAAAATGCCAGAAGGAGTTCCTCCTACTGTTGCAAAGTCATTCGCTGCATTAATACCAAGTGCTATAATAATGATAATATTCTTCTTAATAAAAACTGGGTTTGAGTTAACACCATATGGAAACATACATGAGTTTATATATCAGTTTTTACAAATGCCATTATTAAAACTAGGAAACACATTAACAGCTACAGTTATATCTTATATATTCTTGCATTTATTCTGGTTCTTTGGAATAAATGGATCAAGTGTTGTTGGAGCTGTTTATAATCCAATATTAAAATTATTATCTGCTGAAAACTTAGATGCATTCCAAGCTGGACAAGAATTACCAAATATAATAACTGGACAATTTCAGGATATGTTTGCCACTTTTGGAGGAGGGGGAAGTACACTTTCTCTATTAATAGTAATGTTAATTGTATGTAAGAGTAGACGTATAAGAGAATTAGGAAAATTGTCTTTATTACCAGGTATATTTGGAATAAATGAACCTATAATATTTGGATTACCTATAATGTTAAATCCAGTATTATTAATACCTTTTATGTTTGTTCCTATGTTTAATCAAATTGTAACATACTTCTGTATGGATTCTGGGTTAGTTCCATTAACTAATGGAGTTCAAATACCATGGACAACGCCTATTATATTTAGTGGATTTTTAGTAAGTGGATGGCAAGCATCTATTCTTCAGATACTACTATTAGTTGTAGGATGTTTTATGTACTTACCGTTTATAAAAATGTTAGATAAGCAATATTTAACAGAAGAACAAACTAATATTGAAGAAGAAGATGACTTATCATTTGATGATTTAGAATTTTAAATTAGGGGATGAAAAATTTGACTAAAGTAGTTCTTATATTAGACCAAATACAAGCAGGGGCAGGCGGTAAAGAAAAAGCTAATATACCACCTGGAGGAAAAACTACTCCATTAGGACCTGGAGTAATGATGGAGAAATTTTTAAAAGAATATGATTCAAAAATAATAGCAAGTCTTTATTGTGGTGATGAATTTTTTATAAATAATGAAGAAGAAGTAAGTGCAAAAATGGTTGCTATGGTTAAAAAAATTAGTCCAGATGTAGTAATATGTGGACCGGCATTCAATTATGAAAATTTTGCTGAAATGTCAGCAGTTTTAGCAAAGAAGATTAATAGTGAAACAAATATAAAAGCATTTGCAGCAATGTCTGCTGAAAATACTGAAATTTTAGAAAATTATAAAGACGACATTTTAATAGTAAAGACACCTAAGAAAGGTGGAATAGGATTAAATGAATCTTTAAAAAATATTTGCAAAATGGCAAAAAAACTTGCTGAAAATGAAGATATATTGAATTTAAAAGAAGAAATTTGCTTTTAAAAATATAAAAGCCTTGGGAAACCAAGGCTTTTATTAAAAATATAGGAGGAAATGTTATGTGGGGAATAATTGCAACATGGAGAATGGCTATAGAAGGAGTAAGTGAAAGTTCACAAAAACTAAATGAAGGCATGGAGGCTGGAGATGCTATAGAATTAGCTATAAAAAGAGTAGAAGACTATCCTTTTTACAAGTCTGTAGGGTATGGAGGGCTTCCAAATGAAAATTGTGAGGTAGAACTTGATGCTGCATATATGGATGGAAATACATTTTCAATAGGAGCAGTAGCTGGAATAAGAGATTTCGCAAATCCAATATCAATAGCTAGAAAATTAAGTAATGAAAAAGTCAATTGCTTTTTAGTTGGGACGGGAGCAGAGGAATATGCCCATAAAAATGGATTTGAAAGGAAAAATATGCTGACAGATAGAGCAAAGCAGCATTATAACAAAAGAAAAAAAGAAACTTTAGAGCAAGGATTAAGCCCATATGTAGGGCATGATACAGTTGGGATGGTTACTTTGGATAAAAATGGGAAAATGTGTGCAGCTACGTCAACAAGTGGACTTTTCATGAAAAAAAGTGGTAGAGTAGGAGACTCGCCTTTATCTGGATCAGGGTTTTATGTAGATAGTGAAGTTGGTGGAGCAACAGCTACAGGTCTTGGTGAAGATCTTATGAAAGGGTGCATATCTTATGAAATAGTGAGGCTTATGAAGGAAGGTTTTACTCCTCAACAAGCTTGCGACAAAGCCGTGAATGAATTGGATGAACAACTTATAAAAAGAAGAGGAAAAGCTGGAGATTTATCACTAGTTGCTATGAACAATAAAGGTGAATGGGGAGTTGCAACGAATATACCTAATTTTAGTTTTTCAGTAGCAACTAAAGATCATGAGCCTACAGTTTATGTAAGCAACAGAATTGATGGTAAAAGTGTTCATGAGGTAGCTACACAAGAATGGTTGGCAGCATATGCAGCAAGAATAAAAGCACCTATAGAATAATATAGAATTGAGGAATATTTATGGATATCTTAAATAATCAAATTGACGAATTAAAAAATAACTTAATAAATGATATTATAGATATAGTAAAAATACCAAGTGTTGAAGGAGAGCCAACTAATGGATATCCTTTTGGTGAAAATGTTGATAAAGCTTTAAAAAAGGCTTTAGAGATTTCTAAAAAATTAGGATTTAAAACTAAAAATTTAGACGGATATATGGGGTATGCTGAATTAGGTGAAGGTGAGGAATATATAGGAATACTGGGACATTTAGATGTGGTTCCAGAAGGAACTGGATGGAGTTATGACCCTTATGGCGGAACTATAGATAACGGAAAAATTTATGGAAGAGGAGTATTAGATAATAAAGGACCTATAATAAGTGCCTTATATGGATTGAAAGCAGTTCAAAATTCAGGGTTAAAGTTAAATAAGAAAGTTAGAATAATCTTTGGTACAAATGAAGAAACTGGTTTTAATGATATACCATATTATTTAAGTAAAGAAAAACCACCTATAATGGGGTTTACTCCAGATTGTAAGTATCCTGTTGTATATGGAGAACGAGGTATTGGAAAATTAAGCATAAGTAAAGAAATAGATTTAAAGGGGCTTAAGATTTATGGAGATTTTAAATCAAATGTTGTACCTGATAAATGCAAAATAGACATTCCTGTTGAATACATACATGAAGATATAATATGCTATTTAGAAGAAAAGGCTATAAATTTAAATATAAAAATAAATGACAATTTAAATATAAAAATGGATGAAAAGTTTATATCTATTGAAGTTAAAGGAAAACAAGCTCCAGCAAATGCGCCTCAATTAGGTGAAAATGCAATTACTTATATGATTGAATATTTAATAAATGAAAATCTTATAAAGGATGAAGAGTTAAATTCATTTTTAAAATTTATAAATGAGTACTTTCATAATGAGTATTATGGTGAAAAAATAAACATAGATTTTGAGGATGAATTAACAGGAAAGTTATATTTAAATCCTTATGAATTAAAATATGAAAATAACAGAATAACTTTGATGTTTAGTGTAAGATATCCTATGACTTGTACTATGGATTATATATTAAGTAAGATAAAAGTTAATCTAGAATATAAGTTAAGTTTAAAAGTAGAAAGCAACTTTAACCCTGTTAATTTTGATAAAAATTCGTATTTAGTAAGAAGTTTACAAAATGCATATGAAAGAGTTACTGGATTAGACGGTACACCAACTACTACAAGTGGTGGAACCTATGCTAAGGTTATGCCAAATATTGTGCCTTTTGGACCTTCATTTCCAGGACAAAAAGGAATAGCACATAATAGTGATGAATACATGGATATAGATGATATAATCTTAAATGCCAAAATATTTGCAAATGCTATATATGAATTAGCAAAGGAGGAAAAATGTTAGAAATAATTGGGATGAGTGTTGAAGATGCTATAGCTATTGAAAAATGTGGAGCTGATAGAATTGAACTTGTAAGTGCATTAACAGAGGGAGGTCTAACTCCAAGTTTTGGACTTATAGAATCAGTAGTAAATAAAGTTAAAATACCTGTAAATGTAATGATAAGGCACCATGCGAAAAGTTTTGTATATAGTGATGAAGATATAAATATAATGATAAAAGATATAGAAAAAGTAAAAGAAATAGGCGCTAATGGTGTGGTTTTTGGAATGTTAGATGAAAAAAATAATATAAGAGAAGAACAACTAATAACATTACTTGAAGCAGCTAAAGGATTAGATGTTACTTATCATAGAGCTATAGATGAAACCGATGTTATAGATTCAATAAAAATACTTAGTAAATATGAATATATAACTAATGTTTTAACTTCAGCTGGAAAAGGCAATATAGAAAATAACATAGAAAA
Source organism: Paraclostridium sordellii (assembly GCF_000953675.1). Taxonomy (NCBI): domain Bacteria; kingdom Bacillati; phylum Bacillota; class Clostridia; order Peptostreptococcales; family Peptostreptococcaceae; genus Paraclostridium; species Paraclostridium sordellii. The sequence goes on along the minus strand of NZ_LN679998.1, from coordinate 2,252,879 downwards.
AATAAAAGAGATGAAAAAAAATGCAGGCAGTATTAATATATTGCTAGGTGGAGGGTTAAATTTTGAAAATATAGATAGAATAAAAAATTTAACTAATAATAAAGATTTTCACTTTGGAACAGCCATAAGAGTTGATAAAAATCCATTTGGAGAAATCGATGAAACAAAATTAAGAAAGCTTGTTGAAATTATAAACAATTAACCGATAAAAAAGATAAGTCTAAAAGACTTATCTTTTTTATTTAAAAAATAAAGCTATGGCTAAATTTGTAGAAACAATAAGTGATATGTTAAAATATAGGAAAAATGGGAATACAAAAAACTACGAAGGAGACTGAGAAATTGAGCAAAAGAATTGATAAATTTACTAAATATATAGCTGCTTTTGGAATAATATCTGCAGCAACTGTGGTAAACGTAGTACCTGTAAGTGCTAGTCCAAAAGATGAAGCAGAATTTTCAACTGTAATGGATAAATATAAGTCTGAAGATGTAGTAGTAGAAGATGGAGTATCTCTAAGAAAAGGAGAAACATTAGATTTATCAGCAAATCCAAACTGGGAAACGTCAGATAATGAAACTGTAAGTATTGAAAATGGTGTTGTAAAACCTATTGGATATGGAACTGTGTATTTAAGTCAAAAAATAGATGGGAAAGTACATGTTATAGAAGTATATGTGCCTAGTGAAACAAGAGGGTATAATTTTGCTGCAATGCCAAAATCTAATAGAAATTGCTATAAAGTGTTTATAGACCCAGGTCATGGGGGGCAAGACAGTGGAGCTGTAGGGAATGGAAATTATGAAGATGAATTAAACCTAGCTGTTGCTAAAAAAGTTGAACAAAAACTAAGATCTAAAGGGATTGAAGTTAAAATGAGTAGATATAGTGATGAGTTTATATCATTAAGTGATAGAGCTAAAATGGCAAATCAATATGCTCCAGATGTTTTTATATCTATACATCAAAATTCATCTGATTCAATGAGTGCAAATGGTACGGAGACTTATTACCACACAAGAAAAGGAGAGTATAGTCACTATGCTCAAAACATACAAAGTAGTGCAATAAATGAAACTGGATCTAGAAATCGAGGTATCAAAAGTGCAAATTTTGCTGTTTTAAGAGAAACAAATATGCCATCTGCATTATTTGAAAGTGGATTTATAACTAATCCTACAGAATCAGCTAATTTAGCAAATCCAAATTATCAAGAAAAACTAGCTGATGGAATTGCTAATGGAATTGAGAGATATTTAAAAGATAATATACATACTGATGGATCTGGAGGAGAAGTAATTAATCCCGATGGAGACAATCAAAATTCTGTTAATACCGGAACCATAACAGCAGATAGGTTAAATATAAGAAGTGGATATGGAACAAACTACTCAGTAATAGGAACATTAACAAATGGGTCGAAAGTAGAAATAGTAGAAAGTCAAAATGGATGGTATAAGATAAAATATAACGGTGGATATGGATATGTATCAGGAGATTATGTAAAAGTA
>NZ_LN679998.1:158115-395810 GCF_000953675.1 Paraclostridium sordellii | reverse complement strand
TCATTATCTGAATATCTGGCTTGGTTGTTTGTTGTTTAATTCTTTAAAAAGAATTTATATAATTAACCTACTGTTTAATTTTCAAAGTTCATGTTTGCCCTTTTCTTAAGGACAAGTAATACTATACCATCTCAATTTAATAACGTCAACACTTTTTTAAAATTTAATTTTATTTTTTTATATTTTTTTATTTTAAATAAAAAAGAACTGTGAATTCACAGTCCTTTATTAGCTTATATCATCAGCTATTTCTTTTATTACTTGGTGAGCACTACTCATTACTATACTAGGTTGAACTTCATAATATTCAACATCTATAAACCTTTCAATGTCTTCTACTTCTTCTATACTTTTATTTATTGCAAATAAAACTGTTTTTGCTGATTTTATTTCTTCGTCTGATAATTTATTTAATATTTCATTACCTTCTTGAATTTCAAATTTAAATTCATATCCTAATTTAACACTTTCATCTTTTAAAAGACTTCCACATTCTATACTTTCACATATAGCAACTATCTTTTGCATATAATTCCCTCTCTTTGTTAAACTTAATAATTTTTATTTTATATTACAAGAAATATATATCAAATACAATTACCTTTAGTCTATATCTATATTATTATCTATTTTATTATTTTCAAAAAATAATTTAAGCCCTATTATAATCATGCTTGAAAATAAAAAAGTTATAACTATCAATTTAAAAATAGGTTCATTAGTTACATGTAAGCTTTCTGTAAAATACATATATCCATAAGCTATTAAAATTATTAATATAATATTTTTAATTATTCTAACTAAATACTTCCCCAATATATAACCCCCTATAAATGTAAATTTATTATTTTAATAGTATTATATCATTCACAATATTATTTTTTCAATTTTCTTAATTTTCAATTTTAAATTTATTTTTATATGATACATCTTTTTAGATATTATTTGGGTATATTTATATTAAAATATCAGTTTAATTTGGAGGTGAACTATGAACTTCATATTGATTTTTCCATTAATAACTTTAGCAATATTTCTTATGTCTTATTTAAACGATAAAAGAAAACTTATTAATGGTTTTCTATTTAATTTATTTATTTTTTCAGTTCTAATAACATTTACTTATATAGCTTTTGCTTCTCAAAGTAAAATATTAATAATATTATTTTTAATCCTTTTCTTATTATTTTTAATAGTAATTACATTTGGTATTTATGCTCTTATAATTGGTTTGTTTATAAATGCTAAAATCGTAATGAAAAAAGAAAGTAAAAAACTACCTAATTTACTAACTTTATTTTTAGGCATAGCACTATTATTACATGTTATTTTAGTTATATTTAACCCTGGGAAATTTTTATCTCCTGATTTAAATATATTTTTAAGTGGATTTGTATTAGTAGAAATTTACTTCTTATTTAGTATATTTAACTTTTTAATGATTTCATTTATTTCACAATTTAATAGACCTAAAAAAAATCAAGACTTTATTGTAGTTTTAGGAAGCAGAGTTATAGGGGATAAAGTTCCTCCTTTACTTGCAAGTAGAATAGATAAAGCTATTAGGTTTTATAATGAGCAATCCATAGTTAATTCTCCACCTAAAATAATTTTTTCTGGTGGTCAAGGTCCAGATGAGATGATTTCAGAAGGATTAGCTATGAAAAAATGTGCTATAAGCAAAGGAATTCCGAAGGAAAATACCTTAGTAGAAGATAAATCCGTAAATACTTTACAAAACATGAAATTTTCAAAATCAATAATGGATAAATTAATGCCCACTGGATACAAAAGTATCTTTGTAACTAATAATTATCATGTATTTAGAGCTGGCCTTTATTCTAAAATGGCTAATCTTAACAGCCAAGGCATAGGTTCTAAAACAGCATTATATTTTCTACCTAATGCATTAATTCGTGAATATATAGCAATAATTATGATGCATAAAAAAAGAAATTTAATAGTAATTGCTTTATGCTTCTTAATTACGGCAATACTATCTTTAATAAATTATTTTTTTGTCATTCACTAATTATATTTTAAATTTTTTCTAAATTTAGATTAATTTATTTTGCATTGTATTGTTAAATTTATATTGTTATTATTACAATGTAATTTAAAACTTTAGCTAAATTCGGAGGTTATAAAATGATTTTATCAAAAGAAATCAAATACTTTTTTATCATTGTGGTAATCATTTGTACTATAGCTTTTAGTGTAACTATACCTCTTACTCAACTTGGAATCATCAAATACGGTTCACCTGTATTCATGATATTTTATGGTTTATCAGGGTATTCGCCATCTATAGCTGGCTTATTGGTTAAGAAAAAATTTTATTCTAAGTCGGAATTTAAGGCTTTCTTAAGAAGCTGTATAAATATAAAAAAAAGTTTTAGAGATTATTTATACGTATTAATAACATCTCTAATTTTATGGAGTATTCCTTTTATTGTAATTAGTTTCTTTAAGGAGCATAAGGTATTACTTAACTCTCCTTTAATCTTTTTAAGTTGGATAACTCCAGTTATGATATTTGGAGGAGGATTAGAAGAAATAGGATGGAGAGGTGTATTACTTCCTAAACTTCTTTGTAGATTTTCATCTATAAAAAGTTCTTTAATTATAGGTATTATATGGTCTATTTGGCATATACCTCTATGGTTTATTTCTGGTTCACCTCAACAGGAATTAAATTTTTTACCATTTGCATTAAGTTGTATAGCTTCTTCATTTGTATTAACATTTATATACACTCAAACTAAAAGCATTTGGCTATGTATTTTATTTCATGCTTTGGATAATGCTTGTTCATACATATTTACATATTCAGTGGACATGCATATAATTATATCAGTCATTACTGCTTTAGTCGGACTTTTCATATTGAAATTTTCTAATAATCATTTAAAAACTAAAATAAGCTAGAAGATATCTTCTAGCTTATTTCTTATTTTATATTCTTTTTATCAATTTCATTAAATGAATTTGCAACTGCTATTGTTGAAGCCATTGCACCATTTACATTAAGCATTGTACGCCCCATGTCTAGTATAGGATCTATAGCAAGTATTCCTCCTAATAATGGGAAGTACGCACCCATACCCATACCTGATATAACTACTGATACAGACATTGTAGCTGTTCCTGGTATACCCGCAATACCTAACGAACTTATAGTTATTACTATAAGTAACATTATATAGAAACTAAAATTCATTGGAGTTCCTGACATATTGGCAACAGTAACAGCCATTAATGCAGGATATATTCCTGCACATCCATTCATCCCCATATTAGCTCCTAAGCTTCCAACGAAACTAGATATTCCTTGATCTACTTTTAAATTATCTGTAAGTGTCTCAATAGTTACTGGCAAAGTCCCTAAACTTGATCTTGATGTAAAAGCCAATATAAGTGGTTTTGATACATTCTTTAAATATTTTAATGGATTAACACCATTTATTGATATTATTATTAAATGTACTATAAACATTATAATAACACTTACATATAACGCTAATATAAAATCTATAACATCTATTATAGATGTTATTCCTCTATCTACTATAGATGTTGCCATAAGTGCAACAACTGCGTAAGGCATTAATTTTATAACCGTTATAGACACACTTATTATTATTTTATAAAATGCTTCAATTAAGTCTACAAAAGGCTTAATTGTTTGTGCATGTTTTTTACTAAGTCTCTTTATTGCTATTCCTAAGAATCCTGCAAATATAACTATTGCTACTACATTAGCTTTAGCCATAGCATCCACCGGGTTTGATGGTAGTAAACCTCTTAAAGTATCTACTATAGGTGTTATCTCTCTCATATCCTCAGTAGCTTGTTTTACAACTTCTTGGCCTACTCCTAACTGGAATAAATTACCAACTATTATTCCTATTGTAGCAGCTATAGCTGTTGTTCCAAGTAACATGATTATAGTTCTACCTGTAAGTTTTCCTAGATTTTCACCTTCTTTTAGGTTCATAATCACTCTTACAATTGATACAAATACTAAAGGTACCACTAGCATTTTTAAAAGATCCATAAATCCATATCCAAATAATCCATACCATTTAGATACTTCATTTAGCCAATTCACCTTTGTTGGGTCATTTGGGAATCCTGCTATGGCTTGAATCACTACTCCTAATCCAATACCCATTACAATTGATACAATCATCAATTTAGTAAAATTTAATTTGTTACTTAATTTTTTAACTATAAAAAATAGTCCAACTAATATCCCTATAGATAACACCGTTAACCAATTAGTTACCATAAGAAATTCTGAAAAAAATGTATAATTCATATGTTCCTCCTTAGACTTTTTGCAAAGTTAAAGGCTTTGCTTGTTTACTAATAATAACAAGACCTTGTATCAATATCAACTAGTAACTTTTTGGTAACTCCTATTTATAATATTAGTCTTCACATACTATATGTTTATTGCTCCATTCTATCATATTAGCCATTATATGAAGCAGTAGTAACCCACCTTCACTTAAGTAATAAGTAGATTCTACACTATTATTTATTGTCTTTTTATCATTTATAACTATATTGTTCTCTATTAATAAATCTAACTGTTGAGTTAGCATTTTTTTACTACATCCTTCTATCTTTCTTTGTAACTCCCCAAATCTTATTTTATTATCTTGAATTACCCAAAGTATTTTCCCTACCCATTTTTTACCTAAAATATTAGATAGAGCTTCAACTGGACAATCATATGTCATATCATTTACATTGTACATTAATTTGTCCTCCTGACTTTTTAGTTGTGTATACAAGATTATAATACAACTGATAATTTGTCCAATTTTGATTATTATGAATTTTATTTAATCTATGTTCACTTATAGTTTTTTTCTATAATAAAATTAATAAAAAATAACCTATAAATTTACATTATTAACAATAGATAAATTTATAGGTTATTTATATTTATGTTTATATTTTATTTCATATTTTTAATCCTTAATTGATCAAGTTGCGATATGGCGCTTGAAACTGCCATTTGACCTTGGCCTGCAGACTTAATATATTGATATGGCTTACCTGCACAATCTCCAGCTGCATATAATCCAGCAATATTGGTTCTCATTTCTCTATCTGTTTTTATATGAGGTCCATCTGCTTCTAACCCCGGTACCATATAACTTGGTGATACGCTATCCTTTATAACAAAAACCCCATCTATATCTAGTTCTCTATCTTTTAAAATTAATTTATTTGCTAAGTTTTCTCCTTTTATTTCTAAAGGTATACTATTGATTATTTCTATAGAAGAATCTAATTTATTTTCTAACTTATACATAGGTATATAGTAAACTTTAGAAGCTATTTCACTTAAAAAGTTTGCATCTTCTTCTCCTTCATGATTGTATCCTATAATGGCTACAACCTTATCTCTATACAATCCAGCATCACAAGTAGCACAATATCCTACACCTTTTCCTAGGTAGTCTTCTTCCCCTTTTATCTTTTTACCATATTGAACACCTGTAGCTATTATTACAGTAGTAGCTTCATATGTTTTTTCACCTACAAGTAATGTAAAATAGTCTCCCATACTATATACATTGTTAACCCTCTCTTGAGTTATCTCTATTTCCATTTCCTTTATATGATTAATAAACTTTTCGCTTAATGCTTTTCCACTTACATCATAAATACCTAGATAATTATCTATAGATGGTGCTTTTATAAGCTTTTCACTTCCATTTTCATTCCCAAATAATATTATATTTTTATTTCTTATTTTAGCGTTTATGGCAGCTGCTAATCCAGCTGGCCCACTTCCTACTATAGCTATATCATATCTCATAAACTTCAACCCTTTCTACTAATTTATATATGGGCTTTTACCATTTCCTCTAATTTTTGCTTTGGTATAAATCCAACTAATCTATCTGCTTCTTTTCCATCTTTAAAAACTATAACAGTTGGAACTGTAGTTACTTCAAATCTTCTAGCTAAATCTAAGCTTTTATCTATATCTACTTTTAAAAACTTAGCTTCTTCTACATTTTTATCTATTTCTTCAAATACAGGTGATAACATCTTACATGGTCCACACCATGTTGCAAAGAAATCTACTATAGTTGTTTCTGTTGCATTTTCTACTTCATTTTTAAATTCTTCAGTCTCTATTATTCTAGTCATTATTATCGCTCCTTTATATTCCTATAATTTCTAAGATTAATATATCAACTTTCAAATAACTTAACAATTAGTTACTTATTCGTAACTAGTATTTATTATCTCCACTTTTAAAATTACTTTGTATATATTTTTATGAAAATAAAAAAACTAGTTAAATACTTAGTATTTAACTAGTTTTCTTTAACTTAATTTATATAATATTACTGAATCACTCTCTAGATACTGTTTAACATCTATTACTCTTTGATTTGACGATCCTCTTAATTTAATAGATAGATTTTTTCTATCTTCCTCAAATTTGCCATCAACTAATATATCTATATAATTTAAAATTTCTTTTTGCGTTTCATTAAAATTTTCTATTGTATAGCCAGTCCATAAGTATATAAGTTTTTCTGGATAATTGCGTTTGAATTCTTTACATAAATATATTACGCCTTCAATATTTTGAGGACACAATGGTTCGCCTCCTAATACAGATAAATCACGTTTTATATTATTTTTATTTATATTCTCTATAATATAGTCTAAATCATCTTGTGTAAACTCTTTGCCACCTTCAAAATCCCATGTTTCTTTATTGAAACATCCATTACAATGATGTGGACATCCTTGTGTCCAAAAAGACATAGTTATTCCTAATCCATTGGCTATGTCGTTATCTTTTATCTTAGAAAACTTCACTTTAATCACTCCAACCCTATAGATGTAATACTCTTTGTCCTATCTCTTGCGTACGACCTTTACCCCACATATTTGCACCTATATATCCGCACGTTCTTCTCATAACTTGCATCTCATTTTTATCTTTATTTCCACAGTTTGGGCAATACCATTCTAAATCTTTATCAAGCTTTATTTCTCCAGTAAACCCACAAGAATAACAGATATCCGGCTTCGTATTTATTTCAGCATATTGTATATTATGGTATATATAGTTTATTATTTGTTCAACAGCCGGTAAGTTTTTACTCATGTCTGGAACTTCTATATAACTTATACATCCACCTAAACTTATATCATGGAATTGACTTTCAAATTTAAGTTTTTCAAAAGCATCTATTTCTTCACTTACATGAACATGATATGAGTTTGTGTAATACATTCTATCTGTTACATTTTTTATTTCACCGAATTTTTGTTTATCTATTCTACAGAATCTTGAAGTTAAACTTTCTCCTGGAGTTCCATATAGTCCAAATCCAAGTCCAGTTTCATCCTTCCACTTTTGGCAGGTATCATTTAAGTAATTCATTACTTTTAAAGCAAATTCCTCACCTTCTTTAGTTGTATGACTTACTTCAAGCATCGCTTGAGTCATTTCATACACACCAACATAACCTAAAGAAAGAGTTGAATATCCATTTTCTAATAATGGATCAATCTTTTCTCCTTTTTTAAGTCTTGCAATTCCACCATGTTGCCAATGGATAGGTGAAACATCTGAAATTACACCTTTTAATAAATCATGTCTAACCATTAAAGCTTCTTTACAAAGTTCTAATCTTTCATCTAGTACTTCCCAGAACTTGTCCATATCTTTATTAGCAGTTAATGCAACTTGTACTAAATTTAAAGATATAACGCCCTGGTTAAATCTTCCATACCATTTATAGTTTCCATTTTCATCTTTCCATGGAGATAAATGACTTCTACATCCCATTGGAGGGAATGTGTTTCCTTCATAATTTTTTCTCATTATTTTAGCACTTTGATAATCTGGAACTAATCTTTTAGTACTACATTTAGCTGCTAATTTAGTAATATAATCATATTTTCCACCTTCTAAGCAGTTATGCTCATCTAAAAGATAAACTAATTTTGGGAATTCTTCTCCAACTTCTTGCCCCTTGTAGTTTTTCATTCCTTCTAATCTTTGAAGAATCATTTCCTCACAAATTAAGGCCATTTCTCTTTCATACTCATGACCTTCTTCGATTTCTAGATATATTGTAGAAAATGGTGATTGACCATTACTTGTATATAAAGTAGATAGTTGATATCTTATGGTTTGTATACCACCCTTTAATTCTTCCATCATTCTATCTTCAGCTAATTCTTTTGCCATTTCTTCTGAGTATTTTTGAATATATTTATTATAGTATTTATCATAAGATACTCTTAAAAATGGTGCTATATGTTTTATAGTTATAGAGTTTCCACCATACTGTCCACTAGCTATTTGTGCTATTATTTGAGTAGTCACTGTACATGCTGTTGTAAATGACTTAGGAGACTCTACTAACTTATTACTTATTACCGTTCCGTTACTTAGCATATCTTCTAAATTTATAAGCATACAGTTATGAATAGGTTGTATTGCATAGTCCATATCATGATAGTGAAGAACACCTTCATCATGTGCATGTGCTATGTGAGCTGGTATTAATTTTCTTCTTGCTATATCCTTAGACACTTCCCCAGCAATTAAATCTCTTTGAGTAGATGCTAGTAATCCGTTTTTATTAGAATTTTCATTTATTACATCTTCATTACTATTATCTAAAAGTCCTAATATACTATCATCAGTAGTATTAACTTCTCTTTTAAAAGATTGAACAGCTCTATACCCCTCATAAGCTTTAGCTGTTAATTCATGCTTATGATTAATTAAACTTTCATAAACCATGTCTTCAACTTGATTTACAGTGGATAAATGTGGATTTTCGTTACATTTAACTTCTATTTGATTAGCTATTTCATTAGCTATTTCTTCTTCATATATTCCACTTCCATACTTCATAGCTTTAAGTATTGCATTTTCTATCTTAGTCTTATCAAACTCTGCAATGCTTCCATCCCTTTTAATTATATTTAATTGTTTTTTCATAAAACTCTCCTTTTGTCTAATACATCTTGATTGATTAAATTTTATTCTACAAAAGTATTGACTTTTATAATTTCATATTGTATACGTTAATAAATTTTTATACCATATGTAGTAATCACATAGTCCATTCTATACTATATATGGTATTTATTCAAGTTGATAAATACCACAAAAAATACATTTTAAAACACAAATAGAAAAGAAACCGCACTATATCTAAGTTCTGAATGCAGTTTCTTTTTTAAAAAAATTTTATAATATTTTTTTATATATTATTTAATACAGGAGCTAGTGATGAATCATTAAAAAATGTATTAGAATTATATAAATAAAGCATATCAGTTATATTCTTATCTTTTATTAGATTTTCAATATCTTCATAATAATATCTTGGGTCTACCATTATTATTTCTTTATAATAATGAGTTAGAAATTGTACAAAACTATTAGCATAAGAATCTTTTACTAGTAACAAAACTTTATCACTTTCACTAGTTGTTTTTATATCTACTAAAGGATGATTTCCTCCTAAAAATACCTCGTACTTGTCTTTTTTCTTTAAAGCCTCACTATTATATATAGTAGGAGACTTCTTCTTTTCTTCTTTATATTCAACTATAACTTGATCATTTTTATCTTTAGGAGTGAATATATCAACTTTATCTGGATCTACTTTATATCCGCTCTTTGAATATAAAGTTCCATAAAAGTCATTTGATACTCTATATTTTTCATATCCATTAGGATTCACATCAAGCCCAGCTTGATTAGCAAAATCTAAGAATGCATAATATGCACCTAATGTAGTCCAATGATGATCTGTTTTATAATAAATATATTCTTTTTTATGATCTTTAAGTGAATCTGATACATTTATAAACTTTACTTTATTATCTACAGACTTATCTAATTCTTTTAGATATTTATCTTGGTCATAAACTGGTGCAAAATTAGGTAGTTTATCAGATAAAATATTAACTGAGTTTGGTGCAATTAACATGTATTGATTTATATCTTTATGTTTATTAGCAAATTTATTTATAGCCTCTATATTTGCTTTTAAATACTCTTTATTAGGTTTATTAAAGTTTTCTATTAGATATCCATCTTTACCCTTATATACACCGTTTTCACTATTTTTACCTAATAATGAATCTACCTTTGTCTTAACCTTTATAAATTCGTCTCTTCCTACTATCTGATCAACTGTATATTTTTCATATTTTTTTGTATATCTACCTTCAAATAATCTATCAAAGGTAAATTTAGGTTTTTGCTGTAATATTCTGTTTTCATTTTCTGAAAACTCCTTATCTTTAATAATAAGATTCAAACCTACAAATACAAATATTGTTAATAAAAACATTATAGTCATTAATTTAATATAAACATTTTTATATTTACGTGAATTTTTTTGTAAATTTCTTCTTAACTTTTTATTTCTATATTTCAATATTCTCACCTCTCTTAAAATCTAAAGTATAAGAAAGGATTGTATGTTTCATTTACTAAATATGCAATACTAACAAATAGTAAAATAAATTGAACTGAAGTAGCAAATACGACACCTTTCATCTTTCCGTTTTGAATAATCTTTTTAAATACTTTATTAACTATTGGTGTAGAACATAAAATTAATATTATTAAAAGAATTAAATTAGTAAATAAGTAATATAAAAATGTTGAATCTATAATTGGATTTCCATTTAATAAAAACATCACCTTTAAATACTCTAAAGATTTTTGTATACTATCTATTCCAAAGAATGTCCATCCAACCATAACTAAAACCATTGTGTATATATGTTTTATTAAATTTGGCATTGCTTCTAAAATATTTTTTAATAAAAACTTTTCTATTACTAAAATTAAACCATAGTATAGTCCCCATAATATAAAGTTCCAGTCAGCTCCATGCCAAAGCCCAGTTAAAGCCCATACCACAAATAGGTTTCTAAGCTGTGCCATAGTTGAACATCTATTTCCTCCAAGAGGTATGTACACATATTCTCTAAACCAACTACTTAAAGATATATGCCATCTTCTCCAAAATTCCGTCACACTCTTTGCAACATATGGATAGTTAAAGTTTTCTATAAAATCGAATCCAAACATCTTTCCAAGCCCTATTGCCATATCTGAATATCCACTAAAATCAAAATATAATTGTAATGTATATGCAGCTATAGCCAACCATGCGGTTAAGACAGATATTTGATTTACATCATACTGTTGGATACTTGTAAATATCATCCCTATATTATTTGCAAGAAGAACTTTCTTAGAAAGCCCTTGTATAAAACGCTCTACTCCTTCTCCAAATTTATTTACACCATGAGTTCTATGTTTTAATTGATAATCTATATCTATGTATCTTACTATAGGCCCTGCAACTAATTGAGGAAACATTGTAACATATAGTCCAAATGATATTAAATTTTTTTGAACAGGAACTTTTTCTAAATATACATCAATTACATAAGATAGAGTTTGGAATGTATAAAAAGAAATTCCTATAGGAAGTGGTAACTGTTCATATCCTATATTAATTGAAAATAAAGAATTTAAGTTTTCAATTAAAAATCCGTAATATTTAAAGAATCCTAAAATTCCTAAATTTACAATTACAGCGATTATAAAAATACGTTTAGCTTTAATTTTATTTCTTCTGTATTTATTAATTAATATGCCTATAAAGAAATCAAATACTGTTGTAAACATCATAAGAAATACATATATAGGCTCACCCCATGCATAAAATACTAAACTAATTAAAAGTAATATAGCGTTTTTTGCTTTCTTAGGCGATAAATAATATAAAATCAAAGTTATAGGTAAAAAGGTAAATAAAAATATTATGCTACTAAAAACCATCGTTTTGCTTCTCCCTTTTAGTTTTTGATGCTTTCTTTAAATGCATCAGTAATTTTTTCTAAATTATTTGATACTGAATAGAAAACATAATCTCCTTTGCTCTTTACTTCATAATCCTGAAGTAGTGCAACTTGTTTTGGACCATAGCCACTAAAACTTTCTATTTGCTTATTTACTCTGCTATCAATTGCATCTTCTACACCTTGTGCTTGTGATTTATCTTTTAGCTTTACTATAAGCATTTCTTCAACATCCATAGTCGATTTTGGAGTATATAGTACAAAGTCTTTAAATTCATTTGAGTTTAATCCAAAAAATCTTTTAAGAGCTTTGCTATCACCTTTTTGCATATTATTTAAAGGTACCTTACTATTTATTTCAGTTACAATCGAATTTAAGCTTTTGTCATTATTAATACCACATCCACTCAATATAAATGCAGTTAATGCAAAGCTTAAAACTACTATGTATTTTTTTATTGTTCTCAATTAAATTCCCCCTGTCCTATAAATTAGCTTTTTCTTGTAAAATATTTAAATATCCTTTATAAAATGCAGGCTTAAAATGTATACCATCAGGCTCGTACAAATTCTTATCTGAATTCATACTATCTCCAACATCTATAAACTCAACATTTAAGTTTTTGCACATACCTTTTATTCCATCATTAAAACTATATACATTTTTAAATTTAGGCTGTTTATTTATAGCACTTTTATTAGTAGGAATTATTGAAGTTACATATATTTTTGAATTTGGTAATTTAGCTTTTACATCTTTTATAAGTGATTCATAATTTTTTATAAATTCTTTTGAGTCACTAAATAGTTCTAAGTCATTCATTCCATAAGTCATAAAAATTTTACTAGGGGCTAAATCTACAACACTAGATATATCATCTTTTGCCTTGATAGTAGTTCTGCCTTTATACGCTACTACTGATGATGGGCTTAAAATTTCATATTCTGTAAGTCCTTCTCCTCTAGAGTCTCCCATTATAACTGAATCTTCAAATACCTTATTAAAATCTTTAACCTCTTCTTTTTTAGTGTCATCTTTTTTATTTTCAACTTCATTATTATTACTTTCTTCATCCATCTTATCTCTTATAGAAGAAATATTTACTGACTCAAGTTCTTTTATTTTTTTCATACCATCTTTGTCACTTATATATGATTGTGCAAAGTGTTCTTTATATATATTTATAGCCAAATTAAATCCTAATATTATCGCCGTTCCTATTAGAGCAACTTTTACAACACGAATGTATAAAATCTTTCTCATCACTGTCACTTCTTCCTCATCTACTCTTTATTTTTTTCTTGACCAATTATATATTATACTCCTAGTTTCTTACTTTTTTCTGTAAATTTTTTTTACAATTTCGTAACAACTATTCGACATAATTTTTTTATATTCGACACTTTATATAATAACAAAAGGCATTACCATTTACCATGGTAATGCCTACTTTTCAATAATTTTACATTTAAATTGTTAACGCTCTATTACAGTGTATTTTTCAGCAAATTTTATAGGATGATACGATAGTTTTGCTTTTCTAAGTCCTTCAATTCCTAAATCTTCTTCTCTATTAACGAACTTAACATCACTAAATTCATTTACTAAAAATTCCTTATTTATATATGGATATAACCCTCTTATATCAGAATTAGCTTTTTCTATATGTATAACAGCCATATCTTTGTTTAACATCTCTCCTATTGAAAAAGCTTCTAATTTAGAATCAATATATATTCCAGCTATTTTTATTTTATCTTTTAGCTTATCATAGTTATCAAATATTCTTTTTATAGCCTTTACTTCACTATCAAATTCTGAATCTTCACCTTTATCTTCTAACCATCTACTCATAACATTTTTACAATCTTTAAAATCTTTTTCATTTAACTTTCTATATTCTACCCTGTCTCCATATTCTTTTATAAAACTATTTAAATGGTTTCTCTTTTTTTGATTTTTTCTACCAGCAAGTGTTCTTAAACTTTCCCCTTCATATATATAGTCAAAGTTATTTCTTTCTTCTATATATATAAATCTATCTTTATACTCTTTTCTTAAGTAGTTTACAACTTCTTTACTTATAGCTTTTAAAAGTATTTTTCTATCATTTTTTTGAAAATATCTTATTATAAAATCAAATGCTTTATACATATTTTCTTTACGTGCTAATGGTAATATTAAAAATCCTTTATTTTCATATTCTCCTGCTACTATAGCAAAATCTTTTTCTACATAATATTTCGTATTATACAATTCTTTCCACATATATAGTGTAGTAAAACAATATTCACAGGCCTCATAATCTACTAGTTCAAAGTATTTATCTAAAACCTGTTTTGAATCTATATCTATTTCTTTAAACAAAATACTTACCTCCAAATAAATCAATTTCATAACTATCCGATATTTTTATATTTAATAATATATCAAATTTTATCGATATATTAAATTAGTTACTTTATCGTAACTACCTATCTAAAATTTTTCATCTCTAATCAAATATGCATCAATTATGATTTTGTTACAATTTTGTTATATCCTTAGTGTTGTAAAGTTGTATAATTAATATATTGAATTAAATTTTTATTAAAGGAGACAACGAGAGTGGCTTATTCAAAAGGCAAACACAGTGCTAAGAGCAAAACGCGAAATAAAAATAAGGTAACGTACATAGTGATTCCTGCTGTTGTTGCTATAGGACTATTCATAGGATATAAAGAGATTTCAAGTGCAGTTACATCTAATGATAGTGAAATATCTCAAAATCTTGCTAGTCTACCTCAAGATATTATAAATACTGATAATCCAGCCATAGCTAAACTAGTAAAAATGGCTCCTATGTACCCTAGAATTTATAATATATTAAATAATGTAAATGATTATCCTCAAGAGTTGTTAGTAATGGCTTCTAAGAAACCTGAAACTATAAACTTTGTAGCTGATTATCCTGAACATAAAGGAGGCAACTCAACTTATGAGAACATAACTGTAGAAGGAGAATATACCAAAGGGGAAATCCCTTTATTTATGCAATGGGACGAAAGATGGGGATATGATAAATATGGACCTGACTTCTTTGCTATTAATGGTTGTGGCCCAACAGCTTTATCAATGGTAACTGTAGGACTTACAGGTAATACAAATATGAGTCCTAGATATGTAGAAAATTTTAGTCAACAAAATGGTTACTTAGTTCCTGGGGTTGGAACTGCTTGGTCACTTATGACAGATGGAGCAAGAAAGCTTGGTTTAAAAAGTAAAGTAATTCCACTAAGTTCTGAAAGTATTATAAATACATTAGAAAAAGGACATCCAATTATTGCAACTATGGGTCCTGGCCACTTTACTACAGAAGGTCATTATATAGTTTTAACAGGTGTTGACAGTGACGGAAAAATTATTGTTAATGATTCTGATAGTAAACAAAGAAGTAGTGAAACTTGGGATGTAGATGTGTTTCTTAAAGAAGCTAAAAACTTATGGGCATTTAGTTTATAACTAAAATAGATGTATTTAATTAGATACATCTATTTTTTATTTTATTTAATATAAAAAGCTAACTCAAATTGAGTTAGCTTTATTTATTAATGAGTAAATCCATATTTTTTATTTTCAGCTTTCTTTCCATGTACTAATATATTTGCATTGTTTAAATCATTTATAGCTGTTTTTAAATCTCTTATAAATAATTCCGCCATATCATAGCTTAAGTCAGCTCTACATACTATACGTTGTATTATAACATTTTCTAAATTAACTGGTAATGGATATGCAGGTATTTGCCATCCTTTCATTGCTAATCTATCTGCTAAATCATATAATGTCCACTCTACAGCATCTTCATTTCTTAATCTATAACATACTATTGGTAAGTTTTCTCCATCATTATATATTTTAAATAACCCAGTATTTTCTATCTCACTAGATAAATACATTGCAACTTCTTTTGTACGTTGATGTATTTGTCTATATCCTTCAAATCCAAGACGTAAGAAATTGTAATATTGTCCTATAACTTGACTTGCTGATCTTGAGAAGTTTATTGCCATTGTTGGCATTGATCCTCCTAAATAACTTACTTCAAATATTAATTCTTTTGGTAAATACTCTTCATCTTTCCACACTACCCATCCTATACCTGGGTAAACTAATCCATATTTATGACCTGATGTACTTATTGATACTACATTTTTCAATCTAAAATCCCATTCAAGTTCTGGGTCTATAAATGGAGTAAATAATCCTCCTGATGCAGCATCAACATGTATTGGTAAACTTATTTTAGCTGTTTTATTATATTCTTCAACAACTTCATCTAATGCTTTTATATCATCAAATTTTCCTGTGTAAGTTATCCCTAATAATGCTGCTATACCTATAGTATAATCATCTACATAGTCTAATACTTTATCTATATTTAAACTCATATGTTCTTCATCCATTGGTACTGTACGCATTTCTATATCCCAGTATACACAGAATTTTTCCCAACAAACTTGGTACCCTGATGATACTACTAAATTCGGCTTTTTCTTAGTTACATCTATACCTAATTTTTCAGCTCTATTTCTCCATCTAAACTTCATTGCCATACCACCAAGCATACATGCTTCTGATGATCCAACTGTTGATGTTCCTATATAATTCATATCTTTTGGTGCATTCCATAAGTTTGCTATCATATCCACACATCTATTTTCCATTTCTGTTGTTTGTGGATATTCTGATTTATCTATTGCATTTTTTTCTAATGTTTCTGACATAAGCTTAGTTGCTTCTTCTTCCATATAAGTTTGGCAGAATGTTGCTAAATTTAGTCTTGCATTACCTTCATTCATTAACTCATCCTTAATTAATCTATAAGCTATGTTTGGAGCAATAGAATCTTTCCCTATTACATCTTTTGGAATATTAGAGCCAGACTCTATTGTCCCAAACACTGGTGTACTATAATCATCTTGTTTCTTAAATAACATTGTAAAACCCTCCTAAAATATATGCTGTTTTTCTATTATATTAATTTTTTATAATAGTTAACTGTGATTATTTGTTGTTAACTTTGTTCACTTTCTTGGATGTTATTGAATATATTACAAATGGTATTAAAACTGTAATTATAAAACTTATACTTAATATAGTTAAATATTCATGAACACTTTTTCCACTTAATTGACTTGGTGGGAAAAATGATATAACTAGTGCAAATACTGAAGTTACTAATCCACATGCTGCTACTATTAATTTGAATACTTTTCCTCCAGGTACTTGGTAAGAACGTTTTAAATCTGATTTTTTTAGTACAAGCATAAAATAACCTATAAAGAATAGTAAATATCCAACTAAATATATAACAACTGTTAATGATATAGCTGTAAGGAATGATACATTGTTTCCTCCTCCACCAAAAGTAAGTACCGCTGCCCATATTGTAACTACTACACCTTGTATAAAAACTAAATTTACAGGAACATCATGTTTATTAGTTTTTGTTAAAGATTTAGGTAAAATTCCTTTTTGTGCCGCTGTATACATACCTCTTGAAGGTCCTACAACCCATGCACTAACTTCACCCATTACACCTAATGCTAATAATATCGCCATAAGTTTAACAAGCCATGTTCCATGAGGCATAAAGTGTAATATTAAAACCTTAAATGTCTCAACAACGCCTGAGCTTAAACTCAATTCACTTTGTGGTATTACAGATGCAACTGTTAATCCACCTACAGTGTTTAAAATTATTGCTAATATAACTAACATAATCATAGCTAATGGATAGTTCTTTTTAGCATTATCTAATTCATTTACATGAGAAGCTGATGCTTCAACCCCCATATATGCAAGTATAAATGAAACAAATACAACTAATGTATTTACTTTTGTAAAATCAGGTACAAAGTATTTTAATCCTATTTTTACATCTAGTGGATTACCTTGAACTATATAAGCTATTGATACTCCAAATAAAACTATTGCAGGTATTACTATACCAAATATAAATCCAGCTTTTGCTATTTTTGCTGTGTTTTTTGTTCCTCCTAACTGTGAAAATGTTAATACCCAGAATATTATTAATACTCCTATAAATTTCACAAATGGAACTGTATTTAACGCATCCCAATTAAATATATATGAAACACAACCTAATATAAAATAAATCATTGTTACAAATCCAACTGTTATTTGAAACCATTGAAAAAATATTGCCGCAAATCCAAACTTCTCTCCTAATGTATTCCCAACCCATGCAAAAATTCCACCTTCTTGCCAGCCTTCAACTGTAGCCATTTCTGCCGCACATAGAGCAACTGGTAAGAACCATAATATACCTCCAAGTAAAAGGAAGAATACCAAACTAAATCCTGATGTTGCAAATGTAGGATATTCATAAACCGTCATAACCATTGATGCGGTCATCGCAAAGAATGCAAATAAACTAAGGGAATTCCTTTTAGCTGTCTGTCCCTCTCTCATGTCAATCATCTCCTAGTATATTCAATTATTTACAACATAAATTATTCTAGGCCTATAATAATCAATTGTCGTTTTGTATATTGTATATATACCCTTTGTATTTAGCTCAAAACAATTTTTGCAAAAAATATTTCATCAAAAAATATTTTTGCAATAAAAAAAACATTAATTACCTTTTTACAAACAATTTAAAAAAGTCTTAGTATTTTCAAAAATACTAAGACTTTTTCTTTAGGACTTAACTTTGGCTATTTTATTTTTAGTGAGTAAATCCATATACTTTATTTTCTGGTTCTTTACCATGTACTAATACATTTGCATCATTTAAGTCTTTTATAGCTGCTTTTAAGTCTCTTATAAATAGTTCAGCCATATCATGACTTAAATCTGCTCTACATACTATACGTTGTATAATAGTATCTTGTAAGTTTATTGGTAATGGATATGCAGGTATTTGCCATCCTTTCATTGCTAATCTATCTGCTAAATCATATAATGTCCATTCTACATTAGCATTATCTACTAATCTATAACATACTATTGGTAAGTTTTCACCATTATTGTATATTTTAAATAATCCTGTTTTTTCTATTTCATCTGATAAATACATTGCTACTTCTTTTGTACGTTGATGTATTTGTCTGTATCCTTCAAATCCAAGACGTAAGAAGTTATAATATTGTCCTATAACTTGACTTGCTGATCTTGAGAAGTTTATTGCCATTGTTGGCATTGTTCCTCCTAAGTAACTTACTTCAAATATTAATTCTTTTGGTAAGTACTCTTCATCTTTCCATATTACCCATCCTATACCTGGGTAAACTAATCCATATTTATGTCCTGATGTACTTATTGATACTACATTTTTTAATCTAAAGTCCCATTCCATATCTGGATCTATAAATGGAGTAAATAATCCTCCTGATGCTCCATCAACGTGAATTGGTACACTTATTTTAGCTGTTTTATTATATTCTTCTAATAATGCATCTAATGCTTTTATATCATCAAATTTTCCTGTATATGTTATACCTTGTAATGCTACAACCCCTATTGTGTAGTCATCTACATAGTCTAATACTTTATCTATATTTAAACTCATATGTTCTTCATCCATTGGTACTAAACGCATCTCTATATCCCAGTATACACAGAATTTTTCCCAACAAACTTGATATCCTGATGATACTACTAAGTTTGGTTTCTTACTTGTAACGTCCATTCCTAATTTCTTAGCTCTATTTCTCCATCTAAACTTCATTGCCATACCACCAAGCATACATGCTTCTGATGATCCAACTGTTGATGTTCCTATGTAGTTCATATCTTCTGGCGCATGCCATAAGTTTGCTATCATATTTACACATCTGTTTTCCATTTCTGTTGTTTGTGGATATTCTGATTTATCTATTGCATTTTTCTCTAATGTTTCTGCCATAAGTTTTGTTGCTTCATCTTCCATATATGTTTGACAGAATGTGCATAGATTAAGTCTTGCATTTCCTTCATTCATTAATTCATCTTTTATTAATCTGTATGCTACATTTGGAGCAATAGAATCTTTCCCTAGTTCTTCTTTAGGTATGCTAGAGCCAGATTCTGTTGTCCCAAATATTGGAGTTTCATAACTATCTCCTAATTTATTTTTTCTACCAAATAACATTTTAAAAGCCTCCTTTGTATATAAACATATACATTTAAATTATTTTAATAACAAAAAACATAATTTAAAACTTTTTTTTACTATTTAGAATACATATACAATCATTTTTTGGTTGTTATCTTTGTTTTACTAAGTTTTTCTTTGTTTTCTATTATATTTTATATATACCTCTTAAAATTAAATTTAAACATTTTTTATATTATTTTATTTAGATTTTGATGTTCCACTTTCTAGTATTGAAACTATAGAGAATAAAGTAAAACATATAGCCCCTAATCCAATCATTACACGAGCTGGTATAAAATAAGATATATTAAATATTTCTGCTTCAAATAAAAATGCACCTATGAATAAGCATGTAAGAGCTGTAAAAACAGGTATTAATGGAACCCTTTTTGAAAGTGGATTAGACTTTCTCCATACCATGCCTAATAATAAAACTTTACTTAAAATACTATAGCAAACAATACCTAATCCAATTAAAACATATCCTGGGGCTATCCAAGCTGGATTTTTAGCTATTATAAGTATTGCAGTTCCCCATAAAACATCTATAGTTCCTAATATTACAACGCCTATGGCCCATTTATAACGTTCTTTATCTGTAAAAGTATTTTGTATTTGTTTAACTATACTAACTACTAACATTATTAAACTAGCACAAACTAATGATATTCCAACAAGCACATGTCCCGCTACGAAATGGTCATTTGTTGTAGATGAAAATAGTAAATATACCCCTCTAATAAATCCAATTAAGGTACATATTATAGGTACAGCTATTAATGTTTTTACTGTTGATTCTTTAAATGCTTCTTCTTGTTTTTCTCCTTCTTTTAAGCTACTACTATTTTTAGGAATTAGCATAAACTTTGTTGATGCTGTTGCTACAGTAGATACACAGCATGTTATTAACCCTAATCCAAATACAACATTTCCAGATACAAAATAAGGTGGGTTAGATATTCCTATTTGCCATAAAACAATACCTGAAACTATTGTAAATATTCCAGATAAATAACCTAAAGTAGGTAATGCCCACTTATAAAAATTATTATACTTATTTATAAGTTGTCTTATTATAGTTGCAGCAGTTGTAAATAAAGCTATACATATAGCTGTTAAAAATATTAATACATGTCCTGCAACTACAAAATCTGATCCCATAGCTTGTCCTAAATCCTTAACATAAAATCCATACCCTAAACATATGGCACCCATAAGTAATGGTATTGCTCTAAAAAGAACACTAATATAATAATTCATTTCTATTACCTCCAAAATTTAATAAATATCCTTTAATTTATTAATCCTATATATTAAAAAAGCAACTGGTACAAATACTATAGCACCAGTTGCTTTTTAAACATTCAATCTTGTTTTAGTGAGTAAAACCGTATGTTTTATTTTCTGTTTCTTTACCATGTACTATTACATTTGCGTTATTTAAGTCTTTTATAGCTGCTTTTAAGTCTCTTATAAATAGTTCAGCCATGTCATGGCTTAAGTCTGCTCTACATACTATACGTTGTATAATAGTATTTTCTAAGTTTATTGGTAATGGATATGCAGGTATTTGCCATCCTTTCATTGCTAATCTATCTGCTAAATCATATAATGTCCATTCTACGTTAGCGTTATCTACTAATCTATAACATACTATTGGTAAGTTTTCACCATTATTATATATTTTAAATAATCCTGTTTTTTCTATTTCATCTGATAAATACATTGCAACTTCTTTTGTACGTTGATGTATTTGTCTGTATCCTTCAAATCCAAGACGTAAGAAGTTATAATATTGTCCTATAACTTGACTTGCTGATCTTGAGAAGTTTATCGCCATTGTTGGCATTGTTCCTCCTAAGTAGCTTACTTCAAATATTAATTCTTTTGGTAAGTACTCTTCATCTTTCCATATTACCCATCCTATACCTGGGTAAACTAATCCATATTTATGTCCTGATGTACTTATTGATACTACATTTTTTAATCTAAAGTCCCATTCCATATCTGGATCTATAAATGGAGTAAATAATCCTCCTGATGCACCGTCAACGTGAATTGGTACACTTATTTTAGCTGTTTTGTTATATTCTTCTAGTAATGCATCTAATGCTTTTATATCATCAAATTTTCCTGTATATGTTATACCTTGTAATGCTACAACCCCTATTGTATAATCATCTACATAGTCTAATACTTTATCTATATTTAAACTCATATGTTCTTCATCCATTGGTACTAAACGCATCTCTATATCCCAGTATACACAGAATTTTTCCCAACAAACTTGATATCCTGATGATACTACTAAGTTTGGTTTCTTACTTGTAACATCCATTCCTAATTTCTTAGCTCTATTTCTCCATCTAAACTTCATTGCCATACCACCAAGCATACATGCTTCTGATGATCCAACTGTTGATGTTCCTATGTAGTTCATATCTTCTGGCGCATGCCATAAGTTTGCTATCATATTTACACATCTGTTTTCCATTTCTGTTGTTTGTGGATATTCTGATTTATCTATTGCATTTTTCTCTAATGTTTCTGCCATAAGTTTTGTTGCTTCATCTTCCATATATGTTTGACAGAATGTACATAGGTTAAGTCTTGCATTGCCTTCATTCATCAATTCATCTTTTATTAATCTATATGCTATGTTTGGAGCAATAGAATCTTTCCCTAGTTCTTCTTTAGGTATGCTAGAGCCAGATTCTGTTGTCCCAAATATTGGTGTCTCATAACTATCTCCTAATTTATTTTTTCTACCAAATAACATTTTAAAAACCTCCTTATTATTGTTTAATCTATTCTAAAACTTATTTTCCTACTTTTGTTGTTTTTGCATCTCTTTTTTTAGATGTAATCGCATATATTACAAATGGTATTAAAACTGTAATAATGAAACTTATTATTAATATAGTTAAGTATTCATGAGCACTTTTTCCTGTTAATTGAGCTGGTGGTACAAATGAAATACATAAAGCAAACACTGATGTAATGAAACCACATGCTGCTACTATTAATTTAAATGTTTTACCCCCTGGAACATGATAAGCACGTTTTAAATTACTTTTTTTAAGCACTAATACAAAATATCCTATGAAGAATAATAAGTATCCAACTAAATATATTACAACTGTTAATGATATAGCTGTAAGGAATGATACGTTATTTCCTCCACCACCGAAAGTAAGTACTGCTGCCCATATTGTAACTATTATACCTTGTACGAAAACTAAGTTAATAGGTACGTTGTGTTCATTAGTTTTTGTTAATTCTTTAGGAAGTATACCTTTTTGAGCTGCTGCATACATACCTCTTGAAGGTCCTACAACCCATGCACTAACTTCCCCCATTACTCCTAATGCTAATAATATGGCAATTAATTTTACAATCCATGTACTATGAGGTGCAAAATGTAATACTAAAGCTTTAAATGTTTCCACAACACCTGCACTTAAACTTAATTGGCTTTGTGGAACTACAGCTGCAACTGTTAATCCACCTACAGTATTTAGTACTATAGCAAGAACAACTAATATAATCATAGCTAATGGATAGTTTTTCTCAGCATCTTGTAATTCATTTACGTGAGAAGCTGATGCCTCAACACCCATATAAGCAAGTATAAATGAAACAAATACAACTAATGTATCGATTTTAGAGAAATCTGGTACAAAGTATTTTGCTCCTATTTTTACATCTACTGGATTTCCTTGAAGTATATAAGTTATTGACAAAGCAAATAATATTATTGCTGGTATTAATATCCCAAATATAAATCCAGCTTTTGCTATTTTGGCTGTATTTTTAGTACCACCTAATTGTGAAAATGTTAACAACCAGAAAATCACCAATACACCAATAAACTTGATAAATGGAACATTATTTAATGCATTCCAGTTAAATATGTATGAAACACAACCTAAAATAAAATAAATCATTGTTACAAATCCAACTGTTATTTGAAACCATTGAAAGAATATTGCTGCAAATCCAAATTTTTCTCCTAATGTATTTCCAACCCAAGCAAATATACCACCTTCTTGCCAGCCTTCAACTGTTGCCATTTCTGCTGCACATAGAGCAACTGGTAAGAACCATAATATACCTCCAAGTAAAAGGAAGAATACTAAATGGAAACCTGATGTTGCGAATGTAGGATATTCGTAAACAGTCATAACCATTGATGCGGTCATTGCAAAGAACGCAAACAATGTAAGTGAATGTTTTTTGGATGCTTGTGCATCTTTCATCTTAATCATCTCCTAATATATTTAATTTTTTTCATACTCGCTTCTATCCCTAGAGCGTTGGTATTACTTGTGTCTGTATTAATTAGATACCCGCTAAATTTAGCTTAAAACACATATGGTAAACTTTGTAAAATTCTAAAATTTCTCATTTTACAGATATTATAACAGTTGGTTTAATTATATTTTCTTTTAAACTTAAATATAGTGTTTTTATTAATTTTTCATAAGAATTTTAGCCTTTAAGTTTATATTTTTATGTTTTTGGTATAAATAATTTAAAACAAATTATTTTGATATAAATAATTTATATAATTAATAAATTTTTTAAATTATAAGAAAAAGCTATTAATTTTATAATTACATATGTATATATTCATTTTATAAAACTTATAAAAAAATCTGAAGAAAGTGAAAATACTTTTTAATTATTATTTAAATATATAGATTTTAAATATAATGGCATAAAAAAATATCCACCTAATTAGGTGGATATTTTTTTAATTATTTAATTTGTTTAAAACTTCTTCTAAATCTAAACCATGTATTTCACAAGCTTGCTCTAATCTCTCCATCTGAGCTGATGGGCATCCTATACAACCCATTCCATAACTCATAAGAATTTCTGCCGCATCTGGTCTCATTTTTATTATATCCGCTATTATAGTATCTTTAGTTATCATATTATATACACTCCTTTAAATTAGCTATTTTTAATACATCTTTTCTAAATTTTTCTATTGTTACTCTATCTACAAAATCTCCAAGCTTTTCTCCCATTTGTCCATATTCATTGTAATATTCTAGTATGACTTTTACTAAATTATAAGCTTCTTCCTCTGTTAGATTTTTTGTTACTATGTCTGCGGTCCTTGGATAAAATCCTGCACTTCCTCCGACCGTTATGAAAAACTTACCATCTATATCAACTAATACTCCTACATCCTTTGAGTATACACTAGTACATGCATTTCTACATCCTGCTACCCCTATTTTAGTTCTATTTGGTAATATCATTCCATGAAAATTTTTACTTATCTTCATACCAATACCTATTGTTGGGTATTTAGAACGCTTACAAAAATTTGCTGGGCATATCTCAACATTTTTTACAGAGTTTTGATTTTTAACAGCCGGTTCCATGTCTAAGTCTTTCCATATATCTTCTAGGTCTTCTTGCTTTAAGTTAGTTATAAGAATTCTTTGTCCTGATGTTAATTTTAATACTCCATTATACTTTTTAGCAACATCAGCTATTTTTATAAGTGTATCAGGTAATACAAATCCACCAGGTATATGTGGTGTTATTGCGTAAGTTCTTTTTCCATCTTTAATTTTTTGCAAGTTCCCATAATTACTCATATAAAATTTCCCTTTCATGTTTATTCTAAATATATTATAACCAATATTTTTTTTAAAATATGTAACCTACGTTATAGACTTATTATTTTTTTATTTACTTTTTATTATCTATTACTTATTTTATATTATAAATAATAGATATAACCACTAGCGATTTAATTTTAAAGTAATAGATAATATATTTTAAATTATTCTATTAATATAAATCAATAAAAAAGCTTAATCTTGAATAGATTAAGCTTTTTTATTGATTTATATTAATTTATTATTTTATACAATTAGCAATTTCAGTAAAAATTACTCCTATACCATATGCTCCAGCATCTGGATATCCTAAACTTCTTTCTCCAACTGTTCCTGCACGTCCCATTCTTGCAACTATATGTTCTGTTGATTTAGCTCCTTTTACAGCTTCTTTTGCACCTTTTACAAAAGCTTCTTTAAAGCTATCATTATTCTTAGCTGAAGTTTCCCATGAATTTGCACATGGAACTAAAGCATCTACTAATGTTTTATCTCCTACTACTGCTCCTCTTCCAAAAGATCTTTCTCCTGTAGATTGAATTCCTTTAACTGACGCTTTCATCATATCAGCAAAATCTTTAACATTGATTTCTTTTTTATTCCCAATACTTTTTCCTGCTGATCTAAATGCAGATCCCCATATAGGTCCTGAAGCTCCTCCACAATGTTCCATAATTATCATAGAACAATCATTTAAGAATTCTCCTATACTTAATTTCTCATTTGAAGTTATTTCTTTCCATTCCCTTTTTAATTGTTTAAATCCTTTTGCCACACTCATACCGAAATCTCCATCTCCAGCATGTGCATCTAATTCACAAAATGGAACTTCATTTTTTATTATTACTTCACTCATCTTATCTACTATATAAATCATATTGTCTAATGTTAATATATTATTTTCAATTTTAGAAAAATCAATATTAGTTTCAACTTCAAAAGTAGCATTTTCAGTGCATTTATTATCTTCATATATATCAACATACTCAACGCTTTCTACAGGTCCAGATACTTTAAACGCTGGAGTGTCACTAACTTGAGATAATAAATTTTTTAATTCATCATCTAATTTTAGTATAGATATAGATGCTCCTTCCATATCTATACTAGTCATATAATTTCCAACGAAAGCTCTATTAATTTTTATATTCTTCTTACTTAATTCACGATATACAGAGTTATTTAATAGATATAGTTCTTGTAGAGGAGTTCCCCCAAATCCATTTATAAGTATTGCAACTTCTTCATTATTTCCAACTATATTCATATCTTTTAAAATAGCATCAACCATTTTTTTTGCTAGGTCATCTGCTGATGCCATTTTTTCTCTTCTTATTCCCGGTTCACCATGTATTCCTACTCCAAATTCAATCTCATCTTCTCCTAGTTCAAAAGTAGGAGTTCCTTTTGCAGGTACCGTACATGATGTAAGTGCAAAACCTAAACTTCTAACATTATCTGCCGCTTTTTGTGCTATTGATTTTACATCTTCTAAAGATTTTCCAAGTTCTGCCGCTGCCCCAGCAATTTTGTGAACAAATACAGTTCCTGCCACACCACGTCTACCTACTGTATATAAACTATCTTCAACAGCTATATCATCTTCTACTCTTACATAATCTACTTTTATTCCATCTTCACTAGCTAGATAAGCTGCATTTTTAAAGTTCATCATATCTCCGCTATAATTTTTTATTATAAGCAAAGTTCCTTTATCACTAGCAGTAGACTTTATAGATTGATATACTTGTATTTGAGATGGTGAAGCAAATACATCTCCACAAACAGCAGCATCTAACATACCTTTTCCTACAAATCCTGCATGAGCTGGCTCATGTCCACTTCCACCACCACTTATTAGACTTACTTTGTTTTTATCTATATTTTTTCTCTTTATTATCTTATATTTTTTTATAAATTCAAGTTCTGGATGTGCCATAGCTATACCATTACACATTTCCATAACTACATTTTCTGGTTTATTTATTATCTTTTTCATAGTTACATACCTCTGTTGTTTTTATATTCTCTTCCTATTTTATCAGCTGTTATTATACATGCAGCTACAGATTCAATTTCTATAGGGAATGGCATAGAATAAATTGATTCTTCTGGTATACAAGCTTTTTGTGCAACCGCTAAAGCTTCTTCTTCTGTTATACTATCTACCCCTATATCTTCTAAACACACTGGTAATCCTATTTCTAAGCAAAAATCTAGTACTTGATTTAGCTCTTCTGTAGGTGCATTTTCTAAAACTAGCTGAGCTATTGTCCCAAATGCAACTTTTTCTCCGTGGAAGTATTTATGTGTTCCCTCTAGCATAGTTAATCCATCATGTATTGCATGTGCTGCTGCAAGTCCTCCACTTTCAAATCCTAATCCAGATAAAAGTATATTTGTTTCTATTATATTTTCTAATGCTTGAGTAACTACATTACATTCACATGATTGTTTAGCCTTTACTCCATCTTTTAATAGATTTTCATAACATAATTTAGCTAGTGCTAACGATGCATTAGTTCCTATAGCCGGTTCACACATTTCTTCTCTAACTCCGCAAGGTAATCCTGCATTTACTTTTGTAAATGAACTTGATGTAGCTCTAGCTTCAAAATATGTTGAAAGTGCATCTCCCATACCTGAAACTAAAAATCTAGTAGGTGCTTTAGCTATAACAGTTGTATCAACTAAAACTACACTTGGACTTTGTTTGAAATATGCATAATCATCAAACTCACCTTCTGGAGTATATAATACTGCTGAATGACTTGTTGGTGCATCTGTTGCAGCTATTGTCGGTACTATTATTAAATTATCACCTTGTGCAACACACTTAGCAGTATCTATTGCTTTTCCTCCACCAAGTCCTATAGTACATGAACATTTATTATTCTTAGCTAATTCTTGTAATCTAGCAACTTCTTCTCTTGAACATTCTCCTTTAAAATTACTTTCTACAAAAGTTATATCAAATTTTTTTGAAGTTGAATCTAATTTATCTTTAACACGTTGTATATCGTCCTTATGAGCAATTAGTAACGCTGAATTTCCAAATACTTTTACAAAATAACCTAAGTTTAATAATTCATCTTGCCCTTGTACATATTTTGTAGGACATATAAATGCTTTTCTCATCTTAATCTCTCCTTTGAATTTTGCAAACGCTATTATTTTTTGTTTACACTTATTATAATATCGTTTTCACAAAATTACATTGGATTTAGATGTTAATAAATTACGATTTTAAACCGTAATTTTTTGATGTAAAATTCTAAAGTTGTAAATTATCTACTTTTCGTAATTTTTTTAACAACATAAAATTACTATTTTGTCTTATCTTTATAGTGTTTTCTATATAAAGATGGTGTTACTCCCTCATACTTTTTAAATATTTTTATAAAATATCCAGCTTCACTAAATCCTAGTTCTTCGCTTATTTCATTTATATGCATATCAGTTTCTTTTAAAAGGTTTTTGGCCCACTTTATCTTAAGCTTTGAAATATACGTTGAAAAATTTTCTCCTAATTCTTTTGAAAATAGCCGACTGAAATAACTTGTACTAACATGACATAACTGAGCCATCTTTTCCATAGATAAATTTTCACTTTTATTATTATGTATATATTCTATAGCTGGTTTTAAAGTCTTACTTACTAGGGACTCCTTACTTTCTTTGTTATTTATTTCGCTTATACAACTATTTATAATTGCATTAGACATTTCTTTTTGTATATTTCTAATATTATTTAAGCCATATCCATCAAAAACTTCTTTACTTCTTGATCTTTCATCACTTACAACTCTTTCACACATATCTAAAATTAAATTTTTATCTAAAGCTTCTTCTATTATATACTTAGCTAGATAAAATAACATATTTGAAATATCACTTACTTGCTCATATGATAATATAGGTAAATCATCATAATACTTTTTCAATTCATATGACAATCCTTCAACTTCATTTGCTCTATTGCCTATATTAAGTATTTGCTCTAAATTATCAAAATCATTAGCATTAGATAGCTTTACTTGCCCAGCCATAATTGCCCCAATATACTGTTCATTTATAATTATAGGTATAGCTACATCGACAATATTATAATGACATAAATATATATATGGTTTATTTAAACGAACTGCTTCTAATCCACCTCTTGAATCACATTTTTTACAGTGCTTTGCTAAGTTTGAATTACCTCTTACTATCTCACAAAATTTATGGCAACCGCTATGCTTTGTTAGTGGATTACCTTTATAGTCAACAACTACTATTGCCATATTAGTAACCAATGATAAATAATCCTGTAAATTATCCCACTTGCTGAAATCTATTATCTTATTTAAGCTTAGGTTTTCATTTCTCACTTTTATGCTCCTTTAAAAGTAGTTTTCTAATATTAATTACATAATAATTTTAACATATATAGTTTTATATGAAGTAAAAAAGCTATATTAATAAACATTTTTATTTATATCTGATGACTATTTCATTAATAAACTACATATTTTATATTAAATTTGACCACTAAAGAAGGATTATTACTTGAGTGTGAGAAAAGTGATGAAGATTTATGTGTAAAAATATAATAATTATTTACAAAAAGCTTCTGATTCTGAATTTAAAAATTTATTTAGTCAACTAGCTCAAAAAGAACAACAGCACTTAGATTGAATTAATCAATTATTAAATGGTAGTATTCCTAATATAAATCAACATAATATGTACAATTCAATTATATATTTTAGACCGATAAAGTACCTTAATTCTATTCATTTAATTTAGTTATTATTAAATATCTGAAAATAATTAACTTTTGAACTATAAATTTTAATATTGACTTATTTAAATTTTTATTTATAATATAATACAACAAGTAGATAACTGAGATAGAGGCGCGAAACTTAAGAGTACTATTATGGAGGTAAGCTCGTTGAAGTAATAAGAAAGGAATTTTCGCCGAAGTGAATAGTTAATGGCTTTAATACTATTTGCTGGGCTTATATAAAATATATATAAGACTGTCACATTTTTGTGGAGAGCTATTTTCAATGAAAACGTACGGTACGTTCATACTTTTTAGTATAACATTTTTCGTATAAAATCATGAGATATAGTCTCATGATTTTTTTATTGTTAAAAATTTTATTATCTTAGTTACTTATTTATAATTGACACCATGAGGAGGATAATTTAAATGAGTGAACAGAATCACGAATTGAAAAGAGGGTTAAAAGCAAGACATTTAAATATGATTGCTTTAGGAGGTTCGATAGGAACAGGTATATTTCTTGCTATGGGAGATACTCTTCATCAAGCAGGTCCAGGGGGTGCACTAGTCGCTTATGGACTAATTGGTATTATGGTTTACTTCCTAATAACTAGTTTAGGTGAAATGGCAACTTTCATGCCTATATCAGGTTCATTTAGTTCTTATGCAACGAAATTTATAGATCCAGCTTTAGGTTTTGCTCTTGGTTGGAACTATTGGTACAACTGGGCTATAACAATAGCAGCAGAAATGGTAGCTGGCTCTTTAATAATGAAATACTGGTTCCCTAGTATTCCTGGATTTTATTGGAGTATATTATTTTTAATTATAATAGTAGGTTTAAACTTCTTATCTGCAAAAGCCTATGGCGAGTCTGAGTATTGGTTTGCCGGAATTAAAGTTGTAACGGTTATAATATTTTTAGTAATTGGGGTTTTAATGATATTTGGTATTATGGGTTCTGATGATATAGGTTTCCATAATTACTTTATAGGTGATGGCCCATTTCACGGTGGAATTAAATCTATATTTGCTATATTTTTAGTTGCTGGTTTCTCATTCCAAGGTACAGAACTTATTGGAGTTGCTGCTGGAGAAAGTGAACACCCAGAAAAAACTATTCCAAAAGCTATTAAATCAATATTTTGGAGAATTTTAATATTCTATCTTGGAACTATAATTGTTCTAGGTGCTATAATACCATTTACTAAAGCTGGAGTTTCTGAAAGTCCATTTACTATGGTGTTTGCAAAAGCAGGTATCGCTGGGGCTGCATCTTTAATGAATGCTGTTATATTGACATCTGTTTTATCAGCTGGTAACTCTGGTATGTATGCATCAACAAGAATGCTTCATTCAATGGCTACAGAAGGTCTTGCTCCTAAAATATTTGCAAGAACTAACAAAAGAGGTGTTCCTGTAAATGCTTTAATTTTAACTACTATCGTTGCATCTGCTTGCTTCTTAACTGGAGTATTTGCAGAAAGTACTGTTTATGTTTGGTTAGTTGCTGCATCTGGTCTTGCAGGAT
Source organism: Paraclostridium sordellii (assembly GCF_000953675.1). Lineage (NCBI taxonomy): Bacteria > Bacillati > Bacillota > Clostridia > Peptostreptococcales > Peptostreptococcaceae > Paraclostridium > Paraclostridium sordellii. Next base: position 363,812 of record NZ_LN679998.1, on the reverse strand, counting down.
TTATAGCATGGGTAGGCATAGCAATTTGCCATTATAGATTTAGAAAAGCATATATTCATCAAGGTCATAGTTTATCTGAATTAAAGTTTAAAGCTAAATGGTATCCATTTGGTCCAATATTAGCACTTCTAATGTGCTTTGTTATTATACTTGGTCAAGGTTATTCTTGCATAACTGAACATGGAGTTGACTGGCATAGTTTAATAGCTTCTTATATTGGAATTCCATTATTCTTTGCTTTATATATAGGATATAAAATAAAACATAAAACAAAAGTAATTTCTTTAGATGATGTTGATTTAACATATAATGATGATTGTAAAAAAGATTTTAAAAATATTGAAAACTCAATATCAGAGCTCAATTAATAAAAAAGCATTACTATAAACTTATAGTAATGCTTTTTTATTGTGTATATATTTTTTATTTTAAGGACATATTAGTTCATATTAAATTTATGAGGTGATATATATGATTAAAGAAATATTAATTGTTGCTTTAGGGGTAATAATCGGAGAACTTGCTTTAGATATAATTAGATAATTGCTTAAAAGGTTAAAAGGATAGTATTTAAATCTCCATTTAATCCTTACTGTATTTGTACAAATTTTTCTATATAAAATATTTTCTCATTTTAAAGTGTATTTAGTAATTTGACTCATTTTTAGTCTATTTACCTTCATATTAAAATGTATTTTCAATAAAATTCTTAAAATTTTTCAGTATTTAAATATAATAAATAATATTAAATAGAATCACCTTGAATAACTGTTAATTTTTCGTAAATAAAAAATAGGGATTAGATTAATCTAATCCCTATTTTTTATTTTATTTAAATTACATAAATTTAAATAAATATATTAAACCTACTATTCCAAGCACTATTAGCCCTATAGCAACATATCTTTCTATCTTAGTAAATTCAGGTTTATTTGGTTCTGTTTCTCTTCTTGCTTTTTTAAATACCGGGATACCTATCGCATAAATAACAAGTGATATTAATAAATATTCAAGTCCTGCTGCGTATAATAACCACAATCCATAGATAGTACCAATTATAGCAGTTACATATGCATAAGTACGACTTGCAAATATTTTTTTAGGATAAGTATCATCTTTTGAAGATATTTTATATAGATATAAAGTTGAAGCAATATAACAAGGTAGTGCCATAACACTTGTTATACTTAACATCATATTCCAAGCATTTCCTGTAAAGTGAACACATATTAATATTATTTGCATTACAATGGTTGATGCAAGCAATGAAAATGATGGTGCTTCATTTTTATTTTCTTTTGTAAATACTTTAGGGAATGTTCCTCCTTTAGCTGCTGCGTATGGTAGTTCTGACAACATAACTGTCCATATAAGCCAAGAACTTAAAATTGCTATAATTACACCTATATTCATTATTATGCTACCCCATTTACCCATTACAGTCATTAAAACTGCAGCAGTTGATGGAGGCGCCATTTTTGATACAGTTCCTTGAGGAACTACACCAAGTGGTAATAATGAAAGTGCTGTATATAATAAAAGACAAATTAAGAACCCTAAAAATGTGGCTTTACCAACATCTTTTTGTGACTTAGCTCTACCAGATACAACAACTGCCCCTTCTATACCTGTAAATACCCATAAGGTTACAAGCATAGTACTCTTAACCTGAGGCAATAATCCACCTAGAGCACTATCATGTACTGATACAACTGTTTTTAATCCCCAGAAGTCTGTAAAGAAAAGTGAAACTTTAAATGATATAGCTAATACTAATATAAATATAGCCAGTGGAACTAATTTACCAATTGTTCCTATTACATTTAAAAATGCAGCTTGTTTAACTCCTGATAAAACTGCAAAATAAATAATCCATAGTACAATCGATCCACAAACAATAGATAACCAGTTATTCCCTCCTGTAAAATATGATGGGAAGAAATAGTTAAGTGAATCCATTAATAGTACTGCATACCCTACATTAGCAAAAGAGTTACATATCCAGTACCCCCACGCCATTAGAAACCCTGTAAATTTACCAAATCCTAACTCTCCATAAGCATATATACCAGTTGTTACATCTGGTCTGGCTGCTGCAAGCACTCTAAATGTATTTGCAATAAACCACATACCAAAACCAGTTATTATCCATGCAATTAATATTGCACCGGCAGATGCATGTTGAGCCATATTTTGTGGTAGATTATAAACCCCACCACCTAGCATAGCACTTATTACTACGCCTGCTAGAGCAACTACACCAAGCTTTTTAGTGCTATTATCTTTCGCTTTACTACTGCTACTTTTATCGCTCATAATAGCCCTCCTAAATTTCATTAAGTTTTATGAAAATTACTAGCTTTAAGTGCATTTTGCTATTTAAACTCTTAACAAAATGTACTTAAAAATAATTATTTTTGAGTACATTCTGTTAATGGTTTAAAGTCCATTTCATCTAGCCAATCATTAAGTGTTAATTGATTTAAACTTGAGAATCCGCTTTCAGGCACTGCATCTCTTGCTAAAGTTACATATGGTGCACAAGTTAATGCATTTCCTATTTCACCCGGTTTCATTATTGTATATGCAAATCCTACATAAGTTCTGTCAAATACTACATGTGAATCTCTACCGCACTCTTTAACTGACCAAGCAACTGCTTTTCTATGTTTTTCTAAGAATTTTCTTAAATCTTCTTCACTATCATTTTTTGTCCAAAGTCCCGCATCCTCTATAAATAAATCCGCACAATTATCTCTGTCGTTTGATAATGAAATTGCTATAAATGACCAAACTCCGTAAGCTTCTCCTTCTGTTAAAGGTCTATTTTCTTTTGGTCTATAAGATGTAACACTTTTATTTGCACATATTACATGAGCTCCTGGTACTGTTGGGAAACGTCTATTTTTTTCTGTACCAAATAATTCAATGCCTGCTTCTAATAAAGGTTTTGCATCATATACATGAAGTGGTGTTCCATCAAATTGTTCAACATCAAATAATGGTTTTTCTTCTTCATTTGCTATATTAAGATGTGTTGCTAAATCATACCCCCATATTTGTCCTGCTATCCCACAAAAAGATGAAGCTGTAAGCATGTTTATTTGACCAACATATGCATCATTTATCTCCGCTCTATCATATGAAACTATTCCATCTAATAGGAAATCGTCTGTTTTTTTTACTGTTCCAACAGAAACTGTAAGAACTGAAACATATCCGTTTCCATAAGCTCCTGGCATTCCGTATCCATCACAATAACGATTATATGGACTTATAGCTGTTTTATCTACTTTAGCCGCTCTTACTTTTCTTACCTTCCTAGGTCCAACCCCTATAGTTTGATTCCTTTGTGACTCTAAATTCTTATTCATTTCAAGCACCTCCTAAAAGTTGTGTACAGTAAATCATCTGTACATAAGGACATATACCCTTGCTCAAAAACGAAAAACAGAAAACGTTTATTTCTTTATATTTAGAAATTTGCTAAATTTACATATACTTGTACATTATTACATTATATATTTATATAATACGCTTTATTATATATAATAAAATTTTCCTATTATAATCATGTATTATTTCTATTTAACTTATTTTTTTATAGGTATTATAATAAATTTAAAGAAAATTTTGTTTAAAATCATTTGAAAGAAGGCGTAAAATATGGCTATAAAATTAATATGTATAGATATGGATGGTACACTTTTAATGGACCAACAAAATATATCTGAAGAAAATAAATCTGCTATTAAAAAGGCTGTTTCCCAAGGGGTTCATGTTGCTATAACTACTGGAAGAGTTTATAACTGTGCTAAATTATACTCAGATGATATTGGGTTAAAGACACCAATAATAGCATCTAATGGAGCTTTTATTGGTGGAAGTAATGGTGAGGTTATTTATAACAATCCTTTAACACCTAATGAAGTTAAAGATTTTCTAAGTACATCAAAAAAATATGGATTGTTTTCTTATTTAACTGCGAACTTTGGAATTGTATCAACCGATGAACTGCCAGAGGATCATATTTATAAAGTTCTAAATAACCGTCTAAAAGATGATGAAAAGATTAAATTTAAAGTTATAAATAGTATAGATGAAGCTTTTAATATGTATCCAAATGAACTTTTAAAAGGTGTTTGTTTAGAAAAACATAATATAGAAAAATTAATACAAGCTAAAAATGAGTTAAAAAAATTGAATCCCGAACTTGAAATAGTATCTTCTTGGGATGATAATTTTGAGATTATGAAAAAAGGAAGTTCTAAAGGAGAAGCCGTATCCCAGCTTGCTAAATATTTCAATTTAAAAAGAGATGAAATTATGTGTATAGGTGATAGCGAAAATGACTTATCAATGATTGAATATGCAGGAATTGGAGTTGCTATGGGAAATGCAATTGATAAAGTAAAAAAATCAGCTCAGTATATAACAGCACCAAATACAGATTCAGGAGTTGCTAAGGCTATAGAAAAGTTTGTATTAAAATAAAAAAACACATTGAAAGAAAATCTTTCAATGTGTTTTTTTATTTTAAATATTAATATCCTATAGTTTTTGCAAATTCTCTTAAAACATCATTTGATTTTTTAAATTTAGCTTCTTCTTCATCTGTCATATCAATTTCAAAAACTTTTTCTGCTCCATCTTTACCTATTATAGTTGGAACTCCTGTATATATATTAGTCTCTCCATATTCTCCTTCAAGCAAAGATGAAACTGGAAGTATTTTCTTCTCGTCACTAAATATAGATTTTATTATACCTACGACAGCAGCTGCAATACCATAATAAGTAGTACCTTTTCTATTGTAAACTTCCCAACCTGCTTTTGCAGTTTTTTCTACTAATTCATCTAAATCCATCTCTGACTTAAGCTTTTCATTTTCATCTAATATTTTTAATAGAGATTTACCTGCTACATTTACATTTGACCAAGGTACCATTTGTGAATCTCCATGTTCACCCATAGAGTATGCATGTATAGATCTTGGATCAATTCCATCTAAATGTTGTGATAAGAAATTCTTTAATCTTGCAGAATCAATAGTTGTACCTGTTCCTATTACTTTATTTTTAGGTAGTCCTGATAATTTCCATATATGATATGCTATTATATCTACTGGATTTGAAGCTATTACGAATATTCCATTAAATCCAGATTTCATAACTTCCTTTACTACTGAATCACATATAGCTGCACTCACACCTAGTGTATCTAATCTAGTTTGTCCTGGCTTTGGAGCTGCTCCAGCTGTAAAGATTATAATATCTACATCTTTACAATCTTCAAATTTAGCTTGTCTTACTTTTGTTCTTTGAGACATATATTCCACACCATGTACTAAATCCCAAGCTTCTCCTTTAGCTTTTTCTTCATTTATATCAATCATTAGTAATTCATCACAAACACATTGGTTAACTAACGCAAATCCACAACTCGAACCAACTAATCCTGTTCCTATGATTGCAATTTTTCTTGATTTTAATGCCATATTTCTACCTCCTGATGATAATTGCTTTTTCTTTATAATAAATTATAACATTTATATTTTATAAAAATCACTTTTTCATTTTATTTTTGTAGAATATTGTATTTTTTTGTAGTTATTATATCTTAATTATATTTTTTTCATTTTTAAGTAAATTAATTTATCCAATAATTGACTAAGTAATACTACTTCTTTTTCTATTCCATGCTTATAATATAGTTCGCCTAATATATACTGCAATTCTTTTATAACTTCATCTAAATTTTCCATCAGTATCTCCCCTATGACTTCATATTCTAAAAAATCTAATAAAACAAAACCGCCTAAATTTTTATTTAGCCGGCTCCTTCTTGTCTTTATATAACATAAAATCTGCTTCCCTTAATACCTTATCTATATTACTTTTTTCATTAAATATAGAATATCCTTGAGATATGCTTACTTTTAAATTTTTATAATATCTATTTTTACAAACTAAGTTAACTTCATCTACATATTTTTTACAATCATCTTCATCTCCATCAATAAGTAATGATATAAATTCATCTCCTCCCCATCTAAATACAATTCCTTTATCTCCACAAGTTTCTTTTAATATATTTGCAATTGACTTTATAAAATTGTCTCCTTCTATATGCCCAAAAGTGTCATTTACTTTTTTAAGTCCATCTATATCACCTATTACAACTCCTATACTAAAGTTATCATTCTTTTTTATTTCAGATATCTTCTCTTCGAAATAAGTTCTATTGTATAATCCTGTAAGTATATCTTTATAACTTAAATCTCTTAATCTTTCTTCAATAAGTTTACTTTTTGTTATATCTCTTACTGATCCTATAAGACCATGTATATTCCCTTGTTTGTCTATTATCGGAGTTTTTATAGTTTGGTAAATTGCAAAATTATCACTTTTAGGTATAGGTACCTTTTCTTCTATATAAAAAGATTTTCTTTCATTAATAACTAATTTGTCAGTTTTATTACAAGCGTTTATAAAACCTTTATCTAAATTAAATTCTAGATCATTTTTTCCTATAACTTCATATATTCCTCTTTCAAAGTAAAATTTTTTACATTCTTCATTGATTATTGTATATTTAAGGTTTTTATCTTTACAAAAGATAATTTCTGGAATGCTATCAATAAGTAAATTGAACATACATGATGCGTTTTTACATTTCTCAATATCTATTGTAGGAATTAAAATTCCAATAACAAAATCATCAGTAATTGGAATTAATAACTTATTGTAATTTATTCCAAATAAACTTATAGGTCCATAATATCCTACACTTGTACTTTCTATTAACCTTAATACCCAATTTAATTCTATATTACTACCTATATTTTTTATAAAATCAGAATCTAAGTCAAAAGTTATCTTAAAACTACTATTAAAAAAAAGTATTTCATCTTTATATTTTACCCATATAGGAACATTCACTTTGTCCAAATCATAAATCCACTTATCCATAATTTTCTCCCCAATAATTTCATAGTATTTCTATATTTGCTTTATTATTAATATAATCTGTAAACTCTTCATTAAATACCTGATCTTTTACATTTATAGTTTTTATCTTATTTATTGGTATAAGTATAAATCTATCATCTAGTTTGGCATATAAATGTAATCCATTATCTTTTAATACATACTTAATTGGATTTACCATATAAACATTTGAGTCAATATACACTTCTATAACCTTTTTATACTTTATACAATATATAATTTCGCTATGAAGATTACTTTCTAAGTCTAGTTTTTTATCAGTAATATCTAATACTATGTATTTTTCAAAATCTTTAATTTCAGATTTAGCTTTTTCCCCACTTACTAACAAAATCTTTTTTATTAAGTTTTCAAATATATCATTTTTAACTAGATGATTTCCTATATATAAAGCTAACATAGCAAAATTGAATTCATTATTGTTAAGTACACCTTTTTTTAAACTATATGTTTTTTCTATTTCAACTCCACCATTTATGCCTCGATGAATAATTACTGGAATTCCTAATACTGTAAGTTTGTCTAAATCCCTTTGAATAGTTTTTACAGATACATTAAAGTGTTGTGCAATTTCTCGTGTTGATAGTCGATCACTTTTTAATAGCAAAAAAAATAATTCTATTAACCTCATACAATGTTCTCCTTCTTATTTTTAAGTGTTACTTTATCAATTATTTTTTATTAGTTACCATTTATATAACTTAAAATTAAAGTTAATACCTGTATTTAAGCCTATGATATTCTTCTAAAATCTAAATGACTTATAATTACCAAATTAATATAATTTTCCAAATTACCTTTTTCTTAAATTAAATGGTATTGTTGAAGTATTTCTTTAAGGTTAATTAAGATTTATTTTTATATCTGTTGTCCCACATTGTTATCCAAAATTAATTTATTTAATCTAATCGATTTCTAAACTTAACCATATATAACACCTTAATCTTTGCACATCTTTTGTCCGATTCTCCAACATTCTCAAATTATCATCCACAAACAATTTATATAACCCCTAAATATCTAGATTAAACGTTTAAGTGCATAAAATCACTATTATGATATTTAATAATAATCTTAATTTAGGACACCTAACGTCTTATTTTGTCGTAAAAAGGAAAATTCACCCATTTTAATAATATTTCAATTGGATATTATATCAGATTTTTTGTTTAATTTTAAAAATAAAAAAGTGTAGGCATTAATTTGCCTACACTTTTGAATTATTTTAGCCTAAAAACCTTATTTTTTATTTAAGCTTAGAGTAATATTCTACAACTAGAATATCATTTATTTCTATTGGAACTTCCATTCTTTCAGGTACTTTTGTAAGAGTTCCTGAGAAGTTTTCTAAATTCTTACTTAAGTAAGAATATTGGCTATTAGCATTTTGTTGAAAACTATCTTTAAACATAGTATTTTTCTGAGATTTTTCTCTTAACGATATAACTTCTCCTACTGAAACTCCATAAGAAGGTCTATCTACTTTTTTCCCATCTACTAATATATGTCCATGAACAACCATTTGACGAGCTTGTCTTATAGAACTTGCTAAACCTAATCTATAAACTAAATTATCAAGTCTACACTCTAGTAGCTGAACCAAAGCTGTACCTGTTGCTTCACCAGACTTCATAGCTTTTTTCACATAGTTAGAAAATTGTTTTTCTAATACTCCATAGTAAGCTTTTAATCTTTGTTTTTCTAATAATTGCATACCATAAGGTGAAAGTTTTTTGTCTGCTCTAGACGTACCTCTAGTTGCTCTGTCCATCGCTTTTGGATGTCCACATACATTTAATCCTAGTCTTCTACATTGTTTAAATCTAGGTCCCATCATTTTTGCCATAATTATCATCTCCTATAAAATCAGAAATTTGCCGCGATAACTTTAAGCCTGAATATAATATATCATATTTTTTTGTAAAAGTAAATGACTTTCATTATCAATAAAAAAAGCCACGAGTAAAATCGTGACTTTTTCGAATAAGTTTTTCAATATTTTAGGATTAAGTTAAGTGTAAATTATTTAGATTAGTGTAATTATTTGGCAATTTAAATCCTTAATACTTTAAGTTTGCGTGCTGAAAAGTTTTAGGATTCAGGTACACTCTAAATGTCGAGAGAAACTCAGTGATTTCTCTTTCTAAATTTATTATATCATGGAAAAATTATTTTGTAAATGAAAATAACTATCATTTTCATTTTTTTATTTATATCTACAAATATATTTAGTAATATAATTGTTTGCTAAATAAAAGTAGGTACAGTAAAATACTGTACCTACTTTTATTTTATAAAGATCTATTTATGCAACTTATATGCTTCAACTTCAAACTTTGATTGTAAATCTTTATTGTAAACTTTATATGATCTCATTTCTTTGACAACAATTATCCATGTTATAACTATAGCAATAAAATCCGATACTGGTTGAGCATACCAAACTCCATCTAATCCAATTAATTTAGATAATATTATAGTCACAGGAATTAGTATTATCACTTGTCTAAGTAGACCTAAAATTATTGCTTTTTTAGCTTTACCTACAGATTGTATATAATTTGACCCTAGTATAGATATAGGTACCAATGGCATCATTAATGAATACTTTTTCAGTCCATTTATAGTTACTGAAACTAAATCTTTATCACTATTAAATGCTTTAACTAATATACTTGGCCATATATTTATTACTACCCAGCCTACCGTTAATATAACTATTCCATATACTAATGATATATTGAAGGTCTTTTTTACTCTATCATATTGCTTTTTCCCATAGTTAAAACCTATAATTGGTTGAGATCCTTGGCTAATTCCAAAGACGGGCATAAAAAATACAAGCATGATTGAAGTTATAGTAGACATAGCCCCTATAGCTAAATCTCCTCCATATAACTTTAGTGCATTGTTACAAACTATTTGAACTATACTTGCAGCGATTTGCATAGAAAATGCTGCCATACCTATCACACATATCATTTCTACAGTCTTTAAATCTAATTTTAAATATTCTCTTTTTAATTTTAAGTTTGATTTACCTTTTATATAATACATAATTCCCCAAATAGCAGTAATAACCTGAGCTATAACAGTAGCAATAGCAGCTCCTTCTATCCCCATGTTAAATTTAAATATGAATATATAATCTAAAAATATATTGAGTATACACCCAACAGACATTATTATTGCTGCTAATTTAGGATTTCCATCTCCTCTTATTGTACTATTTAAAGTAAATGCAGATATATTAAATACAGCTCCTAAAAGAATTATATTAACAAATGGTTGTGCATATGGTAAGGATTGTTCACTAGCTCCAAACAATATTAATATCTTCTCTCCAAATATAATCCCTATAAATGTTAAAACTATTCCTATAATTATAGATAAGGTTATTGAATTTCCAAGTACTCTATCAGCTTCCTCTATTTTACCTTCTCCTAATTTTATAGATATATTAGTAATTGCACCTATTCCAACCAACATACCAAAAGCTATTAGTATTGTAGTTATAGGCATTGTAACTCCTATTCCAGCCGTAGCCAATTTCCCAACATTAGGTATATTTCCGATAAACATTCTATCTACAACATTATATAATGCATTGACAAGCATCCCAATTATAGCTGGGATAGAGTACCTAACAAGTAATTTGCTAATTGGCTCATTTGCTAATAATTCTTGTGTCTTATCCATGTAAATCTCCTTTTTATTTTAGCCTAAATTTTAATCTAAAATAGCTGATTCTTGAAATTAAAGAATCAGCTATTTTAGATATATTCTTATATATCTTATTAATTGAAATTAAATAAAGTTACTTATCAATCATAAATTTATGAAGCGCATATACCCTTTTGTTGTTTAAGTTGCAATTTTTCTAGTCCTCTTATGGCTTCTTTTAAAACGTCTAATTTTTCCACTAAGGCTATTCTTACATAACCCTTTCCTCCATAACCAAATCCACTTCCAGGTAACATAAGCACATCTGTTTTTTCTAATACATAACTTATAAACTCTGTATCTTTCATATGTTTATATTCATCTGGTATCTTTACCCAAAGGAAAAATGAGCCTTCTGGTGCTTTAGCACTCCACCCAATTCTATTTAGTTCGCTTACAAAGTAATCTATTCTTTTTTTATAAGTTTCGGCTTGATACTTAGAATATGTCTCCATATTATCAAGCATATCTATTGTAGCTTTTTGAAAAGGTATAAATGTTCCAAAGTCTACATTATATTTTAAAGTTTTTGCATTTTCTATCACTTCTTTGCATCCTAATGCAAACCCTATACGCCATCCAGCTACATTACAAGATTTACTTAAACTATATAACTCTATACAAACATCGCTACTATTAGGTAGGGATAGTATACTAGTTACATCATTGTCTTCGTAACAAAGTTCTCCATATGCTACATCATGGATTATTTTAAAATCATACTTTTTAGCTAGTTTTATAGCTTTTTCTAAGAAACTTTTAGGCAATATTTTAGTTGTAGGATTTCCTGGAGAGCATAGTACCATTACCTTTGCATCAATTAACTCTTGTTCTTTTATTGAATCTAGGTCTGGAATAAAATTTACTCTATCGCATGGAAAATATATAGTTTGTCCTCCTATTAAATGTACAATGTTCATATACACACTATATGATGGTGATGGAATTAAAACCTTATCTCCTTCATCTAACATAGCTGATAGTAGATAATAAATTCCTTCCTTAGTTCCATTTAAAAGTGCAACTTGATTTTCTTCTTGTAATTCCACATTAAATCTTCTCTTATAGTATCTAGATATTGCTTTTTTAACATCTTTTTCAGTATCTTTATCTGAAAATCCATATCCATGTACATTTTCATCTTGAATATACTTATTTAAATTATTTATTATAGATCCATTTGGTGGATCTATTGGATTTCCTATAGATAGATTTATTACCTTATCTTTTTTTGATAATTCTTTATCTATAAAACAAAAAGCATCTTCTGGTATTGTGTTTATATACTTTTTACTCATATCCCCTCATCTCCCTGTACTATCTTATTGGTTTTTCAAAATCAACTTGTCCAATAGAAATATCTCCAGATAACACTTTTGCCTCAAACTCATCTATAGTTTCATTTAACTTAATTACTATGTCTGAAATAATCTCACTATCTAGGTACATAGACATTGGGAATATTAAAAACGCTGTATGATTTATATCCCCAGGATAAATTTTATACTCAGGTACTATACTTATTAAAGGAACTACTTTTCCAGCATTAACTTCATCCCAACAATACTGCATAAATGCTTTTGCTATACTTTCATAGCTTCCATTATATTTTTTCTCTATTCTATTAAAATCAATATCAAATACAATTTCCCATCCTAAAGACTTATTTAATATGGATATTTTTTCACTTTCTTCTAATTTAGTTTTTAATTCTTCACTTATAGATTTTAATTTAATTAAGTAATCTTGAAAACCTGTTCTTCCCAATCTATTCATAGCTATCCAAGAGTTTACTATACCTGTTGCCGGTCTTGAATTTTCAAAAGTATATCTATATGCTCTAAAGTTACCAAACTCATAGTCATCTTCTCCATATGAGTACTTACCATCATTTAGATAGTCAAAATTATCATCTGTCTTTGATATAAACATACTTGTTGAATAAGGGCATAAACCGTTTTTATGCATATCAACTCCGAAAGAATCAAAGTTAGAAATCCCTTCTATTCGTTTAACTACTTCCATAATTTTATTCCTAATTTTTTCATTTTGAATTTTTTCATTTAGTTCAGATTCACTAACTCCTATAAAATTCATCCATAACCATCCTATAACACTATCTAAATGAAAATATGGGAAATAATCTTGATTACTATTTTCAAACAGCTCTTTTACATTTTTATATACACTTACTGTATCATCACAGGCAAAGTTAATAGTAGTTCCTCCTGCACATATAATTGCAGCTACCTTTTTCCCATTTTTATGTTGTTCTTCTATGGTTTCTAATAAATTTTTAATATTCATCTTCCAACCATCTTCGGATTTTATCCTTATACAATTGTCTGATCCTAATCCTAATATTGAGCATACATGTTCAACACAATAATGTGAAGATTCATTAGTTAATACTACTAGATTTTTATCTATTCCCTTATTCCTAGAATCTGGATCTATTTTTGATATTGCAGACTTTACAGCATATAAAAGTGTTAATTTTCCACCGTTACAAGCTACTCCATGAGCATCGTTCCATCCAGCTAATTTACCTAACATCCTAGCAATTTTTTGTTCAAATAATAATACTTTTCCCCCAAATGAATCCATTAAACTGTTTGTATTATATAATTGAGTAATTGTAGATGCTGCCACAGTATCTATTAATGGCGATGGCACCATATTAAATAAAGAATATGGTGATTGAGTTCTAATACTACCTTCAAATAACTCTGATAAATTTTCAAATACTTCTTCTGAAGATGATCCTTTCTCAGGTATAGCTACTTCATCTAATATTTCGTTATATGAAAATGTATTAACTTTAAATTTAGGATTTAAATCTTTGTTATTTAAATGTTCATGTATTGCTGAAATTTTTTGTAATAACACATCAAAATTACTTTCATTTGATTTTAAGAACTCCTTTTCTAGCTCCATGGAATTTAATAGTGATGCTGACCCCATATCATTTTCTTCCCTAATTAAAATTGTTGATTCCAATGTGATTCCCCCTGTTCGTTGTTTATTCTTAAAATATTTTTTCCCTTTCACTGTAATGGTAGTCCCTTTTACCTTCAATTGTCTACCAATAAATTATATTTTTTTTATAAAAAAATAAATTTATATATTTAATTTAATTTTAACTTTGGCTAAATTAGGCTAAATTACATAAGTTTTTTATAATATTTTTAATCTATTTTATAATTATGAAATTACCTATTAAATTTAAATAAGAATAATATTTTTTAATTTATACATTTTATTAAATTTTTTTAATTTTCTTTAATCATTGTTATTTTAAAATAATTTACTAATTTATAAAAATAAACTTTTCATAATATTAAGTTCACTGTTTTATAACATAAATTTTATAGTAATATTTAAGATTTAACATGTAATTTTAATATTTAGAAATAATATAATTTTTATTGTTTTAAATTTTAAGTCCGCATATATTTTTGTTAATTTATTATTTATCAAATAGAAAAAATTCTCATAATTAAATTTATCTTATAAAAAGTTTTTTAAGGAAAGAACTATTAAATATCCTTATTGTAATAAATAAAGAGCTCATATTTAATATGAGCTCTTTATTTATATATTTTTTAAAGTTTTTATAGCATCTGTAGTTTTTATTTTTCGATCTATTGCTTCACTAGATATTTCTTTTACCACCTGAGTATAAATAAGATCTATTAAAAATATCTGAGCTAATTTTGAAGATATGGAGCCGGTTTCTAGAAGCGTTTCTTCAGATATATATTCAAGATGTATATCTGATATATCTTTTAAACTAGATTCCTTTTTCTTAGTAATAGAAATAACATCTACTTCATTTTCTTTTGCAAGTTTAACTGTCTTTATAATTTCATCAGTTTCTCCTGAGTGAGATATAGCTATTAATAAATCCCCTTTTTCCATTATGGATGCCATCATGATCATAGTGTGACTGCTATCAAAACTTACACAATTTAATCCAATTCTCATAAATTTATAATTAGAGTCTTGTGCGATAATTCCTGAGTATCCTATACCAACAAAATAAATTCTATTTGCATTGATTATTAATTGTGAACTTTTATGAATATCTTGCCCATTAATTATATCCACTGTACTTTCTAGTGTATTTATGTTGGATATTAATAATTTTTTAGCTGTATCTACAACTGGTTCATTATTTTCTATATTGCTATTTATTATATTCTTGTTTTTACTTAAACTAGAAATTTCTTGAGCCAAAGTAACTTTAAAATCCTGTAATCCATTAAATCCCATTTTTTTTGAAAATCTAGTTATTGTTGCTTCTCCTATATTACTTTCTTTAGCAATTTGAGATATTGGCTTGTAAAAAACATCATCTATATTATTTTTAATATACTCTATGAGTATTTTATCCGATTTTGTAACTTTAAAATTTGGTGATTCTAAATTTTCTATAATTCCCATGAGTAAAACCTCGGTTCATTTATATTTTATTTAAAAAATTGTACAATGCTCCTATCATACCTGCATCGTTTTGTTTTTTAGCAAATTCTATTCTTGTATTATCATAAATATTTTTTATAAGTTCTTGACTTAAAGCATCCTTTAACCTCTTTTTTATAAACTCCCCTTGAGCCATTATGCCTCCTCCTAAAATAATAACTTCAGGATTTGTTACATAGCATAAATTTGCGATTCCAATTGCTAATGATTTTATCATATAATCAATTTCTTTTAAACAATCCTCATCTTTATTTTTAGCCATTTCAAATATTATTTTTCCATTTAAATCTTTTTCAGATATCCCCTTCGCTTTAGCTACCCTTTTTACTAGACTAGTTGTAGATGCTAAATCTTGAAATCTTTTACCATCTACATTCATATAACCTATCTCACCTGCACTATTACTAAATCCAGATATTAATCTATTATTTATAATTACACAACCACCTATACCTGTTCCTATAGTCATACAAACTGCTGAACTACTGCCTTTACCAGCTCCTAACCAAATTTCTCCTAATCCAGCACAGTTCACATCATTTTCAACCTCACATCTTATTTTAAATTCTTCTTCAACTTCCTTCTTTATTTCCATACCTGTATACCCAGGTATTAATTCCTCTAATGAATATATTATTTTACCTTCATTTGGGTCTACCATTCCAGCTGTAGATATACAAATACCTTCTATACTATAATCATTAATATATTTTTTTACTATATATTTAATTTTTTCTAAAATTCCTATTCCACCTTCTTCTAATGCTTTTGTATCCATGCAATCTTTAGTTATTATACTTCCATCTTCATTTAAAACCCCATACTTTATAGAAGTCCCACCTATATCTATACAAATAAATTTTTTCATATTATATTCTCCTAACTAATGTAATTATATTATATAAAATAATTTAGGGAGAGTAGTAAACTACTCTCCCTTTTAAAACTATCTTAAAATAACTTTGAAAATAGCTTTCTTTACCTTACTTTTTTCATTAACTTTTATAGCTGTCATATGAGCATCTTCTGGATAACAAATTAGAAAATCTCCTTTTTCTAAAGTAACATATCCATTAGCTTCTCCTTCTAGAGGTAAGAAATCATCTTTTTCTTTATATTCTTTTTGAATCAAATTTTCTATAAATCCAATATCTATTCTTTCACTACCTTCAAGCATATAGTGTATATCTATATACTTTTTATGTGCTTCCCAAAATCTTTCTTCTTTTTCAACAGTTTCATATTCTACTATATTAACGAAAATATCTTCTCCATCTATTGCATAGCTTCCTTTTTCTAAATCAACTAATGAATTATTCTTTGCGTATTCAAAACAAGTTAATAAATCCTTTTCTATGTTAGAATACGTTTTCTCATGTGCTATATTTCCAAATATCATATTAACTGCCTCCTAGTTAGATTCATAATATATTGTAGATTCACTATCAACCTTATTAACTTTATTAGTAAGTTTTAATTGTATTAAACTTGATATTTGCCCAACTACAACAGAAGTTGTTATAGTTATTAAAGAATATGCCCAAGAACTAACATCTGGAACATTATACTTTAAGTATATAACTAATATAGCTGATACTGCAAACCCTATATATGCACCTAGTTTAGTAGCTTTCTTACAAAATGCACCAAGTACAAATATGCCAGCTAATACTCCTAAAACTAGTCCCATGAAACTATTAAACCATTCATATGCTGATTTAATTTCTCCATTTGCTAATACAATTGACACTCCTATTGAAAGTATACCTACCCCAAGAGAGATATATTGTGCTATTTTAGTTTGTCTTTCAAGACTCATATCTTTATTTATAAGAGTTTGTATATCTAATGTCCAGCTTGTTGCTACTGAGTTAAGACCAGTAGATAAAGTTGATTGACTTGCTGCATATATAGCTGCTAATAATATACCTGTTATTCCTACTGGTAATTGATATGCTATGTATGAAGCAAATATTTGGTCTTGTTTAACTGTTTGAGCTAGTTCTGGATTTTGGCTGTAAAATACAAATAGACAAGTTCCTATTAAATAGAATATTGTAGCAACTACTATTGATAGTACTCCGTTTCCATAAGTCATCTTCTTTAATTGTTTTAAATCAGTAGTAGTTGTAAATCTTTGAACTACGTCTTGACTTGATACATAAGATGAAAATGTATTAAGTCCTGCACCTACAAATATTATAAATGCACTTGTCTTTAATATATTCGGATCAAAAATAACTTCTTTTTGAGCTAAGAATTTTTGCCCTGATGTTAAAGTTTCCATAACAGTTCCAACTCCACCGTTTATGTTTGCTATTAAGTAGATTAATGTTCCTGTTACCCCTACTATAAGAACCATACCTTGAATAAAGTCTGTCCATAAAACAGATTTTAAACCACCTGTATATGAATAAATAATTGCTATTACACCCATTGCTATTATAAGTATGTTTACTGATATTCCAGTAAGTTCAGCTAATACAACTGATGGCAAGTACATTATAATAGACATACGACCTATTTGATATACTATAAACATTAAAGCTCCTAAAACTCTAAGACCTTTACTATTGTATCTTATTTCTAGATATTGATATGCTGTATCTAAATCTAATCTACTATATAATGGTAAAAAGAATTTTATTGTTAAAGGTATTGCTATAAATATTCCTAATTGTGCAAACCAAAGAATCCAAGTTCCACCATATGAGTTTCCTGCTAATGATAAAAATGAAATTGGACTTAGAAGTGTCGCAAAGATTGAAACAGAAGTAACCCACCAAGGAATAGTTCCATCACCTTTAAAGAACTCTTTTCCTTTCATCTCTCTCTTTGAAAAATGAAGTCCTGCTAGTAGCACTGCTAATAAATACACTACTAGTATTACAAAATCTACAACTGTAAAACCACCCATAGCCTTGTATCCTCCTTTTAAATTTTCAATTGTATTTCTTACTTATAGGGATTATAAGTAACCTTATAATCCCTTAATTTTTTATTGGAAGTACTTTTTATTCATCTCTTTCGCTTTTGCTATCATTTCTTCTGTAGCTTCTTTCATAGGTTGTCTACAATAACCTGCTTCTACCCCTTGCTCTTCAAGTATTGCTTTTATTGTTTGATATAGTCCGTTATTTAATATATCTGTTATTAAATCATTAGTAACATGTTGTATTTCTAATGCTTCTTTTATTTTTCCTTCTTTAGCTAATTCAAATATTTGTCTAGCTCTTACACCATTTACGTTAAAAGTAGATCCTATAGCTCCATCTACTCCAAGAACAGTAGCTGGTAACATCATTTCATCAAATCCTGCATATATTAATTTATCTGGGAATCTTTTTCTCATTCTTTCTAATAGGTAGAAATCTGCTGCTGTAAATTTAACACCTATTATCTTTTCATTCTCAAATAACTCACCAAATTGATCTAAACTCATATTAACTCCAGTTAAGAATGGTATTGAGTATATTATTAATTTATTATCTACAGAATTTATTATTGTTTCATAGTAGTGCTTTATTTCTTGGAAATCAAATTTGTAATAGAATGGAGTAACAGCACTTATTGCATCGTATCCTAAATCAGTTGTAAACTTAGCAAGTTCTACAGCTTCTTTAAGATTAACAGATCCAACTTGAGCTATTAATTTAACATCGTTTTTAGCTTCGTCTTTAGCTATTTCGAAAATTCTTTTTTTCTCTTCAGTAGATAACATGAAGTTTTCTCCAGTAGATCCTCCTACATAAAGACCATCTACTTTACAATTGTCTATGTTGTGTCTTACTATTTGTCTTAATCCCTTTTCGTTTATGTTTCCATCCTTATCAAATGATACTAATAACGCTGAATATATTCCTTTCATTCTACTTTCCTCCAATATCAATATAATAGTTTTTTTATTTATGTTATATTGCCTTTGCAAATTTTGCCGTAATAAGTTGTGGTCTTGTAATAGCTGATCCTACTACTGCTGAATGTATACCCGTTTTATAAGCATCTTTTAAATCTTGAGGTGTATTTATTTTTCCTTCTGCTATAACAGGTATTTCTAAATCTCTTACAAGATTTTTCATTAAATCAAAATTTGGTCCTTCTAAACATTCTGTATAAGGAGTATATCCTGCTAGTGTTGTCGATACACAATCTACTCCTAATTCTTGTGCTTGTATACCTTCTTCATAACTTGATATATCTGCCATTACTAAAATGTTTTTTGATTTTATATAATCTATAAGCTCTTTTAAACTTTCATTATTAGGTCTTTTTCTACTTGTTGCATCTAATGCTATCATTTCACAACCTGTAGTTAAAAGCTCATCTATTTCTTTCTTTGTAGGAGTTATATATATATCTGAATCTTCGTAATTTCGCTTTATGAGTCCTATAATAGGAAGTGAGGTTACTCTTTTAATTTCTTTTATATCTTCAACTCCTTGAGCTCTAATTGCTACAGCCCCACCTTCTTTAGCCGCAATAGCCATTTTTCCCATTACGAATGAACTATGTAGCGGTTCATTTTCTAAAGCTTGGCATGATACTATCAGCTTATTTTTAATAATATCTAACATTTATACTCTCTCCCCATTTTTTGAAATTTATTTTCTTTTTATGTTTTTATAATACCATGCAAACTTTTTCCTTGCAATATATTTTCATATTTTTTTTAACTTTTTAGTCAAAATTCTTGTTTTTCGATTTAGAACATCTTGTTTTGAAATTTAATTTCATTTTTAAGAAATATTTTTTCATTTCAATTCAATTTTATAATTATTTTATATCTCAAATTTTAAATTAAAACAAAAAGAACTACTTATTAATAAGTAGTTCTTTTTTATTTTAATTTGCAGTTAACCTATCTATGATACTAACAAGATTAGCTATTTCTGGTTTAGTTATTTGTTCATCAGCTCCTATTGACTTACCTTTTATACGCATTTCTTCACTTATTAATGAAGAGAATAATATAAGTGGTATATCTTTTAAGACACTATCATCTTTAACAAGTTTTGTTAATCTATGACCATCCATTAAAGGCATCTCAATATCTGAAACTATACAAGAAACATGAGCTTTAACTGGATCTCCACAAATTTTAACTTCTTCTAAATAATCCCATGCTTCCTGACCATTATCAACCTTAATTGTATTTTTATAACCAGCTTTATGTAAACATTCTACAATCATCTTAGAAAGTAACATAGAGTCTTCAACTATTAAAATAGTTTTATCATACTCTTTACGATTACCTAGTCTTTCTATTTCTTCAAATTGTATACTTGACTCAGGACTTATTTCTGCAACAATTTTTTCAAAGTCTAGTATAGTTATAAGTCTATCTTTATATTCTGCTATACCTGTTGCTACTCCTTCATCTCCGCCATATATAACTTTATCCGGCTTTTTAATTGATTCCCAAGATACTCTAGCAATTCCAACTACCGTTTCAACATGGAATGCGAAGTTTAATTTATTAAAATGTGTAACTATAAAAATATCATTACTAGTGTTTTGAGACTTAGGAAGATTTAAATATTTTCCTAAATCAATAACTGTAATAATGTCATTTCTTGGCTTAAACACACCTTCTACTACTTCATGTGAATTAGGCATTTTCTTTACTTCTTGAGCTATCATGATTTCTCTTACTTTTGCTACATTTATTCCGAATAATTCACCTGCGATGGTAAATTCCATAATTTCAAGTTCGTTAGTTCCCGATTCCAAAAGTATTTTTGTTTTACTTGTACTTTCTGAAAATCCCATAATTAACCTCCCGTTGTTACAATTATAGTAACTATCAAAATATAATTACTTTGTATATACGGAACTTTTTTTTAAATCTAGAGAGTTCTTTCAATTTACTTATATGTGTATATGTTAATTAATTTCATGGATTTTGTGGATATGTAATGAAAACTTTTTCAGTTTTTTGACTCCATCCTGTGAATTAAATTAAAATTAAATTTTATTATTTTCTAAATATAAGTTAATATCTACCTTTAAGTCATTTTAAATCCAATAAAAAATTATAAATATTATAACTATAACCATTAAAATTCCAGTTAAGTTATCCACTATAGAACTTGGATTTATATATACATATGGATTTAAAATGATCAATTTATTATTTTTCTCATTTTCTTTTTTTATCATATCCATTAATATCATATTAAAATTTAACGCTATTGGAGAAAGTAAATTTTTTTGATTCATTTCTTCTAAATTTTTAATTACTTTTGATATCACTTCTTGTTTTTGTTTCTTATTAGTACAATTTTTTAATTCTTCCTTCAAAGATTTATATTCTTTTGATAAGGGTTCTATTAAATCTTTTATATCTGTATACTTTTCATTTATTATAATTTGTTCTTTAGGAGTAAGCTTTTCTCCCTTTATTACTTTAACAATCGTAGCTTCTATTTTTTTATCTTCCATATTAACTTGCTTTGAAAATTTTTCTAACTCTTTTATTAGAGCCAACTTTACTTTTACTTCCGGTTTTGTAAGGGTACCTTTTTTATCACTTACTTCTATATCTTTTATTATATTTTTTATTACTTGTTTTCTTTCATCATCATTTTTACAAACTTTTAATTGTTCTTTTATTTGAGTTAGTTCTTTTTTAGATTCATTTATAAATTTTTTTAGTTTTGGATATTTTTCACTTATAAATTTTTCTTCTTTTGGTGTAATTCTTTCTCCTTTTAATTTCTTTACACCTATCACTTCTGCCTTTTCATCTTCTAAATTAACCTTTTGAGCGAAATTTTCAACATCTTTAATAGCCTCAAGTTTTATTTTCCCTTGAACTTCTGTTAATAAACCTTTCTTTATCATAGTTTTAATACTGTTTATAACTTTTGATATTACTTCTTTTCTCTCTTCTGGAGTTTTACAATCTTTAACTTGCTGCTTTAAAAGTTTAAACTCCTCCTTTGTTTCTTTTGCAAATTGTTTTATATCTGGATATTTTTTATCTATGAATTTTTCTTCATTTTTTGTTATAGGTTCTTCTATAATTATTTTTATAGCTATTAATTGTGCATTTTCTAATTCTTCTTTAAGTTTTAATAAAAAATCTTTATTATTTATCTCTAAAATACCATTTTGTTTTGTATCTGACTCATCATTTGTTTTTATAGGAATTTCTGTGTAAGTATTTACGTTATATGAGTTTTTATTTATATTATTTATCATTTTTCTACTCCTCATATTATATATATTCATAGTATTTATACGGTACAGATGTTAATCTCTAGACATCATTAAATCTTTGAAATATAATAGTTATAAAACTATAACTATTAATATATAAAAATTAACGAAAGAAAGGATAGATATGAATAAAATAGGATTAATATTAGAAGGTGGCGGTATGAGAGGCATATATACTGCTGGTGTGTTGGATTTCTTTATAGAAAAAGATATAGAAGTAGATATAGCAATTGGTGTTTCTGCTGGAAGTTGTCACGCTTCATCTTATTTATCAAAACAATATAAAAGAGCCTTTCATGCTACTATTGACTATATAAATGATAAAAACTATATAAGTCTTAGAAACTTAATTAAAACAGGGTCTATATTTGGTATGGAGTTTATGTTTGACACTATACCCAATAAACTAAATATATATGATCATGAAGCCTTTAATAAATCTAACTCTAAGTTTGTAGTGGTTACTACAAACTGCGAAACAGGAAATCCTGAGTATTTTGAATTGACAGATTTGAAAAAAGAAATAACATATATGCAGGCATCTTGTTCCATTCCAATGTTTGCAAATATAGTTGAAATTGATGGCTATAAATTAGTAGATGGTGGAGTTGCTGATTCAATTCCAATAGAGTATGCATTGAATCAAGGCTATAAAAAAAATATAGTAGTTCTAACTAGAGATAAGACTTATAAAAAAAGTAAACAAAAATTTACATCTATAGTAAAAAGAAAATATAAAAAATATCCTAAACTTGTAAAAGCCATTGAAAATAGACATATAAACTACAATAAAAGTCTTGAATTAGTAAGCACTCTTGAGGCTAAAGGAGATGTTCTTGTTATAAGACCTAAAAATCCAGTTAAAGTTAGTCAGGTTGAGAAAAATATTGATAAGCTTACGGCTTTATACAATGAAGGTTACAACGACGCAAAAGAATTATACAGTGATATATTAAATTTTATAAACCCTTCACATTCCCAAATTTAGGTATACTAAAAAAGAGGGCATATTATTTCACTATACCCTCTTTTTTATTTAAATCAATTCTAAACTTAAAAGTTCTTCATGACTTTAGATTATAAATATTAATTTTATTTGTTAATATTTTTTCTCAAATTTTTTAAACAGTAAAACTTTAAGTTCCACAGTAAGTTCTATAAGGACAACTTGACGGCTTTGGTAACTTAGAATACTCCTCTTGTTCTTTTGAGTATTCATATGGTTTTGATAAAACTTCAATAAGCTTTTTCATTTTATCAAAATCACCTCTATCAGCTGCATCTATTGCTTCTTCAACTCTATGATTTCTTGGAATTACAGCTGGATTAGATGATTTCATTAATTCATGTATTAAATCACTTGATTGATTTTGTCTATTAAGTCTTTCTTTCCATAACTTATACCAATTTTTAAATTCTTCACTTTTATACATTTCTTTATCATCAAATTCATTAAGGGTTAAATTTCTAAAAGTATTTGTAAAGTCTTCCTTATATTTTTCCATCATGTTAAGTAAATCTTCTATTATAGCTTTATCTTGTGCTTCCTCATTAAACAAGCCAAGTTTTGCTCTCATATTAGACATCCAATTTAAATAGTATAATTCAGTAAAATTGGATATAGCATCTTGAGCTATTTTTATAGCTTCATCTTGATTCTCATTTATTAAAGGTAATAGTGTTTCAGCAAATCTACATAAATTCCATTCTGCCATAATTGGTTGATTTTTATATGAGTATCTACCTTGAGTATCAATTGAGCTAAACACTGTATTTTCATTATACTCATCCATAAAAGCACAAGGCCCATAATCAATAGTTTCACCACTAATAGTCATGTTATCTGTATTCATAACTCCATGTATAAACCCAACAGATTGCCATTTAGCAACAAGATATGCATGGTATTTAATCACTTCATTAAGTAAATTTAAATATTTATTTTCATCATCTTCTATATTTGGATAATGTCTTTTTATTGTATACTCAGCAAGCTCTTTTAATGCTTTTTCTCCTCCAAACTGAGATGCATATTGGAATGTTCCAAATCTAATATGGCTTGATGCTATACGAGTTAAGACTGCTCCTTTTTGAATCTTATGTCTAAAAATATCTTCTTCCGTTTTTACAACTGCAAGACTTCTTGTTGTCGGTATTTTCAATCCATACATGGCTTCACTTATTATATATTCTCTAATCATAGGTCCAAGTACAGCTCTTCCATCTCCACCTCTAGAATACGGTGTTTTTCCAGACCCTTTAAGTTGAATATCATATCTTTCTCCTGATGGAGTTATTTGTTCTCCAATTAATAAAGCTCTTCCATCTCCTAACATTGTAAAATGCCCAAATTGATGTCCTGCATAAGCTTGAGCAATATATGAACCCTTGTCTATAGCTTCATTTCCTGAAAGTATTTGAATTCCTTCGTAGCTTTTAAGCTCATCTATATTTAACCCTAAGGAATTTGCTAAAGGTTCATTTAAAATAACTAGTTTAGGCGAAGTAACTGGATTTAAATTTATTTTGCTATAAAATATGCTTGGCAATAGCTCATAGCTATTATCTAGATTCCATCCCATTCTTTTAATATTTTCTCTTGTATTCATTTTATCTCCTATATAATATTTATTTGAATTTTTTTAATTTTTATTTTATGTAGTTAATATACCCTTAAATTCTATTTACAATTACTCTATCCATAAATTTTAAATAAATAAAAATCTATTTAAATTTTCTAATAAATTAAAATAGCCATATCAATATTGATATGGCTATTTTTAATCTATTTACATGTTTAATTCTGGATATAATATTTTAAATATCTTCATATTTTGCTCTATTTTAGGAAGATAATATTTATGAGCATATTCTCTTCTATCAAATTTATCATCCTCACCATTTTTTACATTCCATTCCTGTATTGTCTTATCTAGATCTTTATTATTATACTTAGATATATAATATGCACCTAACTTTAAACTAGTTTTTTCATCAACAAGATTTTCAGGCTTAAAATTATTAATATTTAATTCCTTTGCTAATTTAATAGCAGATTGATCACTAAGTCTAAAAATTCCATTGTTTGAGTTCTTTTCATACTTTTTATCATCAAATCTAGATTCAAAATGTCCAAGTGATGCTAATAAATACGGATCTAAATTATATTCCTTTGCAATACTTTTTATATCTAATGTATATTTAACAGGATATATTAATGTTCTAGCAGTAAAAAATGCACCACCAACCAGTAATATAATAATTCCTATAGTAATATATATTATTTTTTTCATATTTTTCTCCTCTAATTATTTTTAGTAACTATATCAAAATAAAATTTTGATGTAATTATATAGTAAATTATATAAATTATTGAATATGGTATAAGCGTCCATCCCATTACCATTGCAATATTTTGACCTAACATATTACAAACAACATAATTTGCAATAATACTATGAATACTTCCCACTAGTAAAGGCACAAAGAAATTCACTCCAACTTGCTTATACACAGTTAACTTTATATCACCGTTATCTACTCCTACTTTTTCCAATATATTATATCTAGGTGCTTCGTCATGTGCTTCTGATAGTAATTTAAAGAATATAACACTACCAGTACACACTAAAAATACTAATCCTACGAAAACTCCTATAAATACCATTATCCCTGCTGTTGTAAATGCATCTTTAAATGTAATATAGTAAGAATCTACTAAGCTATCTACTGATTTTTTATAATCTCCAACTGCATATTTTTCAGTTAAATCAGAAACTATTCTATTAAATTTTTCTCCATCTTTTTGATTAGAAATATTGTATATATAGTAATTATTTAATTTATTGTTTGATTCTAACTCTTTAAACATTCCATCTGATACAACTATAGTATTTTGAGGTTCCATTGAGTTATATAATTTTTCATCCAAATCATATTTAAGTTTCAAGTTCATAATATTGTCATTATTTTTTATAGCTACTGATTCTATATGATAAAAATCATTTTCTTTAGGATATATATGAATAAACTCATTATCACCTATTTTTTCTACTGTGTTTTTACCTTTTAAATTTAATAACTTATTTAAATTAGATATTGATATAACCTCATACTCATCAAAGTATCCAAAATCATTTTTATCACTAGATTCTTTTGTTATATAGGTAAATTCAGCTTTATCAATTAATTTATGATTTGTAGATTTACCTAGTTTTTCTTCAAATTCTCTTATATAATTTTTATTATCCATTTTTAAAGTGTATGAAAATGGAGCAGATTTATCTACACTTTGAGAGCTCATAAAATATGTTGAAATAGATACACCTATTGCCGTTAAAGTTGTAGCACTCAATATTGATATTATAGATAGCATTCTTGCATTACTTTTTATTCTATATAATAATTGAGATATAGCTATCATATTTAAACCTTTATAATAAATTCTCTCTTTATTCTTCTTTTTCTTTATAAAAAAGTACATAAATGATCCAAAGAATAAAAATGTACCTATAACTACAGTTACTAATGTAACCATAGATGCAATAATTAAATCCATACCTTTTAAAACAAAAAGATAATTTATATATCCAAATCCTATCAGAATTATAGACATTGTTGCTTTTAATTTAGAACCTTTACTTACTTTTTCGGATACACTTGAAGCCTTAAATAATTCTATAAGCTTAAATTTATATATAATCCTATTACTCTGGCAAGCAATAACCAAAAATATAATCATAAAAAGTATAAATGTATCAAATATTCCTTTGAATGATATAGTAAATGCTATAGTTAAATTTAAACCAATAAGCTTCAGAAGTATCATTAGCATAAGCTTTGAAAATATGATTCCAGATATTATACCTATAACTAGTGCAGCAGTTCCTATTATTAATGTTTCAAAGAATAATAATAGCCCTATTTCTTTATTTTCAATTCCTAAAAGTGCATATAATCCGATTTCTTTTTTCCTCTTCTTTATGAAGAAACTATTTGAGTACCATATAAATAATACTGAAAATAAAGCAATTATAAATGATGCTGAATTAAATGCAGTAGATGCTTTGCTACTAGCTGATAATGCACTATCTATACTTGGGTTATATTGTAAGTTTTTAAATGCATAATATATACCTACCGTAAATACTATTGAAAAAAAGTATAAGAAGTATCCTTTTAAATTTTTCTCTATATTCTTTTTAGCTATATTAAATAAGACCATTATCTCCACCACCTATCAAAGATAAAGCATCTAGTATTTTGTTTAAAAATTCTTTTCTAGATCCTTTTCTCATAATTTCTTTAAATATTATTCCATCTTTTATAAATAGAACTCTTTTGCAATAACTAGCTGCAAATGCATCATGTGTAACCATCATTATAGTTGCATCT
Organism: Paraclostridium sordellii; assembly: GCF_000953675.1. NCBI lineage: Bacteria > Bacillati > Bacillota > Clostridia > Peptostreptococcales > Peptostreptococcaceae > Paraclostridium > Paraclostridium sordellii. The sequence continues at coordinate 335,979 of NZ_LN679998.1, read as the reverse complement.
TGTTCCTCATTTAACCTAGTCATAGCATTTAAAAGATCTGTAGATGATTTTGAATCAAGTGCTCCTGTTGGTTCATCTGCTAATATTAGCGATGGATTTGTTATTATAGCCCTAGCACAAGCAGTTCTTTGCTTTTGCCCTCCTGATATTTCATACGGATATTTATTAAGTAGATCTTGTATCCCTAATGTCGTAGCTATCGAATTTACCTTTGTATTGATTTCATTCATATTTGCACGAGCAAGAGCTAGCGGAAGTGCAATATTATCTTTTACAGATAAAGTATCTAATAAATTAAAATCTTGGAATATAAAACCTAAGCTTGTTCTTCTAAATTTAGCAATTTGTTTATTATCTAAATTAGTTGTATTTTTACCCTCAATTTTAATTTCCCCACTTGAGGGTGTATCTATAGTAGAAACTATGTTTAAAAGTGTACTTTTACCAGCTCCGGATGGACCCATTACTCCAACGAATTCTCCTTTGTTTATTTCTAAATCTATTCCATTTAATATTGTTTGAGTATTTTTTTGATCCCCATATGATTTTTTTAAATTTTTAACTTCAAGTATTTTTGCCATATTTACTACCTCCTTGTTCTTTACAGTTATTTAGTATATATGGACTTTTAATTTTTTAATATCGATTTACATATCAATAGACTTACAAATTTGTAATCTAGGAAATAATAAAAAAATATCCCTATTAAAATAGGGATATTTTATATAGTTTGATAGAATAATCCATCATTTGTACAGTAGAAATATAGTCTTCCATGACCTCTTTTTCTTAATCTAAATTCTAAATTCCACTCTGGATATTGTTTCACGATAATCACTCTATCTCCTCTTACATAAGCTAAAAATGATATATAATGTTCTTTTTTCATATCATGTTTAGAAGTTATAAATAGCTCATCTTCTACTGGTTCTACGTTAAGAGTATGTTCATCTTCTGATTTTTTAGCATTTAATGGTTCTATCTTCTTTCCACAGCAAGATATAGTTGCATCTCCTGTAGCTGTCATTAAGTTATTGCACTGTGGACATACATAAAATTTTAATTTGTTCATATTTCCTCCTACTGATTCGTTTAAATTTATTTCACCTGATAAAATTTCATCAACACTTGTACCTAATATATAAGCTAACTCCGGAAGTAATGATACATCAGGACAGCCTTGACCTCTCTCCCATTTGCTTATTGCTTTATCGCTTATATTCATTTCATCAGCAATTTGTTTTTGTGTCATATTTTTTTCTTTTCTCAGTTGGTATATCAAGTTACCAATCTTTTTACAATCCATTGGCATCACCTCTTTATATTAATTTAAACTAATTTTATATTTCATACAATAAACGAACCGTAGAGTATTATATTTTTAATATATTTACAATAAAAAAGTATACTCAATATATTGAGTATACCTCTTTATTTTTATATTATAACTTTAATTTTTTTATATCATTAGTTAGACATGCTTTTATTCATTTTTAGCATCTTATACAATCTATAATATTTGTTTTTTATAAGTTGTTATTTTACTATTCTATTGTTAAAACATCATTCATGTCATAGTATCCTGGTTGTTTATCAATTAAATACTTACAAGCCATTACAGCTCCTTTAGCAAAAATAATATTAGAACTTGCCCTATGTTTTATTTCTAAAACTTCATCTTCTCCTGAAAAAATAACATCATTTTCTCCTATTATAGTTCCACCTCTTATAGTATGAATTCCAAGTTCATTTTTTTGTCTAGAACAATCTCTACCTTTTCTACCATAGATATTTTCCAGTTCATACCTTAATTCTTTTATAACATCCGCCGTCATATAAGCAGTTCCACATGGACAATCAGTTTTTCTATTATGGTGTTTTTCTATAATCTCTATATCAAATTCATCTAATAATTTAGTTGCTATATTTATTAATCTAAGCATAACAGTTATACCAATTGATGTATTTGAAGATTTAAAAACTGGGATTAATTTAGAAGCTTTTAAAATTTTTTTATTTTGTTCTTCTGTATATCCTGTTGTTCCTATTACTATAGGAACCTCATTATTTATAGCATAGTCTAATATTTCATCTATTCTAGATGGTTTTGAAAAATCTATTATAACATCTGCTTTTTCTTTTATATATTTAAATTTTTTATAAACTTTGAAAGACTCATCCTTTAAATCAAATTCTGATACTACACATGACAAATCTACCCCTTCAGTTTCTTTTATGCATTTTAAAATTTCTATACCTGTATTTCCCAAGCCACTTAAAATTACCTTTATCATGTATTCATCCCCTTATGTTATAAATTTCTATATCTTAACATTAAACTTACTTATATATTTATTTTATATTAAATTCCTTTATTAAAAAACAATACTTAGCTTATTTTTATAAGTAAAAAAGGCATTTACTATTAAAGTAAATACCTTTTCATTTATATTAATCTTCTACAAGTTTATTTAATTTCTTATCCAGACTCCAAAGCAGTATACCACATACCAGTACTATTACTCCTACTAATGCATATGCTGGTGCAAATGAGAATTTTGATAAATACTCATATAAGTATCCATAAGCTTTACCAGCTATAAATACTGCAACTGGCCATATACCCATCATTAATCCTAATAGTTTTGCAGGGGAGAACTTACTTATAAATGAGTTTCCAAGTGGTGAGAACACCATTTCACCAAGTGACATTAGTACCCCAACCATTACTATCCACATTAGGTTAGCTTGACCATCGCCTCTTACTACTTCAGCTAATGCCATTACTCCAAATGCCACTCCTAAGAATAACATCCCTAATGCAGTTTTCTTGAACATACTTAAATCACCTTTTTTAGATTTTGCCTTTTTAGCCCAAACCCTTGCTAATATAGGTCCAAGAACTATACAACATAAAGCATTTAAAGAATCAAACCATGAAGATGGTACTGTAAAGTTTCCTATCATCCAGTTTGCTTTGTTAGCATAATCAAAATCTGGTCCCCAATGATATAATATTGGCATACTAGTTAAGTACCAAACTACCCAGAATACTATAGAGAACAATGTAACTAGTAAAATTGCTCCAACTCTTAATTTTTCTTTTTTAGTTAAAGGATCATCTTCAACCTTTTCAACTTTCTTTCCAGATGTTTCTGTAACTTCATCAACTTTAAAAGGTTTTTTACCAACTTCACCAAAAGTTAGCTTACCTCCAACTACAAACCAAATTGCATCTAAGAATAATAGCGCTGCACATACCAAGAATGTCCCACCAAATCCTATTGTAGAGTAAGCTATGAAAGATACAAAAGTTGTTCCTATAAATGAACCTATATTAACAAATGAATATTGAATAGAGAATGCTCCATCAAGATCTTCTTTATTATCAAATAATCTACCATTTATACCTGATAAATTTCCTTTAAATAATCCTGTACCTATTGATACAAGAAGTATCATTAACCACACATATGTAAATGATGATTGAACTGATGCTTGCCATCCACACATATACCCAAGTCCCATAAGTATCGAACCTAAAGGTACGCATAATCTAGGATTTATCCATTTATCTGCAATAAAACCTCCAAGTATCGGAGTTAAGTAAGTAAATGCAACTAAGTTAGCTGTCATTTTAGCCCCATCAGCAGGAGTTAATCCAAGTCCACCTTTTGCCACTGATGCAGCTATGAATATTGCTATTAACCATTTTGAAGAATAAAACGCCATACGCTCAAATGTAAAAGATAAAGAACAAACATAAAAGCCTAAAGGATATTTCTTTTTAGTTTTTACTGAACTTTCCATAATTTCCCTCCAAAGTATTTGTTTTATATTACTTTTATAAATGTACTAGTCTATTTATAAAAGCTGTGGCATCCCTAAGTACTTTTAGATGGTTTACATCTTTCCCCTTGTACCTTACCACTTTTTAGCTAATACTTTTTGGCAAATTTTATAATATAAATATCAGTTATATATCCATTTATCTATTTAGAATTAATCAATTATATATTTTATTATTCCCCTTAACACAGCTTGTGAATTGAGTTTTAGTTATGTAATTTGTCCTTTTAAGATAATTTAGATATATTTTTCTTAACAATTTAATTACAATTTGTCTAAAGTACTAACTTAATAATTTATTATTTTTAAATTTTTATTTTGCCAATAAATTAATTTATTTTTCTGAAATTTTCAATTTCAAATTTACTTTAATGGCTTTTAAAAAATTTTAGGGCTAAATTATTTTTATTTATTTAATTTTTAATTTTGATTATATTTAAATACTTAAATCTTTGTGAATTACTAGATGTCCTATTAGAATTGAACTTAAATTTTAATATTAATTTTTTATGAATAGATATATTATGTCTAGAACTTATTTTAACCTATTTAGTTTTATGATCAATCTGAATGAGAAGTTTCTCCATAGTTTTTAGGTTATGTAAAAGGTAGGTTTGTCAAACTTAAGAGTCTTGTCTTCTCATATGAAAATTTTTATTTACAACACTTCATTAGTAATAAGTTTCATTATGCCTAATTTTGATAATTTTTCAACAATAATTAATTTAATAATCTTTGTCGATATATTTTATCTCTTATGAAAAATTTATCAAAAAACGTTTTCTATGTCAATATAAATATATTTTATTATATGAAAAATATTACTAAATATATTTCATATATAAAACAATTCACTCATCATCTATTTAATTTTATGAATCATTCTATACTTTTGTATTAATTTAAATATATTGAATATGTCTAAACTCTTTATATAATTTTTCATATTTAAATAAAAATAAAAAAATATATTGATTAGTAAATCAATATATTTTTATGTATTTAACAATTAATAATATGCTTAAAATCTTATAAAATATTTAGTTTTTAATTAATAATATAAAAAATACTACTTTTTAAATTACCCTATCCTAAGTATTCTAATAACTCTCCTACATTTTTATCTGGTTTAACTTTGTCGTATACTTTTTCTATAAGTCCATTTTCATCTATAATATAAGTAGTTCTTACAACTCCAAATCCAATTTTCCCATATAGTTTCTTTTCTTTCCACACATCATAGGCTTTTATAGTCTCAAGCTCAGGGTCTGATAATAATATAAATGGTAATTCATTTTTTTGAGCAAATCTTTCATGAGATTTTACAGTATCTTTACTAATACCTATAACTACAACATCTTTTGATTTAAAATTTTCATAGTTATCCCTAAATGAGCATGCTTGCTTAGTACATCCTGGAGTACTATCTTTTGGATAAAAATATAAAACTACTTTTTTATTTTTAAAGTCTGATAAACTTACTAAATTCCCATCTTTATCTTGTAATTTAAATTCAGGTGCTTTTACTCCTATTTCTAACATATTTTGCTCCTCCTATTAACTACTTTATTAAGATATATACCAAATAAGCTTATAATTAAACTTATATATATATTGATTTAGTAAATTATTATTATAAAATTCTATAGTTTTACATTTGATTCTAACTTAAAAATAGCTTCGTTAATTCTTTTTCGTCTTGTTTCTTCTTTTTTAGCACTTGTTATCCATTGATAATATTTTCTTTTTGATGAATAAGACAAATTATCATAAAACTTTAAGGCTATTTTATTTTTTTCTAATTCTACCTTAAAATCTTTTGGTAGTTCTATTTCTCGTACTTCTTCATCTTTTTCTATTTCTACAAATAAATTATCTCCAGTATCTTTTCCAATTTCTTTTCTTATAGCTTTCGTAATCCCAATCATATAACATCCATTTCCCATACTTACAATAGATCCTCTATAATTAATACCATCAAATTTAGCCTTTACTTTGACTCTTTTTGATCCAAATTCTTTTTCAACATTAAAAGGTATTTCAATGAATGTAGCATCTTTATCTGGAATCTTTTTTATTGTAGCTTCAAAATTATAAATCATATTTTATCTCCATTGCTTTTAATATCTATCTTCTCTAACTAAGTACTCATTATTATCTTGATCTTTAAATTTAAACATCTTTCCATATGGCATTATCATCAAATCTTCAACTTGTATACCTTTTGATTTCATTTCGTTATAAGTACTTTCTATATCATCAGTACTTAGTATTATATTTGGGTGAGCTACATTAGCATCTGGATTTTGAGCTTTCATTATATTTTTTTCATATATTATAAAAGTTGTAAATTCATCTTCACTTGGTCCAACTTCTACCCACTTCATCTTTGGTCCCATAGGTTGTTCTAATTTGACAATAAAGTTCATTTTCTCAATCCAAAACCTTTTAGCTTCTTCTTGATTCTCTACATATATTGTTATTTTCCCTATTTTATTTATCATAGTTTACCTCCTAAAGTTTAGTGGTTTTATTATATCATCTAACTAATAACTATTATCATAAATTCTATTGTAAATTTTATCCTTATTTATTATTAAATCGTTAATTTTCATGCTTACATACCATTACTCCTATAAATGTTTTAATTATTTGGATTAAGGTAACAACTCCAAGCATAACACTTATGTAGTAAAATGCTCTTACTTCTTCCGCTGAATATACGAATGTAAACCCTATAAAGAATAATACTAATATAACCATAACTACATTCATAATAGTTACAATCTTTTTTAACATGTACTTTCTTTTTATGTATAAAGTCAATACTAATAACATTAATACAATCATAATTATTACATAAATATGTTGTATTGTTGCTATCGGATAAGTATTTTCCCAGACATAATTCTTATGTATAACGTGTCTTAACATTCCCATTTTCTTGTGAGTAAAGTAATTTACCATATAAGCTCCAATCAATATTAAAGCCTCTATTATAGTAGTAAAGATATAAAAAATTTTTTTTGCTGTTTTCATATAAACACCATCTTTCTTATATATAATCTAAATAAGCACTGCAATAGTGCAGTGCTTGTTCAGATTATCTTTTATAATTTATTTTTTTGCAGCTTTATCTGTTGGTAATTTACCTACAGTAGTATATTCACAATTTCCACTATTTGGATCCCCTACTTGTACAGGAAGATTATTGTGCATTTGCCATTCGTTCCATCCACCATCATATACTGTCATGTTTTTCCATCCTGCATCATAAGCTATTAACCACGGAACTGCAGCTCTCCAACCAGTTCCACAGTAGAATGAAAGTTCATTGTTTTTATTGATATCAGAATCTGACCATAATTTTTCCATTTCTTCTGCTGTTATAACAGTTCCATCTTTGTGTAGGTAATCTTGCATGTTATATGGATCACTTCCTGCATGTCCCCAAACTGCACCTTTAGGTTCACCAGCTCTATCTATATAAGTATATCCACTTGTTTTTCCGTCAAACTCTTCTTTACTTCTTATACTTACTAAACGGAAGTTTGAATCGTCTTTTAATTTCTTTTGAACTTGATCTATAGACATCCAGTATTCTGGGTGTGCTGGAACAGTTGTCCCAAAATCTTTTGCTGGTGTTGGTTTTTCAACTTTAGTTTCTGTTTTATAACCTGCTTTTTCCCAAGCTTCAATTCCACCATTTAAAACTTTTACATTTTCAACTCCAGCCCAAAGATAAGCATATGCTACCCTACTTACTGCCGAAATATCATTTCCATATAATATAACAGTTTTATCTTTTGTTATTCCTAAATCTAACATGTTCTTTTCAACCACTTTAGGATCTGATATATTCCAAATTGGTTCAGATTCTACACTTGAAGTATCTATATGTATTGCTCCTGGAATGTGGCCTTTTGTATAAGTTGGACTATCTTTATAAGTCCCCCATGAAACTTCTCCTATAATATAATTCTTAGAATCTGGTTGATTTTTATCTATTACACTTTGTACCCATTGTGGAGATACAAAGACTTTTTTTGCATCTACTTGTTCTGCTTTTACATTTGATTTTTCTTTTGATGTATCTTTTGAATCATTTGAAGGTTTACTGCATCCTACTGCGGCTATTGCTATCATTGTTATACCAATTATCGCACTAATTAACTTTTTTTTCATATAATGTCCTCCGCTATATTTTCTACTGACTTAAGATAACTATACTTGAAGATAATTTTTAAATTTCTTCTAATTACTGCAATAAAAATAAATCAAAAAAATTTAAATTTACGCAAATTTCCTTCAATGATTTTATCATAATTTGTCTAAACCTCCAATCTTTATATAAAAAAACAATACTTAACCTTTCTATTATTTATTTTATCTATATACATAAAAAATTATTGACAAATTTATTAATTTTTTAATCATTAAAATTTTTGTTAAATATAATATTGAAATAGTAACTAAATATGAATTTTTTAGTTATAATTTATGATACTAACATATGTTTTATTTATTTAATTTATAAATATAAAAAGCACATTTACAAAATTGCAAATGTGCTTTATTATAGCTTATTTATTGACTTACAAATTCTGCACCTCTTTGAGTTTTAATATTCAATGTTTCTAATTGAATTCTAACACTATTGGCAGTTTTATCTTTGTATCTCTCTATTTTACCAATTACTTCTATCCAATCATCTGGATTTGGCATCATCATTTTATCATTTCCTACAAACTCAATACATACTATTCCATCATTTCCACAGCATCCTGGTGAATGCCTATAAACATAATTAAGAGTTTTACCATCAGCCTCAAGAGCGTTGTATAACCCCTCTATTTTTATAGTTCTACCAATATAATCATCTGAATTATTAAAAATATCATCAAGTTGAGCTATAAACATTTTTTCTTTAATTTCTATAGGAGTCCCATCATTAGAAGCAATGGAATCTTTTTTATTTTCTATTTTATTAGTATCGTTGCCTGGATCAACTATCTTTTTATGATTTTCTACTGTTACTTGAGTACTTGAGCACCCAGTAAGTAATAATAAAAATAAAACTATTATTAAATTTCTTACCACTTTCATATGTAACTCCTATTATTACTTTTTACTTTCTCTACTATTATAGATAGTATAAAAATAATTATATTTACTACTACAATACTTGCGCCTGTAGGTGTTGAAAATTTATACGATATAGTCATACCAATACAAAATGATAATATAGATACTATCCCGGAACTCATTACTACAGACTTAAAACTTTTAAATATTTTCATTGATATTATAGATGGAAAAATAATTAGACTTGATATAAGCATAGCTCCCATCATTCTCATTCCAAGTACAATAGTTATAGCTGTTAAAATAGCTATCATCATATTATAAAAATTTACATTTATACCAGTTGATTTTGTAAAGTTTTCATCAAAGGTAATTGCAAATATTTTATTATAATAAATAGTAAATAAAAATATAACTACTATTGATAAAACTACACTTAAATATACATCATTTTTACTCATAGCTAGAATGCTTCCAAACATATAATTACAAACATCTGTATTCATTCCAGTTGTTATCGCTATTGATATTACTCCAATAGCTAGAGAACTAGATGATATAAGCGCTATAGCAGAATCACCTTTTATTTTACTACTCTCTTTAATTCTCAATAATAAAAATGCTACTATTACAACAATAGGTATTGATATCTTCAATGGTGAAACACCTAAAGCTACAGCTATAGCTATAGCTCCAAATGAAACATGGGATAGTCCTTCCCCAATCATTGAGTATTTTTTTAAAACTAAACTTACACCTAATAAGGAACTACATAATGATACTAAAATTCCCACTATCATAGCTCTTACAATAAATGGATAAGACATCATTTCTAACACTACACTAATCATTAATCTCACCACCTAAAAACTTTTTTCCACACTCACTCTGTTTATAGTCTTTTACATATCCACAAAACAACATTCTATTTTTCATATGCACTACTTTATTAGCATAATTTAAAGATGTTTTTATATCATGAGATACCATAATAATAGACAGTCCGTAGTTTTTATTTAAATTATGTAGCATATCATAAAGATTTAATGTAGTTTTTTGATCTAATCCAGTTATAGGTTCATCCATTACAATCAACTTATCTGTGGCGCATAAAGCTCTTGCAATAAGAACTCTCTGTTGTTGTCCTCCTGATAAATCACTATAGCACTTATTTTTCAAATCAGATATTTTCATTTTTTCCATATTTTCATGAGCTAGAACTTTATCTGACTTTCTATAAAATGGAAATAAACTATTTCTTTTTATACACCCAGATAATACAACCTCATAAACTGTTGCTGGAAAGTTTCTTTGTATATCACTTTGTTGTGGTATATATCCAATAGTCGAATCTTTTAATTCTTCACTTATGAAAATACTCCCCTTACATGGCTTTACTAAACCCAATATTCCCTTTATCAATGTACTTTTCCCTGAGCCATTTTCACCTATAATGCATAAATAATCCCCTTTTGAAACAGTAAAACTAATATCCTTTGCTACAAGTTTATTTTCATATGAAAAACTGATATTCTCAAACTCTACTAAGTTCATACTTATTGTAAACCTTCCTTCAGATTACCTATATTATTGTTCATTATATCTATGTATGTAATTCCTTTATCAAAATCTTCCTTTGTAACATTGTGTGCTGAATGTAATAATAAAACTTTAGCTCCTGTTTCGTCACTAATAGTTTTAGCTATTTTTTTATTACTCATTTCAATATGATATATAACTGGAATCTTATTTTCTCTTACTGTTTTTATTAAGTATGTAACTGTCTCAATACTCGGTTCTGTTTGTGTACTACATCCGTTAAAAGCTGCTCTATATGTTAGCCCGTAATCCTTTGCAAGATATCTAAACGGAAATTTATCTCCCAAAACAATCATCTTTCTTTTAGCATTAGCTGCTGTATTTGTAAGGGATTTATCTAATTCATCAAGCTTTTTCGTATAATTTTCATAATTTGCATTATAATATTTTTCATTGGTACTATCTACTTTAACTAAAGTATTTTTAATAGCTTCTACCATATTCTTTGCATTTTTAGGTGATGTCCAGATATGTTCATCATACTCTTCATCATGATTGTGATTGTCATTCTCATCAGGTTTATGTGATTTTTCCTTATCGTGGTCATATTCAACTTCAGGTTCCATACCTTCTACTTCCTCTTCTTTAACAGCTTTTACATAATCCATCATCTTAATAGCATTTACCTTTTTTGTGTCTACAGAGTCTATTATTTTTTCAATCCATTCCTCTGCTTCTCCTCCATTATAAATAAATATATCTGCATTTTGAATTTTCTTTATATCTTCTGGTGTTGGCTCAAAGGAATGACTATCTTGCCCTGGAGATAAGATCATTTTTACATCTGCCTTATCTCCAGCTATCTGCTTTGCAAAGTCATATTGAGGAAATAGAGTTGTAACTATTTTTAATTTATCTTTGTTGGAACTGATATGATTTTTATCATTTTCTTTACTTTCAGTTCTAGTACATCCCGTTAATATCGACGATATCATTAAAAGTGTAGACATTACAATAACAGTAATTTTTCTCATTTTACACTACCTTTCTAACTTGTCTCTACAATTTTCACATACACCATAGAAAACAGTCTTTGTATTATTAATTTTAAAGTTATGGTCTTTTAATATATGATTATTTATATCTTCTAGATAAGAACATTTTAAGTGAATTAGTTCTTTACATTCTGTACATTTTAAGTGAAAATGTTGATGGCAATCCTCTCTTTCACCTATATATTGATAACATGATCCTATACCTTCTTCAATATAATATTTTCTTAAAATACCATCATCAGCTAATTTTTCCATATGTCTATATACAGTTGTTCTGCCTACTTTATTACCTTGCTCATTTAAATATTTAAATACTTCATCTATTGTTACATGACTATCTTCATTTGATTTTAAATAATCTAAGATTATCTCTTTTTGTTTTGTTTTATATACAGTTTTATTATTCATGAATAATACCTCCTAAAATAATATTATTAATAATTATAATATCTGTCAATATGAAATTGAAACCCAATTTCAAATTTTAAATATTATATTATACTTATTTACATATAATACTTATATTAAGTAAACTATTTGCAATATTTTTATTTAATATAAGTATTATATAAACTCCGATTCTTTTAAAAATTAATTTATTTTAAAATACTATTTACTACTACTTTATTTATGTAAATTACACAAATTTTTAATCTAAATAATTTATATTCGATGTCTAATTTAACATTAAAAGCCACTCTGATTACTATCAAAGTGGCTTTTAATATTAAATTAACTATTCAGTTTATTATTTTAAAATCTAGTTATGAATCATTTCTTCATTAATTAACTTTTTTAAAACTACATTGTTTACCATTAACTTACTTACAATACCTGTAAATGCTCCCGTTATTACTCCGCTTATAAGCAATATAGGTAAATAGTATAATACACTTGTAGTTTCTAATATAATCATAGAAACAGTTATTTGCCCTATGTTATGTGCTATAGCTCCTGCTATACTTATAAAACATAAATTTTTCTTTCCTAATAATTTCATTAATGTAGACATCACAACTAAACATAATATTCCTCCTGATAAGCTATAAAGAAGATTTATCATTTGTCCTGAAAATATACTTCCTAAAAATATCCTTATAAAAAGAACTGCAGATGCCTCTTTTGTTCCATGCAAAGATAGTATTATTAACGTGATTATATTAGCTAAACCTAGCTTAATTCCTGGTATAGGAACTAAAGGTGGTATTTGAATTTCTATAATAAAAATAGTTAAAGCAATTGCGCTTAATGCTGATAACCTTATTGTTTTTTTTAAGTTATTATTCATAGTTGTCTAGCCTTCCTTTAATGAGATTTAGTATCAAATTCATCATATTTTGCACCTTCAATTTTTATTATTAAATTGTTTGGAAGGCAAGCTATTGGTAAAAGTGAATCATGTATTTCCCCAGTCTTCATACATACTTTATCAGGGCAATTTGACTTGACTACTTTTATTCCTCCTTTACTAACTTTAATAATATTAAAGTGTTTATCATCACCTATTTTTATTTCATAATCATCTTTTATATCTTTTAATTTAATTGATTTTACTAATTTTCCATTCTTATATATATTAGCTACTGGATTTTCAACTTTTTTATTATTAATAAAAAAGTAAGCTCCAATAGACCCAATTAAGATTAATAATATTATAACTATCTGAACTATTTTAAATTTCTTATTCATTTATCTCATCCTAAATTCTTTATTATTTAGCCCCTTAGTTTGTACACTATCCATATTGTCTTTTATTAAAAATGCCTCTACTCCATCTAAACTTTCAATTAATTTTTTGGCTTTTTCTACACCTAAAATATATGTAGCAGTTGATAATGCATCGGCATCAATACCATTTTTAGTCACAATCGTTGTGCTAATAAGACCACTTTCAGATGGATAAGCTGTTTTTGGATCTAGTATATGATGATACTTGACTCCATTTTTTATAAAATATCTTTCATAATTTCCCGAAGTTACAACTACCTCATCACTAGTTTTTAAAGAACCTACAATTTCATTTTCTTCCTTTGGATTTACTATTCCTATATTCCATTTTTCACCACTAGGTTTATATCCTATAGAAACTACATTTCCTCCAAGGTTAATTAGAGCTGACTTTATTCCTTCTTCATTTAGAACTTTTTTTATTTCATCTCCTATATAGCCTTTTCCAATAGCTCCTAAATCTAACTTTACATTTTCATCTAAAAATCTAATTTCTTTTGTGTATTTATTTAATCTTATATTTTTATAATTTTCTAAGTTTTTATATTTATCCGTTGTACTCTTTTCTGGGATTTTTCCATGATCAGTTCCTATTCCCCATGCATCAATTAAGTTCCCTATAGTTGGATCAAATGCTCCATTTGTGAGTTTAGCATAATATAATGATTTTTCTATAACATAATAAAGATCATCTGACAACTTAATATCTTTATAAAATGCTTTTTCATTGACTTTGCTCAATTCACTATCTTTTATATTTACAGACATAATATTTTCAATATCATTAGCTCTTTTAAAAGCTTTTTCTAAAGCTTTTTTAGAATTTTCTCCATATCCAATTCCACTAACAATAGTTCCTAATATTTTTTCTGACATTTCATAATGCTTACTGTCACTCTCTATATTTTCAGGTTTATTTTTTATCCACCAGTACCCTATCCCTAGAAAAAATATAAAAACTATTCCTAAAGCTATTATTCTTTTTTTTAACATAAAATTTAACTCCATCAACTAATTTATATGTACTTTAATTATTTATATATATGGATAAAAACGATATTAAACATAAAGAGTTTCTATAAATTAAAAATCTATAATAGAAACTCTTTATGAAAACTTATGGTAATTTTAAATTAGTTGACTTGTTTACTTTCTATTAAATTACCATCTTTAGATACCTTAATTAAATAGTCTTTGTACCCTGATGAAGATATAGTAATAACGTTATCATCATCAGTTTTAAACCCTTCAAATCCTATGTCTATATTGTGATCTATAGGCTGAATACTATAATGATCTTTTTCACTACCCCATAATATGCCTTTGCCGTACTCTTTTCCATTTACAGAGATTTTAGTTATTTTATTTAACCATTCTTCTGATTTATTCTCAAACTTAACATTATACTTTTTAAATAAAGAATCTTTATTTATTGTAACTTTCATTTGAGGAACTTCATTACTATCTACATCAGTTGTTTTTTCCGGTAAATTAGTATCATCTTTATTAGTGTCGACATCGCTACTACTTATTATTTTGCCATCTTTTGATAGTTTAAAAGTAAAGTCATCATAACCTTTTGCTTTAACCGTTATTGTGTTTTCTGTATCTACTTTAAAGTCATCAGAACCTATTCCTATAAGTTCATCCACGGGATATACTGCATAACGCTCTTTAGTTTCTCCCCATGAAAGCCCTGATTTATAAGAAGTTCCATTTACAGAAACATTAGTTACATTGTTTATCCAATCTCCTGAATTTCTAAATTTTATTTCATATTTTTTCATAAATCCAGGTTTGCTTTCAACTTTAAGATTTATTTTAGGTAATTCTTTCTTTTCTTTAACTGGATTTTTTTCATCTAATTCTGGTTTTTTCTCAGACTCTGTGATATTAAAAGAAAGTTCTTTTTTACCATAATATTTGCCATTTATCTCTAGATTATATTGTTTAGCTTCTTTAAATAATCCAGATTGAAGAACTAACTTATCATCCGATATTGTATAATATGTATCTGAAGAGTATCCTCCTTGTTCTTTAGTAAGAAGATTTTTCCCATCTAACTTTATACTCTGTATATTTTTAGCAAAATCATGAGTTAATCCTGTTATAACTACATTTTCACCAGTTTTAAATTCTTTTTCTGGTTTTAAGTCTATCTTATCTAAAACTTTTTCTAAGTTAGATTCTATTACTTTATCCTTATATCCAGTAGCTAAAATTGTTAATTTTATTTTATCTCCAGTAGTAAGTTTTTTATTTATAGTTAACTTATCACCTTCTATTGAATATAAATCTTTGGATATTTCTCTTCCATCTCCATTTACTGCTATAGCTTTTATACTATTTAAGTAATTAGCATCATCACACTTAAGAACCATATCCTCATTCATAATTGAAGTTTGAACTTCTAAATTTGGTGATTTCAACCCTAAAATATCTCTAAAAGAAGTTGCTTGTCCTAAAAGATTATCCTGTAAAACTTCTTTGACATTATAAGGTCTATTTTTATATTCTTTGGCATTTTTACTTGCTATATATTCATCAAAACTTAAATATTTTCCAGCTAAAGAAGCATCTTTAACAGCATTTAAATAATCTTTAAAATCATTTATGTGAGTTCCATCTTCACTTACAACAGCATCATAAGAAACAGTATTTAATTCAAATCTGTCTACAATATTTTTAGACTCCGGAGTCTCCATTCCTATTTCTTTTAATATCAAAGCATTTGCAAGTAAATCGTGATTGTAAACTAAATTAGCTTGAGTTACTGGAGCTGACCCTGAAACCTCTCCTGCTCCTGAATTATCAGCTGGTTTTCCTGTATTTACACTAGCACTACTAATTGTATCTATCGAAGAAGACTTTGATTTAGTGCTTTTAAAAACTAGAGGACTATGTTCAGACTTTTTCCCGCTACTGTTTTTGCCTGTATCTTTAATTTCATTTTTTAGTACTTCAAATTTTTTCTCAGCTTTTTTAAATCCATCAGCATAAACTTCTAAAGTATACTCTCCTGGTTCTAAAAGGTTTCCTTCTTCACTTTCTGTATTTTTAGCATAAATAGTAACTAAGTCTGATACCACATGATAATCTTCCAGTTTAACTAACTCTTTCCTAGTATTTTTGTAAGTTAAAAATACTTTATTTACAGGATTTAAAACTGCATAATTAAAGTTATCTAGTTTAAACTTTACATCCTCTCCTGTCTTTGGATTCATTGGATAAGACACTAATATATTTATTGGTTTACTTTGTACAATATTAATTGGTATTGTTACTGAATCGTGACCCTCTGAATAAATTTTTAAATTGTGTAATTTATTATAATCTAAAGCCCTTTGATTCCCCTTTATAATTAAATTATTTCCATCCTTTTCAAATTCTAGTTTTTGCTCTAAATTTGGATTTTCTGTTAAATCTTCTTTAGTTATTTTATTTATATTTTCAAACCAATTTTTATGTTCATCCGTTTTTAAATCACACCCTATTGTAATAGGAGCTTTTACTTCAGTTTCCCCTATATTGAAGTGTGGAATATAGCTATGTTTTTCTTCTTTGCCATTTAAATTAAAAGTAGTTTTTTCTGGCTTTAATCTAACATTTCCTTGATTATCATAATTCGTTTTGTGGTAATCCCATACTGGCATATTTGTAAAAGTTAATATTTTACTAGGTGCAGCACTGACTGTTTCTGAAAAACCACATATCGACAAAGCCACTCCAGCTGTTAATACACTTAGTTTTTTCTTATTCATTCTTTTCACCTCTTACTTTATAAATTTATAAATTCCTTCTTCTCCACTTACCTTACTCTTGATTTTTATTGTATCGTATCCTAATTTATCAATTTCCCATTTTACAACTTTACCACTATCGTCCACTTTACTTGGTGATATAGATTTATAACTTCCATCATCTAAAACATATAAATCATAATCCTTTATAGTTCCTTCATTGAAAGTAACTACTATATATTTAACCCATCCCAAATCTACTAGTTTAGTAGCCTCTTTGTTTATTGACTTATCTACAAAATGATTAGGTTTCGTTTCTGAATTTGTATTTCCTGCTGTTTCAGTATTTTCATTATCCTTTTTAGAAGCACTGCTTAATGCATCTTCCTTATCTTTTTCTGTATCTATTCTAGATAACAATGTAACTGCTTCAGCTCTTGTTATGCTACTTGTAGGTCGTAAGTTTTTCAGATCATCTCCTTTTAAGTATCCATTTTCTACAGCTCCTTCTATATATGGTTTTGCCCAGTTTGACACTAAATGTTTATCTTTAAAAGTATTTATTTTATCGTATGTACTATCTTTTTTATTTTTTATACTTACTATTATTTTAGCTGCTTCTTCTCTTGTTATAGGATTGTTAGGTCTGAATGTATTATCATCATAACCATTTATGTAACCAGCTTTATTTGCTATTAGAACATTATCATAATGCCAATCTTTTGAATTTACATCAGAGAACTTTGAAACACCTTTATCTTTAAATCCAAAGTACTTGTTAACCAACTTTACAAACTCTGCCCTTGTTATTGAATTATCTGGTTTAAAGGTTCCATCTTCGTATCCATTAACATACGAATTTTTCATAAATTGAGATATCTCTTTATTGGCCCAGTGTCCATCTACATCAGTTAAATTGTTACTTGCATTTACAATTACTGCGCTAGATAAAATTATCCCTAATGAGATTGTGCTTATTAAATATTTTTTCATAAAAACCCTCCTTTTCTTATTGCTGTTTTTATAATTTATTGATATTTTAAATTAGACTTTTATATAGTTTCTAAAATTTCAAAATCATATTAGAACCAATGAAAAGAATGTATAAAGTTAGAATTGTACTTACCAAATTAACTAATTTAATAGGAATCTAATAACAAGTTTATATCTTGTATCATATTCGATTAGTATTTTCTAAACTAAAAATAATTAAATTTTGCCCCCAAAAATAAAAAAATAATTAAAAAGATTTGATTGAAATCTAGTTATGAAAAATTTATTATAAGAAAATTTAAAATTAAGTTTTATTGTAATATTTTATTAATTTTAAATTTATGATTTTTAAATGATATTGAGAATTGTTATCATCTACACCAATAAGACTATACTTTTTACCTAAAAATGTCAACATAATTTTTAATAATTATAATGAAATTTTAAATTTATCTATTTAGATTTATTTGTATATAAGTTAAATTTGTAAAATATTTACTAAAGTCATATCAGATATAAAATCTTCAACCCCTGTAAAATGCTAATTTTTATTGAATATAAAAAAATAAAATATTAGAGATTTCAAAATATTATTATCTTCTTCTCGTAAATTTTATAAATTTTAATTTCAAAAATTTTATTGACTTTAAAAAATTTTTAATATACAATTCTAAATGAAAATCATTATCAACAAAAGGAGAAAATTTAATGTTACTTATAATTTCACTAATATTAACAACTTTTTTAAGCATTGTATATTACAAACAAATAAAAAAACATTCTACGATGCTTTACATAATAGCTACTCTAATAGCTATATTTTTCATTATTTTTATGAAATCTAATTTAAATGAACATATACCTAAGTATATAAGTAAATTTGTCATAGGAGTATTTTCTAAAGGTACGATTTCACTAGCACTATTTACTATAGTAATGTACACAGGAGTCTTAGATAATTCATTTAAATTTAGACAAAACCTAATGGCAGTTAGAGGTGAACTTTCTATAATAGCTTGTGTATTAACTTTAGGTCATAATGTTTTATACGGGATGTATTTTTTCCCTACTTTCTTTACTAATATGCAATCTTTATCTATCTATAAGATTATTGCGACTTTATTAAGTCTAATTATGATATGTTTAATGATTCCGCTAATGATTACTTCTTTCAAAAGTATTAGAAAGAAAATGCCTTATAAAACGTGGAAAAAAATTCAAAGATCTGCTTATATATTTTATGGAATAATGTATATACATATTATGCTTTTATACATACCTAAATTTAACAGTAAGTTATTCGAAATAATACTATATAGCATTATATTCTTAGCATATTATTTCTTACGTATAAGAAAATTCTTTAAGGATAAAAACAAAGTTAAAGCTTAGTATTTGTAACATTTTATTAATAAATAATATTTATATAGAAAATTAAACTTATAAACTTAAATCAATATTATAAGTTTGATATTTTATAATTAATGAATGGATAAATAATAATATATAGTTTTAAAATTTAATATTAAAATAAAATGAAATTTCTGTATAAATAAAAGCCTTATAACATATGTTATAAGGCTTTTTAATAAATTTAAATAAAATATTTTACTGCTCTTGTACTTTATAAATTATATCAATATAGGTCTCTTCTTTTGATAATTTCTTTGAAAGTATCGTAAAGTAAATTATGCATAATATAATTTGTACAAATGTAGACATTGGCGTTGCAAGACCTACCTTAAATAATGATACCGGTAGTATTTTACTCATAATATATGATACTGGTATTCTTACCCCAAATGCTCCTATTATTCCTTGTATCATTACAAAAGTTGTCTTTCCACATCCATTAAAATAACCTACCATACAGAACATAATTGCAGTTAAAAGACTGTCTATTCCGTATGCTTTCATATATTCCCAAGCTGCTAAAACTACATCTTTATCCTTAGAAAACATTCCTGCAAGTAAATTTCCATGGAAGAAGGTAATATAAAACATTACAACTCCACAACATAAAGAAGCTGAAATTGCATAAACAAGAACTTTTCTTGATCTATCGTATTTTTTAGCTCCATAATTTTGCGCAACAAATGCAGATACACCTTGAGAAAAGGCTGATGGTATAAGCATTATAAATCCAACAAGTTTTTCTGCAACTCCAATTCCTGCTGATGGAATTACTCCTAGTGAATTTCCTATAATCATAATTACAAGAAAAGATAGATGTACAAGTCCATCTTGTAAAGCTATTGGCGTTCCATATTTAATTATCTTTGATGTTAAACCTTTATGAAACTTTATACTCTTTCTAGAAAATTCAAAAGGAAGTCCACGCTTTTTAATAATTATTATAGATAATATAACACTAATCGCCTGAGCCATTATAGTAGCTAAAGCTGCTCCCATAACAGCCATTTTAAATATTCCCACAAATACTAAGTCTCCTATAATATTTGTAACACATGCAATTGCCACTGTAATAAGTGGAGTTTTCGAATCTCCTAATCCTCTAAATACTCCTCCTATAATATTATAAGCAACTATAAAAACAGAACCTGCAGAACAAATTCTTATATATATTACTGTACTATCAAAGGCCTCTTTTGGAGTATGCATAAAAGTTGAAATAGGTGAAGCAAAGCTAACAATTAAAACAGTAATAAATACAGCTATAATAGCAAATATTGAAATACCACTTCCTACAACATTTCCAGCTTCCTTTGACTTTCCTTCCCCAAGCTTTTGGCCTATTAATATGGTAATACCCATAGTTAATCCTGTAATCACTACAGTTATAGTCATCATTACTTGACTACCCGTTGAAACAGCAGAAACATCTGCAGCATGTCCAAATTGACCAACTATAAGTAAATCAACTGCACCATACATGGTTTGTAAAAATAGTGCAAGTAGTATAGGTATTACAAACTTTAATAAAGGTGAGAAAATTTTTCCCTCTGTAAAGTTAGATACTTTTGACATATAATCCTCCTATTTTATTTATGTTTTGTACAAAACAATATCTATATAAATATAACCGTTATTAAAACTTAAAACGGTTATTCTAAATTATTTCTTATTTTTTCAAGAACTATTTGAAATACTTCTATTTCTTCTTGTGTTATATCTTCTGACAATCTATTCTCTATTGAATCTATAGCAATAGAAATTTTTTCATAAATCTTTTTAGATTTTTCAGTTAAAACTATTTTTTTTAAACGTGCATCCTCTGTAACAGGCACTCTTTCTATTAAATCACTTTTTTCCATATTATTTAACATTAAGCTAACAGATGAACGTTTTAAATCAAACTCTCGCTCTAAATCTTTTTGGAAAATCTCTTTGTTCTTACCTTCAATAGAAATAAAATCTATTACATAAGCTTGTGATATTGTTAAGTTATCATCAATTGCATTAATTACAGAAGCATCCATCTTCCTTGAAATTATATGATTAATTTTACTAATATCAAGACCTAATTTAAGCTTATTTTTATTTATCATGGAAATACCTCCATACAAATTTGTTTTGTACTAAACTATATTAACTACTATTACTGTCTATGTCAATATAATTATTTTTATGATGTATAAAAAAATAAAATTACTATTCAAACTAATATTGTAATTTTAATATTATATCATTGTTAACTATAGTATTTACCTCTCTAAAGTTAATAAATATTATTTTAAATTATGCATTATAAAAAGAAGCTGTTTCAAATTAATATTTAAATACAGCTTCTTTTTTATTTATACTATAAAGATAAGTATATGTTAAATTAAATATAGAAAATTTAAGTCTTTCTATTTTTTAAATCCATCATAACAAAGTCCATATGGTTTTGGTTTAATATATTTACCTTTACCTTTTTCACCTACAAATTTTCCTCTTTGAGCTACAAGTTTACCACGTAAAAATACCTTATCGGCTATACCATGTTTTTCAAATCCTTCAAAAGCTGCATAGTCAGTACCTTCATAACTATCAGCATGTGTGATAGTTCCCCTATAAGAAGGATCATATATTACGATATCTGCATCTGACCCTGGAAGTATAGCTCCTTTTTGAGGGTATAATCCTACTACTTTTGCTGGCGTAGTTGAAAATATATCTACAAATCTTTGTCTTGAAATCTTTCCTTTTTCTACACCTTGAGTCCAAAGCATAGCCATTCTATCTTGTACACTAGGACAACCATTAGGAATTTTTGCAAAATTATTTAGCCCATCTTTTTTCTTTTCAAATCCACCTTTAACAGCTGCATGATCTGAACCTACAGCAACTAAATAATTATTTTTTATTGCATCCCACATAGCATCAAGATGTTCGTCTGTTCTAAGTGCTGGAGAACAAACATATTTAGCTCCTTCAAAATTTGGTTTTTCTAAGAAGGATTGATTTAAAGTTAAATAATGAGTACATGTTTCTCCGTATACTGGAAGACCTTTCTCATGAGCAGCCTTAATGTGTTCCATAGCACCTTTTGATGAAACATGAACTACAAATAATGGACACCCAGCAAGTTCTGAAATATAAATAGCCCTTTGTGTAGCTTCATCTTCAACAATAGGAGGTCTTGAGTATGCATGGTAAACTGGGTCAGTTTTCCCTTCAGCTAATAACTGATTTTGAAGAGTGTATACCATATCTCCATTCTCAGCATGGACCATAATAGTTATTCCATAATCCTTAGCTATTTGCATACCTTTAAATATTAAATCATCTGGTACCATAAACGGAGTGTATTTATATGCCATAAAAAATTTAAGAGTTGTAATACCTGAATCAACCATCTTAGGAATTTCTTCTAATAAACTTTCACTAATATCCATAACCATCCCATGGAATGAATAATCAGAAGATGATTTACCCTGTGCAAGTTCTTTATTTTGGATATCAATGGATTCAATTACACCCTTACCTTTTATTTGAGGAGCAAAATCGACTATAGTGGTTGTCCCTCCAACTAATGCTGCATGAGATGTTTCAAAAGAAAGTGTATCAAAAGATCCCATGTGAACATGTTCATCTACTCCACCTGGCATTACATATTTTCCAGAAGCATCTATTACTTCATGTCCCTTAGAATTTAAATTAACTCCTATTTCTATAATTTTTTCATCTTCGATAAGTATGTCTCCAACAAACTCATCATTAGCTGATACAATAGTCCCATTTTTTATAATTATCCCCATAAACACTCTCCTCCTTAAAACAGGAGGTACCTTATAAAATGCACCTCCTGTTTAAATAAATTATTTATTATTGAACTTTAAGTAAACTATTATCTATCAGCTCTTCTAGATGGCTTAGTATATACACTTGGATCTATTCCTTCTAAGTACTTAACAACTTCTTCAACAGAAACAACATCACAGAATTTAGCTTCCATATCAAATAAGTTCCACTCTATAACTCCAGGAACTCTATCTCCTATTGTTCCTCTTGGCACTATAGTTTTAAATCCATATCCAGTAGAATCCATAACAGTGTGTCTAACACATGCACATGCAGTAGCTCCCATTACTATTAGAGTATCTACACCTAGGTAAGTAAGAGTTTGAGCTAAATGAGTTCCAAAGAAGTTAGATGCATACTTCTTATGTATAACTGGCTCTTCTGGTCTTGGCTTTAACTTAGGATCTATGTCCATCCAATCTGAATTTATGTCAAGAGCACTCATAGGTATTTTTTCATCCCATCTTGGAAGATCCCATTGTTTCTCTCCAACATATCCAGTTGTAGTGTGGAATATAGGTACTCCAACTTTTCTTCCTGCTTCTAAAACTTTAAGAGCTTCTGCACAAACCTCTTCAGAGTGGTCACAAGTAAATGGATGCCCCTCACTCATCCAAGCTTTAGCCATATCAACAGTTGTTATAGCTGGAGCTTTACCATAACCCATCTTTCTCATAAATCCTCTTTCTTTATATACTTCTCTTGCTTCATCAAATGCCTTTCTTAGTAATTCCTCATCAAATCCATATTCATCAACAAACTTGTAATCTTTATTTTTAGCCATAATAAAATCTCCTCCCCAAATACTTTTTATTATTTTATTAAGGAAACTTTTCCTTTGCCTTTATATATAGCAAAGTTCATGCCAAAAATAAATTTAATGAAAACCTAGCTATATAGCCAAATTTTATTTCATCAAATACTTTTTCTTTGCAATTTTGCAAATAAATTTTACTTAATTCGCAGACTTTACCTAGATTTCAGTTTTTTAAAAATGCAAAGTAAATTAACTTTTTGCAATTTTGCAAATAAAATACAGATTTTAACTTAAAATTTTTTATATAAATATCATTTTTATTTTTATCTATTTATCTTATGTAAATTTTAATTTATACTTATTCATTTTTCTTGATAATGTAGAGTAATGTATCCCCAAAACTTCTGAAGCCTCTTCTAGAGTGTGATATTTTGAAATTGTATCTTCTATTATTGTTTTTTCATACAATCCCATAAGGTGATTTAACTTTTCTTTTCTTATAATACTATTTCCACTTTTATAATCAGAAATCATTATTTGAGATAAAATTTTACCAGGTATGGTTTCTACTTCTATAGTTTTCTCACTTAATATAAATAGGTATTCAACCATATTTTCAAGTTCTCTAACATTACCTGGATAATTATATTTTAAAAGATAATCCATTGCTTCTTTAGATATGCTTTTATTTGTTTTATACTTTTTATTTAGTTTTTTAATGAAATGTTTTATTAATATTTCTATATCCTCACGTCTTTCTCTAAGAGGTGGTATTGTAACAGGAAATACATTAAGTCTAAAATAAAGGTCTTCTCTAAATTTCCCATCTTTAACTTCTTGCTCTAAATTTCTATTTGTAGCTGCAATAACTCTTATATCTAATTTTATGCGATTTTTCCCCCCTACTCTGGTAATTTCTTTTTCTTGAATAGCGCGAAGTAGCTTTGATTGCACAGAAAGTTGAAGTTCTCCTATTTCATCAAGAAATAAGGTTCCTCCATTTGCAAGTTCAAAAAAACCTAGTTTCCCATTACTAGAAGCTCCAGTAAATGCTCCTTTTTCATATCCAAATAGTTCTGATTCAAATAGTTCCTTTGGTATTGCAGCACAGTTTACTTTTATAAATATATTATCTTTTCTCGGGCTTAAACTATGAATATATTTACTTAATACTTCCTTTCCTGTTCCTGACTCTCCATATATCATTACTGTTGAATCAAACATTGCAACTTTGCAAGCAAGTTTTGCTGTATCTTTCATTGCATTACTTTCAAATATAAATTCTTCATCTTTGTTTATTAATTTTTTTAAATGAGTTATCTCTTGGTTTACTTTTTCTTCTTTAGCAGCACGCTCCTTAATTTCAGACTTTAATTTCACAAGTTCATCAATATCTCTAGTGTTATTTATTACTCCTATTATTTTTTTATTATTATCAAAAATAGGTTTTGCAGAGCTAAATGCCGACTTACCAGTGACATATTTATGTATTGTGGAAATAGACTTACCACTTTTTAAAACTTCTAAAGATATTGCTTTGTTTATGATTTCATTCTTTAAAAGTAATGAAAGGTTTTTATCTATAATATCCTTTTTTTTAAGTCCTGTAATATCTTCATATTTAGAATTTACATATATTATGTTTCCTTGTCCATCAGTAATTAAAATTCCATCAAAAGCTGAATCAAGGGCTTTTTTATAAAAACTAATAACCAAGACTTACTCCCCCTTTGTTAAAGCTAGTCATTTTTTAAGTTTCTTTGTTTTATAATGTATTCTATTAAAAAGGATTATTTTCCTTCTATAAATAGTTTCTGTATTAAAATAAAAGGGGCTGGCTCATTAAATAATTTATTAATTATTTAATGAGCCAGCCCCTTTTTAACACTTTTAATTAGTCTATTACAATTTAAATTCATATTCAAAATAAGTAATATTATAAATTTATAATATTAGATTATTATACCTTCAAAATGATCTACTTCATGTTGGATAATCTGTGCTGTAAATCCAGTAAATGCTTGTTTATGCTTTTTAAAGTTTATATCTAAATACTCTACTTCTATATTTTCATATCTTATTGTTTTTCTAAATCCTATTAATGATAAACAGCTTTCTTCAGCTTCATATGGTTTTTCTTTTTTTAATATAACTGGGTTTATCATAGGCACTATAATACTCCCTACAGTAAATACTAGTATACATTTTTTTACTCCTATCATATTAGCAGCCATACCTACACAGTTATTTAGATTTGCATTTAATGTATCTATTAAATCATTAACAACTCCTACATCATCTTTCGTTGCAATTTCTGATTTCTGTGCTAGAAATGATATGTCTTTTACAATATTTCTTATCATTTTATCCAACCTTTCTAATTTATCCTAAATTATTTTAGCTTTCATTTTTATTTTATACTTTTAAATTATACTATAATATTTTGTATTAGTAATTATAAGACTCTTTATTGAATATATTTTCATTTATATAAAATAAACACTATAAAATAAATTAGCTTTATTTCATAGTGTTTATATAAAGTTCTTTTACTAAAATATTTAATAATGATAAAATTAGGTTATTATCTATGTTATTTTTTAATCTAATATTTTGTTTAGTTCATGTGTTATCTTAATACATCCAGCTTCACTCATGTGATCAAAATCTATAAAATCATCTTCTTCAAATATATCCATTTTAGAAAAATCAACTAACTTAACTTCATATTTTTCTTTTATACCATCTATGATTTTATAAAATTCATCTTCATATGTTTTGTTTATAAACTTACTATAATATTTAGTAGTTGGAAATACAACTATTACAGGTTCTACCCCTTTTTCTTCTAAAAAGTTTATAAAATCATTAAATATATAATTATATTCTTTTTTAGTTTCAGTATACTTAGATAGGTCATTATGTTGGCTTGCTCTAATTTCACCTAATCTATATTTTTCATCATCGATAATACTGCTTAATTTAACTCCACGTAAAATACTAATCATTTCTCTTCTAAGATTTTTATTAAAGTATCCGTTATTTTCTCTATATAATAAATCTATAAAGTGCTTATCTAAAAATTCTAAATTGAATATATAATCTATTACATTATTATTTAATATGTTTCTTAGATTTGAAATTTCTATAGTATCTACTTTCTCTGAGTTATGTTTATCTTTTAATATAGGATAATATAAATATTTAACCATATTAGTAGAATATTCACTTTTACATTTAGATAAATCATGATTTACTAGATAATATCCAGCTCCTATAATACATCTTTTTATATTTTTATTATTGTTTATGACTTTCTCTGCTAGTTTATAAGAATAATATAAATCTTGACTAGATATAGATAAATTTTCTGATATATTTGATAAAAGCTTACTATCTATACCTGTTAATGGATACGAGTTCCCAACTACTAATGTTTCTATATTCTCACGTTTACACTTTTCTAGAGTTTTTGACAAATAATTGTAATCATAATTTTCATAATATATTTTTTCACTTATTACAAACATATCATTCATTAATTTATCGTAATATAATACATCATTAAAATATAAGTTAAAGTCTAAATTACTATCTACAGTTTCTTCACTTACTATTAATATTTTAATTTGGTCATTCTTTATTTCATTGTTTAAATGTATGTATTCATTAATATCATCTATATATGTAATACTTTTATTTGTACATCTATTAATTATATTATATTTATCTTTTCCATAAAAATATAAATTAACTTCTATACTATTAATATCTTCTTTTAAGTCAAATAAGGCTTTAATTAAATTATCTATTCTATTTTTTTTATCTATACATAAGTCTATGCTTTTATTATTGAAGTTCTCTATTATATTTACTACTACATCTGCTAATTTATTAAATGAATCTAGGTAATCATACTGAAGGTTATTTTGTATAAAATCAGCTATAGCATTAATTATTTCTATCTCCATATCTGTATTTATATCATCTTCATTTAATATACTTATAATCCTATCAATTATATTATTTCCATTTACATATTTATGTAAATTGTATTGATTGTTCATAGTTTTTTCTTATCTCCCCATAAATTTTTGTTATAAATTGTTTAATAAACTATGGATACTATCCCATACCCTAGCACTTGATTTATCATCTTTATGATAATAAAAAATATCTCTGATAGTATTTCGTTCTTTTTTATAATACTCTTTATCACTGATACATTTAATTATTTCTTCAGATAAACTATCTTGTTTTTGTACTTTAGGTCCTGCTGCCCAAAAATCATAAGGTTGTAAAATTATCCCTCTTTCTTTTTCATATATCTCCATATCTGTATTTACAAATATTGTAGGCTTATCCATAAATAAAAAATCTCCGTATATACTTGAATAATCAGTAATTAAAATATCAGCTGCATTTAAAACTTCATACAGATCTAAATCTTTATTTTCTAAATCATCATTGGATATAAATATCATGTTATCTAAATTTCTATTTTTCACTCTATTTGTGATACTTCTTTCTTCTCCATGGTGTACCTTTGATATACAAATTATATTATTATCTATTAAAAATTGGTTGAATTCCTCATAGTCAAAATCTTTTATTTTTATAGCATCATTAAGTTCAGTTGAACCATTTTCTATACCTGAATTCTCATGCACATAAAATGTTGGCATATTAAAAATAACTTTTTTATTTTCTAAAGATATTCCTAATAATTTTTCTAAATTACTTTTTCCGTCAGATAACATAACAAGATCTGTTCTAGGATTTCCTGTTATTTCATATTTATCTTCTGGTGTAGCAGTAAATGCACTTGTTAACAACATACACATTTTAGATGGAGTAAATATTTTATCTATTTTTTTATATTCTTCTGGAGTGAATGAAAATTCCTTATTTTTCTTATCCATTAATCCACAGCCTTTAAAACCTACCTCTCCATGACCTACCTCAATATTGTAAGTAAGTTTAGGGTAAACATTACAAAATGTATTAAATCCTGAGATAGTAATAGGTGATATTATAGGTACTTTAACTATATTTTCTATGTCATAAACATCAGTACCTTTAATAACATTTAGTTTATACTTATGTTTATATTTTTGTGGAATATACTTTATTAATGCGTATACATTTGAATCAGCTGCATTAAATCTATTCAATGTTACTGTTCTTTTGTAATCTTCATTTTTTAAACCTGTCATAGTTTCATTATCTATCTCAATAAGTTTTAATTTTCCCTCATGAGAAATTAATATAAAGCACTTATCTATTCCCTTTGTTGCCATGCTTCTTGTTATATTTATATAATTTATATCATAAGGAACTATTATATCAAAATCTGAATGGTTATAATTAGATAAAAAATTATCTATACTTATAATCTCTTTATTTGTAACTACATAGTCATCTTTTATATAAGCCCAGTTATATGATGTATTATTTTCATATAAACTTTGTATATCCTCTTTTCTAATATGGTTAAAATCACCTGCTATATATGTTATTAAACTGGCATTATCCTTTTCCATATAAGCATTGGTTTTAGATTCATTTAATACTTTTATATAATTTTTTGATGATTCTTCATATTGATATAAATTATTTATATCATTTATATAATTTATGTCATTGATATACCTTAACGATATGCTTGCATTTAAAACAGATTTTAATTTTTCTCCTGTAATCATATATGTATATATTAAATTAAAATATGCATCTATATAATTGCACTTAATATCAATTGAAGTTTTATAACAACTTATTGCTGCTTCATATTCTTTTATTTGTGAACATAGAATACCTCTTAAATTCCAGTACTCCGCATTATTTAAATATTGTTTTTCATTTTCGATTATGCATTTATAAGCATTTTCTATATCATTTTTTTTTATTAATTCTTCTATCTTATTTATAATTTCCATCTAGCTAATTCTCCATCGTCTAATAATTTATAACAATTAGGTTTTATATTTAACATTTAGATATCTTACATTTTTCTTAAAATATATATTTTATATTAATTAAAATAGTTTTTATTTATTAAATTCTATCGAGATACATAAAAAATATGGGCACTCTTGTATATAAAGAATGAACCCACTTTTAATAGAGCGGTATATATAATAAAAACCATTTTATCTTTAAACTCTAAGCTTTTAACTAATTTAAATTAATTATTTCAATCTTTTTACTTTTCAACAGGTAAAATAAATTTATAATTTCCTAGCTAAGTTTTACCTATTTTATCATATTTAATATATACGGATTCCTTTTCTGATGTTTTAATTTTTGTTAAGTACATCAAGTACTCAATAAATAAATTTAATTATAATAATATACTTTATATCGAAATACTCTTATGGCTTATTCAATCTAGTATATAGTAGATATAATTCTTAATCCTGTTGTTTTTTCCATATTCTAATGTAGTGCACCAAAACTACACTTAGCATATTTTTATGTACTTTTACTATCTTTCTAAAATATTTTCTAAACAAAGTATTTTAATGATTTTATATGTATGTTGTCGCAAAAACAAAAACCATCTATATATTTTAGGTATCAAAATTTGTTTAGAATTTAGAATAAAATTCAAATTCACTAAAAAGTTATCTATACTAAAAAACACTACTCTATTCTTAAAATCTCAACTAAATTTTATAATTAACTTAATATTTCGTTTTATAATATTTTTACCCTAATATACTTATATTTCCATTTACACAGAAGCCAAAATAACTATTCATATGATTATATAATCTATAAACATTTATTTTCATAGCCTTAGTGTAGCTCCAAAAGCAACTCCAACTACAGGTTTTAAGTCAAATCTTATTTAGTTTTTTCTAATATAATTTTATAAATTTTTTAATATCCAATTCTATTCCTTATCTTTCATGATTTAATATATTTTCCAATTCTATTTTTTAATAAAAATAATTATTAAAACTTTTTGTATTATTTCATCGTCTATTATATATACCCTAGGTTTTTTATAGATCTATTCTGTAAATTAAATTAATACATCACAAGGAGAATCAAAACAATGTTTAAAAAAATTAAGCAACTATTTATTTGTTTATTAAGTATTTCAATGATAATTATATTTTCATCATCCAATTCATACGCATCTTTATTGATTGGAGGAGATGAATTTGAAATAATTAGTGAGGATATGCTCCAAAAAGATCCCTCTGGATCTGATAGACCATACTTTTCTTTAGTTGAAATTATGACAAAATTATCCGGAATTAAATCAGATGATAAAAAAGAAAATACATTCCAGTATATAATTTCAGCTAATAATAAAAAGGATATTATAACTTTTAATAAGAATACTTTTCAAATTAATGTAAATGGCAAATTGCTAAAAGATAAGTACTATGAAAAAGATAATAAAATATATGCACCTTATAGTATTTTTGAAAAAATGAATACCTCTACTGCCATAGAATCTGGACTTATGGATAAATTTATCGTTAATTCGTCTGCCCCTAAGTATAATGATGTATCTGTTTATAACTTAGGTAAGGATAAGTATGTATTACCGGATAATGTATATAACATATTAGAGGAAGGAAATCCTTCAAAGTACATATCATACAATAATAATGGCTCTATTACTGTTCCTGAAGGAAAAAAATTACCTTTAGTAATCTTTTTACATGGTTCATACCAAGGAGATGGACTATCAACATATTTTGATGTTGGTTTTTCAAGTAATATGAAATCACTAGCAAAAGAAAAATTTGTATCACTTGGTTTAAATTTAACACCAATATACTATTTAGACTCTTCAGATTCTGATAAGAGTTCACTAAATAATACACAAAAAGATTTATTTAGTAAAATATTAAAACAACATGTTAAGCCACTTTTAAATAGTGTTAATAATGGTGATAAAAGTCCTTATGGCTTTGATATGAAGGATAAAATTGATTTTAACAATGTTATTCTTGTTGGACATTCAAGAGGTGGTCAAAACTTATTTTTAGCTAATAAAATATTAAAAGAAATAGGTCTTAATATTAAAGGAAATATTTCAATTGCACCAGCAAACTACTGGCAAGATTTTAATAACTATGATGATATTCCTACAGGAATTATATTACCACAACTTGATGGAGATGTTATTACATTAGACGGTCGTAATATATTTGATAAAATCCGTTTGCAAAAAAGAAGCAGTGACCTTCAACTACTATATTTATACTCTGCTAATCATAATAACTTTAACTCTACAATTTTTGGTGAGGATAATTCATTCGTTGACGCTAAAGGTAATACACTAAAAGAACCTATGTCAATTAAAGAACAGCAAAATTTTTCAAGCAAATATATTGTAAACTTTGCTAAATCCTGTATTGAAAAAGGAAGCCTATCAGGAATAATGCCTAGTGAAGATGGAACTTTATATAATCAAAAGGTATTAATGAGTTTTGTTAAAGGAAAAAGTAAAGTATTATTTGATTCAAGTTCGGATTCTAACTCTAAAATGATTTCTGGAAGCTTTAAGAAAATTATAGCAAGCACAGATGATAAAAAAAATACTGCTGGGAACGTAAGATTGCCAGGGATTTCAGATAATTATCCTCTGATATCACTTGAATTTAAAAATACAAGTGATAAAGTTAATTTTAAACTTCCAGAGTCTAATGATTTTACTAAGTTTGATACGATTTCTTTTGAAATCATGCAAGATTCAACAAAGCCTATTAACAAAGGTAAAAATCAAATGCTAGATATAACTCTTACTGATAAAAACGGTAAATTCCATACTATTTCTACACCTAAAGATACCTATTCATTACAATATCAACCGGGTAAAATGACAAGTATAGCACTAAGAGATGAGTATGCTAAAACAATGTATTCAAATATTACACCACTTTCAACGCTTATGATCCCTCTTAGTGAGTTTAATAATAAAGTAGATCTTTCAAAGATTTCTACAGTTGAGATATCACCATCTAAATCAACTGGGCAAGGTAGTTTTATACTACAAAGTATGTATTTATCTTCTATAAATAGTAATTCACAAGCTAAAGGGCTAAATTTAAATTCAATAATTATTTATGTTTTAGCCTTTGCTGTATCATTTACTATTTTATTTATATTAACAAAGAAAATAATTAAACATAAGACAAACTAATCTTTTGTTTAATAAAACAATAATAGCTATCACATAATAAATTTAATTCTTTATGTGATAGCTTATTTTATTTTTACACTTATCAAATATTAAAATAGAACAATCAAAATACAATATTAGTCATATTTTTTTAAATTTATACTTTAATAAACTAAACCCCTTAATTTAAAAAGGTTATTGGTACCTATACCAATAACCTTTAATAAATTTTAATTTTAGGTATGATTTATAAAAATCATATTCATTATTATTCTATAAAATTATATTTAAAATCCTTGGCTATTAAATGAATTTTCTTGATCATTTTTTAAGTTGAATTGATCAATAAGTTCTTTTAACATTTGAGCTTGACTTGATAACTCTTCACTTGAAGCAGCACTTTCTTCAGCGGTTGCTGAATTAGCCTGTACAACTGTAGATATTTGTTCTACACCAATATTTACATTATCAATATTCTGAGCTTGTTCATTACTTGCATCTGCTATTTCTTGTATAATTTTTGATGACTCTTGTGATCTATAAACAACTTCCTCAAGAGATTTTGCAGTTTCTGAAACAATTATTGTACCATTTTCTATTGCTATAAGTACCTTTTCAATTAAATCAGATGTATCTTTTGCACTTTGTGCAGATTTTGAAGCAAGATTTCTAACTTCATCTGCAACAACTGCAAATCCTTTACCAGCCTCACCAGCACGCGCTGCTTCTACTGCTGCATTAAGTGCTAAAATATTCGTCTGGAATGCTATACTATCAATATTTTTTATTATATCTCCGATTCTGTTTGATGTATTGCTAATTTCATCCATTGCAGCAATCATTTCTTGCATTTGCTCTTTTCCTCTATCTATAGCAACACTTGATTTCATAGATATTTCTCTTGCTCTTACTGCATTTTCTGCATTTTGCTTTACATGTAATGCAACTTCATTTATAGTTGCTGAAAGTTCTTGAGTTGAACTTGCTTGTTCTGTAGCTCCTTGTGAAAGTACTTGTGCACCTTCTGACAATTGATTTGAACCAATTGCAACTTGTTCACCTGCTACATTTATTTGTATTAAAGTACTATTTAAACTATCTAAAATTTTATTTACAGCTACTAACATAGGTTCAAAATCATTAACAAATAAATCATTTAATTCATCATTATCTGCATTAACATCTAAATTACCACTACTAATTTCAGTTAATATATATGTTAGAGCATTTATCATTTTTCTAAAATCATCAACTATTTTTGTTGTAGCGTCTGCTACTAGCCCTATCTCATTATCTTCATCTACAATTGCAGTTTCTGAATTCAAATCACCTTCAGCTAACATTTTTAGTCTTTCACTGCATTCTTTTAATGGGTTACCTATTTTATTTGAAAGCTTCATTGCTCCAATAAATGCTACAATTGTAAATACTATAGCTAATATTACTGTAATTATAATTGAAGTATACATATCTCCAAGGAAATCATCTTTATTTGTCGTTATACCTATCCCCCAACCATCACTATGTTTTATTGGCGCATATCCTAGGACCTTACCTTTACCATCATAGTTTAAGTTAAAGTATCCTGTTTCTCCTGAAATAACCTTTTTATCTGCCTCTGCAAAAGGTATTAAACTCTTATCTGTTTCTGCTTTTTTTATAGTATTTTGTCCACCAATAAGGCTATCATCCTTAGCCGCAATTGTTGTTCCTTCTTTATCTAGAAGATAAGGATAACTATTTTCGCCTATTTGTATATTAGAAACAATGTCTTTTAGGAAATCTTTATTTACATTAAAAGTTACAACCCCTACTATTTTACTACCTTGTACTCCATTTTCCCAAATAGGTGCTGCAACTAGCATTGTAGGTTTTCCTGTTGTTTTACTAATAATAGGACTGCTCATATATGATTTTCCTGACATAGCAATTTTAAAATATTCTCTATCAGAATAATCTTTACCACTAAAAGCATCTATCCCTTTTAGATCTAAAATGTGACCTAATGCTAATCCATATAGCTTTTCCTGTCTAGCTATAATATTTTGCTTTTCTTCTTTACTTACCTTTGGATCTGAAATCTCTTTAATAATCCCTGTTTGAATTGCTGCATTTTCAAGATTTATAATTTTTTGAGAAACAGTTTCAGAAGCTTGCTTAGTTGTTTCTACAATTGCCTTTGATAAAATATTATTAGAAGTCTTGTAATTTAGAAAGCTTGTAGTTGCTCCTAATAATAAACAGCAAATAACTACAAAACAAGAAATAATTAATGTAAGCTTAGTTTTTATACTTTTACTTTTGTCATTACGTTTGTGCCCTAACTTAAATTTCATTTTTATTTATCTCCCTTTATTATTTTACTTTCCTTATTGATTTTATTGGTGTTACTAACAAATTTAACTATTAAGGTCTTAATTATTTATGCACTAGAGTACTCTTCTTATGAAAATTGCTAAATTTTACCTTTTTATTTTATAAAACAAAAGAGCATTAACATAAATATATTAATACTCTTTTATAAAATAAATTTGTGTAACTAGCTAACTAAAAAAGTTCCTCTAGATTTGCATTTCTAAATCACCTTGATTTTTATAATTTCACAGTTAAATTTATAATATATATTAATATAATCGGACGTTATTATAAATAATGTAGAGGTTATGTGCATTTTTATTAATATATATAAAAATATTCATAAATTATAAAATTTTCATACATATTCCATTCAAGCTCCTTGATAATATAACCTACAGTATAAATTTCTAATTAAATATAAGCCTAGAAACTTTAATCTTATAAGCAAAATAACTTATATAACTATCGTTTATTTTGTTACTATTCCTAAAAAATATATGATGAATCCTTAAGGTTATATAATATATTTCTTAAGTAAATAATTTTATTTTTATTTTAAATATAAAAAAAGACCTCCTATAGTTTAATTTCACTATAGAAAGTCAGTTCTTTAATTAATACACAGATTTTTATTTCTTCAAATTTTGATATTCTTTAAGGTATTTATTATACTTATTTGAAGTTATAGTCTCATATATATTCCACGCTACTATTACACAGCCTACCATAAAAAAATACCACACAGTACAAGCTACAAACCTTTCAATACTTCCCATTGGATTTGCAGGACAATGGCTTAATGAATTCATAGTTAAAATATAAAAAGCAATAATAGTTGCTATTAGCTTTGTTCCTTGAGATATATTTATAGGAATTATATCAGTAAAGCATATGATTACTGCTAAAGCGAAAAATGCTACATATACAATTATTTGCTTAAAAAATCCCATTGGAATAACATCAAATCCATGAATATACTTATAAATGTATGCAAGTACTACAATTGCTCCTATAACTGAAAATGCAAATACTACTACATTCATCAATTCTTTTAATTTACTATCATAATTATTACTCAATCATATCACTCCCAACCAATTAATTTTCTAAAATCTTTTACATTTCGCCTTGATATTATAAGTTTTTCTTTATTTTCAAGCGTTACAAGTAGATTTCTATTTAACAATATATTTATATCTTTTATGTACATTACATTGACTATAGTGCTTTTACTTGCCCTAAAAAAAGAAAATTCCTTAAATCTCTCTTCTATCTCATATAACCTTAATGAACATTCTAAAACTTTATCTCTTAGATATACAAAAGTTCTTTTATCAACACTTTCTATGTAATAAATTTCTTCAGGTGTAATCATTATTTTCTTACAATCTAAAGATGCACATAGTTTCATGTTTATATTTTTTATAAATCCTTTTATCCTTTTTATTTCTTGATTTTCTTCTCTACAATATATAACAACTTTATCTTCAATTAAATCTTCTTGTTTCTCAATTATAACATTCATTATTCATCTCCTATTTACTTCATAATAATTAAGTTCTAAGAATAAAACAATCATTCTTAACTATCTGGTCATATGTTAATACCATACGGACAAAATACCATAGAAGTAAACTATACTTTTATTGTTTTTTTAATCTATAAATAAAAAAACACATTGACCATTACATCAATGTGTTTTTGTTATTTTTAATTGTAGATATGATTCATTAACATCATACCCATAGTTTCCTTATTTATTTTTATTTCTTATATAATTAAGCATTAGCTTTCTCTTTTGTGTTATGAGCATTCCAAGTAAATGATAAAAATACTATTGCTAAGACTGAAGATATTATTAGCATTATAAAACCTCCATCCCAATTAAACTTATCAACTACCATCCCCATTGCAACCTCAGCTAAAACCTGTCCTCCCATATACCCAAATAAGCCTGTAAATCCTGCTGCAGTTCCGGCTGCCTTTTTAGGTACAAGGTCTAGTGCACTTACTCCTATTAACATAACAGGTCCATAAATTAAAGCTCCTATTGATGCCAATGCACAATTTATAGCAAGTGGACTTGTACTTTTCCAATATACCATTGTTGCTATAGCTACTCCAACCATACATATTACACCCATTGGAGCACGTCTACCATGGAATATATGGTCACTAATCCATCCAACTATAATAGTTCCAGGTATAGCTGCATACTCAAATAATGCAAATGCTATAGAAGAATCTTTTGGGTTAAAATTTCTAACTTCTTGAAGATATGTAGGAACCCAATTTATAACACCATATCTAACCAAATATACAAAAACGTTTGCAATAGCTATACACCATAATAATTTATTATTTAATACATACTTAAATAAAATTTCCTTAGCAGTAAGTTCTTCTTCAGCATTTACACCCTCAACCTCATACTCTGGATAATCATTTTTAAATTCTTCAATTGGTGGTAATCCAACAGATTGTGGAGTATCTCTTGCAAATATAGTATATACTACTCCACCTACAATCGCTATTATTGCTGGTAAATAGAAAGTACCTTTCCATGTTCCAAATAATGAAACTCCAATTAATGCAATTGTAGCTATAAATCCTCCACCTATATTATGGGCAGTGTTCCAAATAGACATTTTTACACCACGTTCCCTATCTGAAAACCAGTGAGTCATTATCCTACCACATGGAGGCCATCCCATTCCTTGAAACCATCCATTTAATAACATTAAAACAAACATAAAAGCAACATTAGTTGCATTTGGTAAAAATAAATTTACTACCCCAGACAATATAAGACCTATTGCTAAGAAATATCTTGGATTAGATCTATCTGATACATTTCCCATTACAAATTTACTAATACCATAGGATAACCCTAAAGCTGATGCAACAAGTCCTATTTCAACCTTTGTAAACCCTTGTTGTATAAGATATACCTTTGCTAAGGCAAAATTACTTCTTACAAAATAGTATAAAAGATATCCTACATAAATACTTATAAATATCTGAATACGATACCTTTTATAAGTTGGAGCTATCTCTTCTTCTGGTAACCTTTTAACAAATGGTGCTGGCTTTAAAAATTTTAACATTAAAGATCCTCCTTTTACGCTAAAAAAGAGCCAAGCTAAGCCTATATTAGTACTATTAACTAATGTTAAGGCTTGTGCTTGACTCCAATTCTCTAACGCACTTTATATTATATTTTCTCTAAATTTTTTATCTCTAATATAAAATTAGCACATATTAACTTATTCTTCAACATTTTCCAATAAATAGCTTGCTAACGTTTACCCTAAATTTATTTAATTCTCAATATGAACTCTATAATTATTCCTTTATTTTACATATTGTTTATACATTTTAGCCCCTCTGTTCTTTTATTTCTATATCTACGGCTTTAGTTATTTTGTATATTGTTTCTTCTTTGTGTTCCTGTTTGGTTTATTGATCTTGATACTATTGATTTTCCTAGGTTGCTTTTATTTGCTAGTTTAGTTATTGAGTAGCCTTTTTTAGCATGTGTAGTTTTATTAGTTTTATTAGTTTTGTGTTGGGTTTGTAGTTAATCATTTCCTCCTACTTTGTTTCGTTTTGTCTTATGAGGTCATAATAGCACTTTGGGATGTAAATTTTCAAATAAAGTATTTTAAAAAATATTTGAAGAAATTATTTTACTAATTTTAAATCTAGATTGATAGTAAAATAAAAAAGATATTAGTAATTACTAATATCTTTTTTATTTAATAGTGGAGATGAATCCAATGAATAATTTCCACGATTTTATTATTACTTCTTTAACTATCTAAGTTCGCTAAATTATCTTTAACCCTTATAGCTGAATAACTAGGCTAATTACTACTTAGGTTCGGATTAGCTTAGCAACCATATTTTAATTTTAATGTTTATTTGTAAATTTATCTTTATTTTTATTATTGTTACTTCTATTAGGTCTTCTTCTACCCCTATTATTCTTTTTAGCTGATACAGTTATATCCTCTGCACTAGATACAAAACTGTGATTTTCTACAACTTTAATCTTTTTATTTATAAGTTTTTCTATAGCCTTATACAGGTCTCTTTCTTCCATTGAACAAAATGCTGTTGCTCTACCGCTTCTTCCCGCTCTTCCTGTTCTTCCAATTCTATGAACATAAGTCTCTGCAACTTCTGGTAAATCATAATTTATTACATATGGTAGATCATCAATATCAATTCCTCTTGCAGCTATATCAGTTGCTACCAGTACTCTAATATGACCTTCTTTAAAGTCATTTAATGCTAGTTGTCTTGCATTTTGAGACTTATTCCCATGTATGGCAGTAGCATTTATTGATGATGATATTAGCTCTTTTGTTATTTTATTTGCTCCATGTTTTGTTCTTGAAAATACAAGTACAGATTCTTTTGGATTATTTTTTAATAACTCTATAAGTAAGTTTATCTTTTGCTTTTTACTTACAAAGTAAATATTTTGGTCAACCATCTCAGTTGTTGATGAAACTGGTGCAACCTCTACTCTAACTGGATTTTTAAATATTGAATCTGCTAATTTTGATATTTCTTTTGGCATAGTAGCTGAGAAAAATATATTTTGTCTAACCTTTGGAAAATAGTTCATTATTCTTTTTACATCATGTATCATACCCATATCTAACATACTATCAGCTTCATCTAAAACAAAATGCTTAACATCATTTAATTTTAAGAATTTTTGATTGTATAAATCAATCATTCTACCTGGAGTTGCTATTAGTATATCTACCCCTTGTTTTAATGCTTTAGTTTGAGCATTTTGAGATACGCCTCCAAATATCACCAAACTTTTTATATTTGTATACCTTGCATAAGCTGCAAAGTTTTCTTCTATTTGTATTGCTAATTCTCTTGTGGGTGCTAGTATTACCGCTTTTATAGTTCTTTTGCCTTTTAGGGCTTTTTTATCATTATATATTTGTTGTATTATAGGAATTGCAAAAGATGCAGTTTTACCAGTACCTGTCTGCGCACATCCTAACAAGTTTCTACCTTCTAATAATGGTGTTATTGACTTTGATTGTATTGGTGTTGGCTTTAAATAGCCCTCTTCTTTTAACGCCTTTTGTATCGGCTTAATTATGTCTAAATCTGTAAATAGCATTTATATCTCCTTTTTGTTTCCTTTTATATTAATCTAAATTGTTTACAAAATAAAAATAAACACTTCATATGCCATTTAATATCTAAACATAAAAAGTGCTTATCTTTTCTATTATACATCATATCCTTTAAAATAACGATATATTTATTATTTGCTACTTAATTTTAATTATTTTAGATTGCTTTCTAATTTTTTCTCTTTGGTTAATAATATCTAAATTAAATTTTCTGCTGTCTAGCGTATTCCCATTTATATGTCTAATTGAAACTTATAATTGAGCATCTAATATTACTGATTGAATATTTCTTTTAGCGCTTTTCACTTTTTTACTTTCACTAATTGTAGCT
Organism: Paraclostridium sordellii; assembly: GCF_000953675.1. Lineage (NCBI taxonomy): Bacteria > Bacillati > Bacillota > Clostridia > Peptostreptococcales > Peptostreptococcaceae > Paraclostridium > Paraclostridium sordellii. The sequence goes on along the minus strand of NZ_LN679998.1, from coordinate 294,978 downwards.
ATATTTTGAACTAAATAACTATTGAAATTCAACAAGCTAAACTCTCATAGCTTTCATATTTTCTAAATATTCTTTATTTATTCTATCTATGTTTATATTCTGCTGCATTAAATAAAAAAAGATATTAATATAAATATATCAATATCTTTTCGTGTTTTTCAATGGTGGAGACGAGGGGAGTCTAATATATTATTTTTAATAGTTTTTTTACTTTTATACACTATAGTATTTCCAATATATACATTATAAATTTCATTATTTTAGATTTAGCATTTTTTGATATTATTTAAATGCAATTGTGTTATAGTTGTGTTATTTTGTGTTATGCCTATTTAAATCAATTTTAAGAAATAAAGATATAAATACTCTATTAATCATTTCAAACCCATTTAGAATAGAAAATTTTACTCCCTAAAAAGCCTATCTTAGTCCAATTTTAATATATTTTAATTTTATAATGTATAATTAGAATAAAGTAATTTTAAGGAGAGATTTTATGAAAAATATTAAAAACAATTCATTATTGTTACGTATAGCTTTAATGCTTATTTGCGTAAGTATAATTTCATACTATGTATTTAGTAACGATACTCAGATAGGTGTATTTGGAAAAATTGCTATTTTATGTGCACCTTTAGGTATATCTATGAATATAATGGATTTTATATGTAATATATGTTCTAAAAAGAATATATCTAAATCAGTATTAACTACTCTAAATATAGTGATATTTTTTGCAACAGGATTTATCTCAGGTATATTTTTAATCTAAAGTTTAAATCAATATAATTTTCTTATGATTTTAAAAAGAAGCTCAAATAGTTTAACTATCTAAGCTTCTTAAAAATCTAGAATTTTACCCTTTCCTAAATATAATATATTGAGCTTCACTTGTCCAGTAAGTATAAATAATTGTAACTAATCTCCTAATCTATCTTATTTAATTGATAAATGTTTAATCTTAATATATGAATATGTTTATGGAGTACTCCATATAAAACAACATAACTACTCTAAATAAGCGTAGTTATTTCAACACTATAGCTCAATTAAAGCTAGATTCGTCGTTTTGTAAATTAATTGATTACTCCATAAAAAAGGGTGCATCTTTATATATAAAAAATGCACCCTTTTTCAATAGAACGTTCAATATAATAAAGAACGCTTAAACTATACACCTCAGGTATTACAACACTTTTAAGTTAATTATTTAACCCTTTGTCGTTTTGTAATTATTTGTTTGTTTTGTAAATTTCTCTTATATTAAATAATTATATTAATATTTCATACCTTATATATTAACTTTATTTATATTTCTTGATTGATCCATATCAAAACCTCGCTTATTCGTGTTGTTTTGAAAAGTAAAAAAGAACCCAATTTCTAGAGTTCTTGATTATTTTACTTTATAAATATTTTATACTTACTTACTTTCTCTTTCCGAGTTATATACTTCCAATATTTTTTATTAAATATATTTTTTATATTAGTTTTAATGCCCATTAACATTATTTTAGGTAAAATTTGAGATTGTATTTTAGTTGAGCCATTACATTTTTCAATCTTTATTATAGATTCATTTTGTAGTCTCTTTAATTGCCTTTCCATAAAAAGGTTTGTAGTCGTAAATATTACATCATATGGACAATTCATAAAAAATTCTTTTAATTCATATCTAGCATATCTAACGTAACTTTGTATATTTCCATTAACTTTATTTTCTTCAAAATTATTTTTTTTAGATAACATTATAAATGTTTTTATATCTATAGATTGGTGTATAGTCTTTCTCGATCTATTTATAATTAAAAAATTATTTATTCGAATTATAAAATAATTATGAATTTTAAATATAACAATAGTTGAAATCACTATACTTAATAAAAATATAAAGTCTTGAGTTATAATTGCCCATAATATAACACTACCATACACAATATAATTTAAAATTATAAATATTTCTAAAACCATTTTTTCCCCCTATCCTCTTATAATTAATATATTCGGATGCTATTATTAAAACTCTACTTTAAAGCATATACTCTATTCTAAAATTCCAACTTTTATTATATATAAATCTTAAAAGTGAAATTCAATAATTCTATATTTAGGCATAAATAATAAGAGCTATATGACTTTATTTTTTATCATATAGCTCTATTAATATTATTCATATAATCCCCTTTTTTTCTAATCCATATAATTCTTTTATTAATCTCTTTTTCTCGTGTCTAGTAATTGTTTTTGCTGATTTCCAGTATTCTTTATATGACTTAAAATCATCTATAGTTAAAGAATCAAATTTCTTTTTAGCTTCATTATTTAAATTTAAATCAACGTAAAAATAATATTCATATGGATACCACTCTTTCAAAGTATTTCTTAATTTTTTGTAGTTTTCATCATCTGCATTTAAACAATAACCATATATTCTAAGCCATTTTAAATTCTCCTCGCTTAGCTCTTTAGGTAAATGACTTGGTCTTTCCATATATAATCCCTCTTTTGCACAATCTAACCTTAATTTATATATGAATTATATAGGTCCTATATAAATCCCTCTACATATTAAAACTTAAAATATATTATCATTATTAGCCATTGTCATTTTAAATGCTAAACTACTAAATAAGGAATTATCATTCATATCCATACTATTACATAAAGTATCTCTTAAATTTTCTATCTCCTTAGTATTAGGCATAAATGTTTTAAATGGCATTTTTATATTCATAATATCATTTCTCTTAACTTGTGATTCTATTGCTCTGTATATAACAGGATTATCTGAATACTTATCTACTAAATATTGTATTTCATCAGTACGCATAGATGTTATGCCTATCTCTATCATTTTTAATATATTGCTTGTTTCTATATCACTAAAATTAAATACTTCTTTATTTTTTATTTCATCTATTTTAGTATTAAAAGCATCTAACATTTTATTTTTAGCTTCAATTTTTAAATCTTTTATTTGCTTAAACTTAGGATCCTTTTGTTGTTTCTTATATTCATTAGTATAATGATCTTTTGAATCTATTACAGATATCTCATTTAATATATTCTGTATCTTAGAATTATAAGTATCTACTACTGTTTTTATATTTTCTTTTATCATATTATTTAACCCCCAACTCATCTAACATTTTTTCCATTTCTAATAATTCCTCATAATTTAATTCTTCTATCATTTCAAATATTTTATTTCTAATAGCTTCTTTTTTCACTGCTATACTCGATTCATACATTCTATATATCTCCCTCTTTTTTTCTTTTTGACGCTTTGCGCTCCCAATATCTCGTATTATATTTTTTAATTTTATCTTTATTCTTTTTACGCCATTCCCGTAAATATGCATTTCTTTCTTCTCTCGCTTTATCATTCACTCATTAATCCCTCCATCTACAAATATCTATTTATAAGCAATAAAAAACCACGGTAACAACACCAATAATAAATACTGGTTTATTGTTTCCCGTGGCTATATTCATGCCTTACGCTTTAATAGCGTGGTACTTGTTATTATTTTTTTATTTATTATATCATTTACCTTATTTTAAATCAAATGTGCAACTATTTTAATATGTAAATACATAAATCTTTTTATGCTTTTTACTATCATATTCTTTACTAATTTTTTTTATTTTAAGCCTCTTAGATATAACCTCTAAAATCTCTTGTTTTTCTTTATCTGTATCATAACTTATTGTGATCTTAGCCATATAATTATTTAGTTCCTTTCATATTTATTTACTTACAATATCTTCTCTTTCAAATTATTTATTTTAGCCATTGTATCAGTATCACCCCCAACATCTGGATGATACTTCCTAGATAATAACTTAAAGGCTTCTTTAAGTAGTGTCTTTTCTTGATTATCTATATCTAAATTATTTACACTACTAAAATTCATACTTGATAATTGACCATTTAAATATCCCTCTTGGTACTTAGCTGACAACTCTTGATGATGCAGAATCTTGTACTTATTTTTAAATTTTTCATACTCTAAAAGATTTTCCTTCTCTTCAATAGCCTTTTTCTCTTCATACTCAGCGTTCCACTTTATAGCCATTTCTTTGTATATAGGATAATATTCTTTTTTAGCTTCAATAAGCTTCCTCTCTACATCATCCCATACATCTATGCTATATCCCCTTATAAATTTATTTAAAAATCTATATAAGGTACTTGGAAGATTTTCTTTTAATCCTGTATATTCTTCGTCATCTTCATAAAGCGAGTGCCAACCAAACCTAACAATCTTCTTATCTTTTGACACTACTTTCCCATCTTTTCTATATCTTTCACATATGTAAATACTATAAAATTCTTTACCTTTTCTTATTTTACAAAACACAACCTCACCTCATTTTGTAGTGCTTATTTTGGGACATACCTGTATTAGAATTGACACTACATTTATCTTTATCTACTACTTGTAGTGTATTTTTTATATTTAATATTTCTTTATTTTCACACTATATTTTTTAGCATGCATATAGATAATTTAATGTTAAATCTCTAAAATATGTATCTCTTATCTTATAAGCTGCCTCCACATTTATATCAACTTCATTATTTAATACTTTTAAAATATATTCCTCATCTACATTAATACAAAAAGCTAGTTCTTCTATACTAATAGATCTTTCTAGTAGTTCTTTTTCTAAATTTACATATTTAATACACTCTCTAGGATTTATAGATATATAAATATTTTGATTTACAATTTTTAACCTACTATTTTGTTCATATATAAACGTCGTTCCATCAATAGTTACAACTGTTTCTATACCACTTTCAAATTTGATAATTATATCTGTTTCTTCAATTCTTAATTCTTTTAAAATATCTAATTTAAAAATCTTTTTTCCTTTTATTCTTAATCCTTTAGTAACTATTAACTTTTTGTTTTCCCCTATGTATTTATCTACTTGTTTCTTTATATCTTCAACTTGTAAATATTTTATATTCATACTTTAAGTTCTCCCTTTGATATGTATTTTTTAGTCTTTTATATTTATAGATTTCATTGTTATCTCTCTATCCAACTAGAACACTATATCTTAGTTTTAAAAGTTCAAATAATTTTTGCTTCTCTTTGTAATTTAATTCTTTCCATACTCTCATTCTCATATATTCAATTCCTCCAACTTGACTTATCAAGTCAAAAGATCTACAATAACTATGTCGGTAGGTATCGTGTCTTTTGACTCGGTATCTTTTTTTATGTTATTTTTTAATTTCAACTTACTCATTTTTAACACCCTTTAAACTTCAAATATAACCATTATTTCAGCTTTAAGCATATATTTACTCTAATCTATATTCTAGATAGCTCTCCTTGTCCCTCATTAGGTTCTATAGGTAACTTCCATCTAAATAGTATCTGTATGTTACTTGTTAAAAAAGTTATTGATGTTGAATAATCTAAAATTTCTTTAAGATCATACAAAGGTATGTATATTTTCAATCCACATTCTCCTAATACTTCAATAATTGAATCATCACTTATCGTAATGCTTTTTAGTTTTGCTTTATCACCTAAATAATTTTTATTAAATCTTGCACTTACAACAATTTCAACTTCATCAATTTTACTTAATTTTGATATTGCTAATTTTACATTCATGATACTCCTCCTAATATTGAAAATTTATTTTATACATTCCAAGTTTTATAACTTAGTGTAGTTCCTTCATACCACATTTTTTCAATAGCAGTTCCTCCATCCCTACACTTACTTATAATTACCTCTATAGCCTTAGTTGGTCCATCACCTATATTTAACTCTAGTAATGTTTTAATCAAGTTCTCTTCCTCTGTAAATTCCTCCATATCTTTTTTATTAGTAGGCTTATGGATATATATAACATTATTGGAATCTTGATATATTGCCTTAGATTCCCTTACTGGTGATTCCCCAAATGGTCTACCAGTGAAACTATCATTTAGTTGCGTTAATTGAATTATAGGTATTTTAAAACCCTGTGCCATATCCTTTATAGCTCTACTTAGTGACGCAACTTCTCTTTCCCTATTGTTAGTATTCTCTTCACTTGTAAGCAATTGTAGGTAATCAATTATCACTAAATCAGGTTTTAACTCTTTTATCCTTCTTCTAATTTCTCCTGGCTTAGATATTTTGTCGTTGATGTTCAAGTTATAATTATTAAATTCACTCAATATCCTAACTATAGTCTTCCATTCAATCTCGCTTAAATCTTTATTTTTCATTACCTTAGAAGATATAGCCGTTCTTTGAGTTATGAGTCTTTGTAGAATATGTTCATCGGTCATTTCTCTAGTTATAATTAAAACTTTCTTATTTTGTTTAAGCACACCATTGGCTATATATAAAGCCATTGCTGTTTTACCAACTCCACTCTTAGCCCCTATAGTAGTTAACTCTGTTGGATATAATCCTCCTATAACCCTATCTAGTACAGGAATATTAAACTTTACACCTTCTGCTTTTGGACTATTTAACCTATCAAATAGCCTTTCTGTTATTGCTTGTATACTGTCATCATAATTATCGTTATTGCTCATAGCCTTTGTGTCTTCTTCAAACTCATACATCAGCTTGTCTATATTGTTTCCTTCTAAAATCCCATTTACCAATCTATTAGCTTTCTCATACATGTACCTTTTTAAATATAGTTCTCTTATGATCTCAATACTTCCATAGAAACTATATAAATTACTATATAAAGCTAAGTTTGTTAAGCTTGATACAGATATATTAATTCCTCTAGATTTTAATACTGAGTCTATATTAGGAATATCAACTGGTTTATCATTATTGATTAAATATGCTATAACCTTGAATATTGATTTACTTATTTTTTCAGAGAACATACTTGGTTGTATATTCTCTATTTTTTTATGAGTTGATAATTCAGTCATTAAAGTTCCTACAACTATTCTCTCAGCTTCTACATTAATCAAACTAGATACCCTATTATCATTCATCAACCTCACCTCTTATAAGTTTTATTGCATCTTCTACACTATCAGCTTTTACATTTCTATTTACTGTTGTTTTTGATTTTTCTTTGCTTTGTTGCTCCTTTGGTTTCTCTTTATTCAACCAACTGCATAAAGCTTTATAATGGTCTAAATATTTCTTTTTCCTATTAGCCTCATAAGCTTCCATGTCTATAAGCTTCTTTTTAACTAATGACTCTGTATATTTTTCAACCAGCTTGTCATATTCCTCTTGTGTTAGTTTTATATATTCAATCTCCATTTGTGATAAATCTATATATTTTTTATTAATTTTTTTAGATGATTTTTTATTATTATCTATATTAATACTATTATTAAGTTTATTATTAATACTATTGTCCTTCACTTTTCGTAGGGGTGTACCTTCGTTTTTCGTAGTAGTAGTACCTTCGTTTTTCGCAGTACCTTCACTTTCCGTAGTACCTTCGCTTTTCGTAGTACTTTTAATATTTTTTAATAAATAATATTTTGTATTTCTTCCTGGCGATAAATCTCTTTTTATATATCTTTTTTCTTCTAATGATTTAACTATTTTTGATACAGTATCATCCCTTGTAGTTGATAAAGCTCTTTTCAAAGATACATAGCTTGGATATGCAAATCCTTTGCTATTATTGTGTAGCAAAATCAAATACACATATATTAACTTTTCATTTTTTGTAAGATATTGATCTTCATATGTTTTAGACATTGAGTCATATTTATTAATTCCCTTCAAATCACCTCACCTACTTACAAGCAACGACCGATGTTGTTTCTTAGCCAGTCATCTAACTTATCTTTTATTATGTAATGTCTAGACCCTATTTGAATGCTTGGAAAACCTAACGAAGTACTTCTGCATAGTTCTCTAAACTTAGCTTCACCAATAGGATATTCTTTAGCTGCTTCTTTAGCAGTCATTAACTCAGCCTTATCTCTCTTATATTTCATTATCTCTCTATATCCCTGCTCTTTAGCTCTCTGTTCCTCTTGCTGATTTACTAATATCGTTAAAGTGCTTTGTAGAGTCTTTAGTATTTCCAAGTTATTTGTATTACTACTCATGTTCTACACCCTCCTCTGCTTCAACAAGTAATTCTTCAACCTCTGTATCCAAAGCTTTTGCCATTTTATATATTGTACTTTGTCTTGACACTGTTACTTCTCTTAATGCTCTTGATACAGTAGCTTTTCCTATACCAGCTTCTTTAGCTAATTTATTAATTGAGTATCCTTTCTTTATCATAAATAGGTTTAAAGCTTTTAAATTTAGTTTGTAATACATATGATTTCCACTCCTTTGTGCTTCATTTGTTATCTTAGTCGTTATTATACTCCTCATTTGTTATCTTAGTCAATATGTTTTCTAATATTATGTTTCGTTTGTTATCATTTATGTTATAATATCTATAGTGAGGTGATAACAATGTCAATCGGAAATAATATAAAAAAAATTAGAAATTTAAAGGGATTAAAGCAAAGTGAACTAGCTGAATTATCCGATGTTTCTAGAGTTGCAATTGGTAATTATGAAAGAGGAGAAAGAACTCCTAATGTAGATATATTAAATAAAATAGCTAATGCTTTAGATGTTAGCATAACTGATCTTTTATCCGAAGACACTAATAATGATAAAAGTAAAGTTGTAGTAGACTTGTCTGATAAAGATAAGTTAGATGAATCATATTTTAAATTAAGAGCATTATCTCGTGATAAAGAATTAATGAATGAAATATTAAGTAGAAAAATTGAGGATGTAGGATATTTTGAAAAATTAATTTTAAGTATATATAATAACGATAGAATCAAAGACTTTAATATAGATGTGGCTACAGAAATATGTAATTTATTAAATAGTGATGTAATGCAAAAAGAACTTAACTATTCATTTACTGATATTTTAAATGATGAGGCTTATTTTGCCCTAATGATATCATCAATTATCGGTACTATAGAGAATAACCTAACATTTATACAAAACTCAGATAAATCAAAAAATGAAGATACAAAGTTAACAGATAAATAATAAACTTGGTGATTAATAACCATTGTATATTACAACAATCCATTACTAATAATTGGGTTTCTTATATAATGTCTCGGAAAAATTTCCGACTCTTTTTATTACCATATTTGTAGACCATTATTTTATAGGGTACAGATTTGTACTTAAGTTAATTTTTGACTATCCAAAGTTTGATTTACAAATTTTAAAAGAGATCTAGTTAACTACTGTAAAATTTCTGTATTCACAAAATTACAAGTTTAAACTGAAGTGAGTAGATAAAATACTCAAGTTAAAAAACTTACAAATTCAGATGTGAAAGATAGCCCTCAATCCGATTTAGGGCTTAATAAAATTTAACCAACTTAATTTTTAGCCAGTACAAAATTGTACTGGTACTGTTATCGATATCTCAACTTTAAATATAAATATGTAGTGTAATTTTAATTTTCCTTTTATTAAATATACCACTACTTAAAATATTAGAAAGGAGCTTACTTTATGGCTAATAAAAGAGCTAATGGTGAAGGATCTATTAACAAATACATAGTAAACGGAGTTAATAAAGGTTGGAGAGCTTCTATATCTGTTGGTAGAGATGAAAATGGTAAGCTTATTAGAAAACAATTCTACGGTAAGACTCAAAAAGAAGTTAAAGAAAAGTTAGAAGAATATAAAAAACAACTTAGTCTAGGAGCTTTACCTAATGATGATAAATTAACTTTAGAACAATGGTATTATACTTGGCTATTTGATTATAGAATAAAAGATTTAAAACCTAAGTCATTTGAAAAATATGAAGGTATATATAGAAATTATATAAAAGATACTCAATTAGGAAGGCTTAAATTAAAAGACTTGAGAGCTACTCATTTACAAAAGTATTATAATGACTTAATGGACAATAATAAAAAGCCTACATCTACCATTAAAAGCTTAAACACTAGGCTTAAACCTTGCTTGTCCGAAGCTGAAAAACAAGGATATATACAGAAGAATTATTGCAAGCTGGTTACATTACCTAAAGATAATACTACGAGAGAAATAAAAGTGCTAACTCCAGAACAACAAAAGAGTTTCATAGATGCTTTAGTTGGCCATGAATTAGAAATGTTATTCTTAACTGCTCTTAGTACTGGTTTAAGGCTAGGAGAAATATTAGGTTTAAAATGGAGTGATATAGATTTTAATACTGGTACTCTAACTGTTAATAGGACCTTACAAAGGGTTACTGAAATAGATAGAAACGATAATAGATCATCTAAAGTTATTGAGCAACTACCAAAAACTAAGAATTCAATAAGAACTATTCCTATACCTAAAAATATACTAATCAAGCTTAAGGAGTATAAGATCCAACAATCTAAAAATAAATTACAAATTGGCGAGCTATATTCTAATAATGATTATGTATTCTGTGATAAATTAGGTTATCCGATAGATGATAAGAGGCCTAATCGTAACTTAAAAAGTATATTAACTAAATTAGGTATTGAACCTTTAAAATTCCATGGTCTAAGACATACTTATGCTACTAGATTATTTGAAGCTAATGTCCCCCCTAAGACTGTTCAAGTACTTATGGGCCATTATGATATTAGTATTACTATGGATATATACACACATGTTATGGAAGATACTAAATTAGAAGCTGTTGAAAAACTAAACGATATATTTGCATTGTAAGAGGTACTTATAAAATTTAAGCACCTCTTTTTCTATATTCTACTTACCCTGTTCAATACTTTCAATGTCTCTTATTATTAATTTAACTAACTTATTTAATAGTGTTATTTCTATATTCTTTATAGAGTCATATGCACTTTGTTCATACATAGGTAACATAGTTATATACTTTTTATGATCTTCAATACATAATTTATACATTACATAATCATTACAATTAAATCCACTTTCTTTCAATCTATTTAATTTTATGTCATACTTATCTAAAGAATTTTCCAAATCCTGAATACTATCTATTTTTTCATTTTCTCCTATGCATGCAGTATAAAATTTATTTAATAATTCATCATTATAATTTGCTTTACTGTATGGTACAAAGAAACAGTAATTATAATCTAAATTTATATACTTCAAATTATTAGGAATATCTTTTGTAGGTTTTGATGATTGATAAATAACTCCTAAATAACCTTTTGACTTAATATAATCTGTAAGTAATTGAGGCAATGTATATTCTTCTACAAACACACCTACCTTGCTCCTAGGAAAAGTTAATATTTGATATAATATGGATTCTGAAATTATTCTACATATATTGTTCTTACTAAATGTAAAATGATCATTATCGTATTCTATAATACTTCCCTGATTTATAATGGGTTCTATACATTCATTTAATGTTTTATCTACATAATTTGATATATTAAAAAATCCATTTCTATAGAAATAACTATATTTAGGCATATACACTGAATAGTTAATTTTGGAATAATCTTCATTAAGCTCTGATGAAATAGTTTGTAATGATTTTGCTAAATAAAGCATTGGGTTTCCGGATATACTAAATCTTTGATTAGGAACTATTTCTCTTTTATTAAATGGTATATGATAATATTCATGTATATTACCCTTATCGTATTTTCCTATTGGACGTCCCCTAAATAGTAATGTTGAAATGTCTAATGAGTTAGATATATTTCCACCTCTACACCTCTTACTGACAAACTCATCTAGTTTATTATAAGCATAACGTCTACCTTTTAACAGATTTGCTTCATATATATCAATAACTTCATCAAATAATATTTCTATCAACTCTATATTAGATTGGAAATCAATCAAAAAATCATCACAAAATTTTAAATATATATTATTAGATTCTGAGCCTATCGTTTTTTTGCAATTGCATTCATTTACACTGACTAATTCTTTTACTAATTTAATATAATTCTTCTTATATTCTTTTAATTTTTCTTCAAATCTTTCCTCTGTAAGTGATTGTTGTTTAATATTTATTTGATTTTCATTATCAAAAAAACAACAAATACAAGCCATATTTCCCATCTCCTTTGAAGTTTTTATGTAAATAATATTATTATAAAATACATTAATATTGAAACATTAATTTTTTTATTAAAATAAAAATTCTTATAGTTATGTTATTATTATATTACTTCTATAATAATAAAGGAATTACTAAGTCAAAAAAATAGCAATCCCAATGCATTTAGTAATATTATTTATTTTTATAGGTTATATCTTAAAAACTATCATACGTTTTTATTTGATAAATATTAAATAACTCAAGTACTTATGAAATATTTACATTATAAAAGACTGGAATATAATCTTATCCAGTCTTTGTTTATTAGTTTAAGAACCTATTAAAAGGCAACTTTTTTTTCTTTATCATAAATTTAATTGGATTAGATAATCTACTCTTCTCTACCATGGCTAAATTATCAAAGTAGAAATCTGATGATACAGTGTTTATCTCCATAGGTAATTTTTTAGCAATTTTAAAACTATCTCTATCAAATTTCTCTCCATCAAAAAAAACTTCCATAAATCTATTCTCTGAATTTCCGTTAACCAATAGTAAATCAAATATCATATATCCTAGATAGTTGTAAGATTTTAAATCAACCTCTATTTCATCGAGATCTTCAATTGGACTTATATAATCAGTGGAAAATATTATTAATTTATATTTACAATTGTTAATTTCTTTTATTTTATAATTATCCATAATCCACCTCCTAAAATAAGTATATTTAAAATCTAACATAACACGCTCATATTTATGCTATGATGAGTTCTCTTTATAAGTTCCAAAGTTTCGTTTATTATAACTTCAGCATGTTGTCTATTTTCTATTATTGTAGTACTATCAGTTATATAGCTTGTATGAAATAAAGGATGTCTATTTTTACTAAGATAAGTATAAATCTCACCTACAGCTAATTTAGTTATCGGACAAGTTATTGTTTTATTGTGATTAAAATTACACTTCTCTATATCTAAATAATAATCTTTTGTGTTTTTATCTCTAGTAAAAATATTGAACTCTTTTTTTATTTCTATGCCATTATTCAATAATATTTTCTTTAAATATCCCTCCAGCGTTCTTAAAGCTGGATATGCAAATGACGAGTAATCTTCTAATTCTATATCTAATTTTTTTAATACAAATGCCGGACTTAATACTTTTCTCAATGTCTCTCCTAAAAAAGCATAACTATCTTCTAGTTGTTCCTTCATTTCGTCAGCTATTTCTGAAGCTTCTAAACTTACATTATACGCTTGTGAATGACTCTTTATGACATCTTCAAATCCCATGCAATCAGATAGGAAAGATATTACTTCATAATATATATAGAGAGGCTTCCCTTGTATCAATATTTTCTCTTTACAATTATAATACGTTAGAGTGAGTTCATCATTAAACTCTACACTCTTAAACTTATATCTATGTCCATAAGATATACTAGCACTTTCTAAAACATTTACATTTAATTCATCTATATAATCTATTAGTAAATTAAAATTTTCTTCATTTATATCATCTAAGCTTAAAGATACACTTTTCCTATCATCTTTAATTCCATTAGATTTAATGTATATAGCTATCGCCTTAGATATTTCTTGATTTTTTCCAACTTTGTACTGTATAGTTACAGTTCCATCTCCATTTTTATAAAAATTTAATGTAGCTATTTTTGAATCTGCTGTTATTTTTATCGAATATTGAATAGGATTTTTTTTATTTTGCTCTAAATTTCCTATATCATATTTATCTCCATAATTTTCAATACAATACTTTTTTATTAATTGCTCTAAATCTATAAATTTAATATTTAATGATTTAAACTCTTTTGACATATTTACCCCCATTTAAACTCCCTTGATCTATTTGTCTTCTGTAGTTGTGTTATTATTGTGTTGTTTTATAATAAAAAAAGGAATTACTCCATCCTAAGATTAAGCAATTCCAATCATTTTAACGATGAATTGTATGTAATTGGTGGAGACGAGGGGAGTCGAACCCCTGTCCGCAAGTCTTTTCCTCGCTGCATCTACGTGTGTAGCCAGTTGATTTAAATCTCGTCGCACACATCGCCCAGTGGCAAGCTATGTGTTTGACCAGTCCCAATTATTCCACTTCCAGTCGAGACACCCAGAAAGTAGTTCCCTGCATAGATGACGTCCAGGCCCAGCCGGCAGGAGGGCTTAGGCGGGACGAGCAGTCATTATGCTGCTAAAGCGTAATTATCGTTTGCGTTTATTTTAAGTTCCCCAGTTTTTACGTGACCCAGAGTAACACGACACGCAGCCTCAAGTTCCAAACCCACGTCGAAACCATTACGCCCCCGTGGTAGTTTATAGTCTTTGAGACTTTTCGCAAACTTTTTTCACCATTAATATTAAGTTGTTATATATATAATAAAACTTTTAAAAACTAAAAGCAATACTATCTAGTTGGAATATTATCTAGTATCTACCAGATAACTCTCTTTCAATACGTCTATTAGCATCTTTCTTAGCTAAATCTTGACGTTTGTCATATAATTTCTTACCTTTTGCTAAAGCAAGCTCTACCTTAACCTTACCTTTTTTAAGATAAACACTTAAAGGAATTAAAGCATAACCTTTAATAGTAGTAGCCCCTATAAGCTTTCTAATTTCATGCTTATGAAGTAATAACTTTCTCACTCTAAGAGGATCAACATTAAATCTATTACCTTGTTCGTATGGACTTATATGAACTTGTTTTAAAAATACCTCTGAATTATCAACAGAAGCATATCCATCTGCTAAGTTAAGCTTACCTTGTCTAATAGACTTAACTTCAGTACCCTTTAATTCAATACCGCATTCATAAGTTTCTTCTATAAAATACTCATGTCTAGCTTTTCTATTAGTAGCTAAAATCTTAACACCTGCCATACAAATCACCTCTTATCCTTATCCTTCATTAATTACCTTAAAATATACCATATACAACCATAATAGTCAATACTTAGTAAATACCAGCAAATCAAAGCATAAACTAGATTTAATAATATTATATGTAATAACACAATATATATTACATATAATCAATATTTATCATCTTATAATAATTAATACCCAAATAAAATCTTTAACAACACATAAATTAAATATTATTTTAAAATAACATTAAATTTTAATATCTATTATTTATTTTTTGTATTCTCTTTTACCCAAAAGTTAGATTACAAAAAGCGAGGGTTTGAGTAGTTGTTGACGAAAAACTTAAAGACCGCGTACTTCATGTCTTTGAGCAACGGGCGAAGCCGTTGGCGACATTAGCGAAGCGAATTTTGTGTGAAGGAAACAACTACTCAAACCCCGTCAGCAAAAAAACTAGCTTACTCTTTTATATCTTTTTCAACTTTACCTAATAAAGCAAAGTCAATTTCTTTAAAGTCAACATTAACTTTATCAACTCTAATTCTAACAACATCACCTATTCTAAACATCTTCTTAGTTCTTTCACCTAAAATAGTGAAACTATTCTCATCAAATATATAATAATCATCATTCATATCAGCAAGTCTAACTAAACCTTCAACAGTATTATCAAGTTCTATAAACATACCAAAAGAAGTTACACTAGAAACAATACCGACAAACTCTTCTCCAACTTTATCTTCCATATATCTAGCTTTATAAATATCCTTGACATCTCTTTCAGCAAGTTCAGCTTCTCTTTCTCTTTCTGAAGATTGAGTTGAAGCATAATCAACTATTTGAGCTAATTGATCTTGTCTTTTTTGACTTATCTTTCCGTTTAAGAATTCTTTTATAATTCTATGGATTTGTAAATCTGGATATCTTCTTATTGGAGAAGTAAAGTGAGAATAATATTGTGCTGCTAATCCAAAGTGACCTATACACTCTGGAGAATATCTAGCTTGTTTTAAAGAACGAAGCATAATAGTACTTATAGCTTTCTCCTCAGTAGTTCCATGTATACTTTCTATAATTTTTTGTAATTCCTTAGGATGAACACTTTCTAAATCACCTTTTATAACATATCCAAAAGTAGATATAAATTTATTTAAAGTCTCTATCTTTTCATGTGCTGGAGTTTCATGAACTCTATAAACAAAAGGCATATTTAACCAGAAGAAATGCTCTGCAACAGTTTCATTTGCAACTAGCATAAACTCTTCTATTATCTTATTAGATATTCTTCTTTCATATTGAGTTATATCTACAACATCTCCATCACCATTTAAGATTATCTTGGCTTCTGGGAAATCAAAATTTATAGCTCCACGCTTTTCTCTTCTTTGCATTAATATTCTTGCTAACTTCTCAGCATTGTAAAAATCATCTACTACTTTAGCAAATGTGGTTTTAAGCTTTTCATCATCTTTTTCAAGAATATCAGAAACCTCTGTATAAGTCATTCTAGCTTTAGAGTTTATTACAGTTTCTTTTATATCGTGCTTTACAACTTCTCCTTTACTATCTATCTCCATAAATACAGATAAAGTAAGTTTATCTTCAAATGGATTTAAACTACATACTCCATTAGATAAATTCTTAGGTAACATAGGTATAACCTTATCAACTAAGTACACAGAAGTAGCTCTTTTTAAAGCTTCTTTATCTAACTTACTTTTTTCTTTTACATAATGAGTAACATCAGCTATATGAACTCCTAATTTATAGTTTCCATTATCTAAAACTTCTATAGAAACAGCGTCGTCTAAGTCTTTAGCATCTTCACCATCTATAGTAAATATGTTCATATCTCTTATATCTAATCTTCTATCTATTTCTTCTTGTGGTATTTCAACAGCTACTTTTTCAGCTTCATCTACTACCTTCTTAGGGAATTCTTCAGGTAATCCATGTTCTCTTATTACAGATGCTATCTCAACATATCTATCACCTTTTTGCCCTAAAACTTCTATTATTTTTCCTTCTGGTTTTCTATCTTCCATTGGCCATTTTGTTATTCTACAAACAACCTTGTCATTTCTTTTTGCACCATTGAAAAATTTCTTTGGAATAAATATATCCTTATTAAATTTCTTATTATCAGGTACAACAAACCCAAAGTTTTTACTATCTTGGAAAGTTCCTACTACATCAGTTATAGCTCTTTCCACTACTTTTATTATTTTACCCTCTGCTCTTTTTTCATCTGTTGCTGGTGTTATTATTTCTGCAATAACTCTATCGTTATGCATAGCTCCATTTAGATTGTCAGCTGGTATAAATAAATCTTGAGTATATTCTTCATCAGATTCTACAAATCCAAATCCCTTCTTATGAGACACTAGCTTACCTACAAAAAGACCCATATGACTTGGAGATGTATATTTACCTTTTTTAGTAAGTATTAAATACCCATCTTCTACTAATTCATCTAAGAAATTGTAAAACATAGGCATTTCTGTATGATGTATATCAAATATTATTGCTAACTCTTCTTTTTTTAGAGGATTGTAGGCTGCTTCTGATACCAGTCCTAACAATTTTTGTTTTAATTCTTCACCCATTCTGTTTCCTCCTCACTTTTATTATTGTTTAATTTATTCTATGCGCTTATCAAATATTTTTCCCATTTTATTTATTTAAATTACACAGATATTAACTATTTCTAAATTATATCATTAATTGGTTTATTTAGTAAATTTTTGTTCTATATAAAAAAACAATTACGAATCTCGTAATTGTCATCTTATTTTTTAACTATTTTCTATTATTTAATAATAACTAAAGCTAGTGCATTTAAGAAAAATAATACTGCTGATATCTTAGTTACTCTTCCTAAAAATGCTTCTTTTCCTTTTGGTTTAAAATAGCTTTGAGTTCCTTCTCCACCAAACTCAGTAGGTACAGCACTTTTACTATCTTGAGGTAATATGCTAGCTACTAAAATGATAGATAAAACTATCTGTAATCCCATTAAAACATTAGCCATGTTTATCCTCCTACATTTATAATCTCTAATTATAACATAAGTTTAGTGTAGCACATAAACATGCTACATTCAAGTTATAAAGCCAACCTTGTTTATATTATTGTACTTAAAATCAATGTTTATACTATTGTTATTATACCCATTATACTTTATGATTAAATTGTTTTGTTATAAATTTGAAAAGAGCCTTAGTAAACTAAGACTCTTTTTAGCATTTATTTATTTGGGATTATTTCTTTAAGTTGTAGAAAGATTTTAATCCACAGTATCTAGCAGACTCACCTATCATTTCTTCTATTCTTAATAATTGGTTGTATTTAGCAACTCTATCAGTTCTTGATGGAGCACCAGTTTTTATTTGACCAGCATTTACTGCTACTGCTAAGTCAGCTATTGTTGTATCTTCAGTTTCACCTGATCTATGAGATATAACTGCAGTGTATCCAGCTCTCTTTGCCATTTCTATAGCATCTAAAGTTTCAGTTAAAGTTCCTATTTGGTTAACTTTTACTAATATAGAGTTAGCAACACCAGCTTCTATTCCTCTTTCTAATCTTTCAGTATTAGTAACAAATAAGTCGTCTCCAACTAATTGTAATTTGTTTCCTAATCTTTCAGTTAATACTTTCCATCCATCCCAGTCTTCTTCATCTAATCCATCTTCTATAGTTATTATTGGGAAGTTGTTAGCCCAGTCTTCGTATAATTCAACCATTTGCTCTGAAGTTAATTCTTTTCCTTCTCCAGCTAAAACGTATTTTTTAGTTTCTTTGTTGTACATTTCTGTAGCAGCAACGTCAAGACCTAACATAACGTCTTGTCCTGGCTCGTATCCAGCTTTTGATATAGCTTCAACTATTAATTCTAAAGCAGCTCTGTTTGAATCTAAGTTTGGAGCGAATCCTCCCTCGTCACCAACACCACAAGCTAATCCTTTTTCACCTAAAACTTTCTTTAAAGAGTGGAATACTTCTGCACCCATTCTTAATCCTTCTCTGAAAGACTTAGCTCCTACTGGTAATATCATAAACTCTTGTACGTCTACATTGTTATCAGCATGCTCTCCACCATTTAATATGTTCATCATTGGAACTGGTAATTGTTTAGCATTTACTCCACCTAAGTATTGGAATAAAGGTAGCCCAACTTCTTCAGCAGCAGCTCTAGCTACAGCCATAGAAACACCTAGTATAGCGTTTGCTCCTAATTTTCCTTTGTTTGGAGTTCCATCTAATTCTATTAATAATCCATCTATTCCAGGTTGGTCAGTTGCATCCATACCTTCTAATTCAGGTGCTATTATTTCGTTTACATTATCAACTGCTTTTTCAACACCTTTTCCTAAGAATCTATCTTTATCTCCATCTCTTAATTCAACAGCTTCAAATGCTCCTGTTGATGCTCCTGATGGAACTATTGCTCTTCCTGTTGCTCCACTTTCTAATACTACTTCAACCTCTACAGTTGGGTTCCCTCTTGAATCTAATACTTCTCTAGCGTATACTAAATCGATTAATGACATATTTATGTCTCCTTTCAAGTTATAAGTTTTAAGTATATCTCTATATTACATTATATATTTTGTAAAATACAGTTATTTATTGGTAAATTTTTCAATATTGAAATTATTTTTCTATTATTGAAGTTCCAGTCATTTCTTCTGGTTTTTCAAGTTCCATTATATCTAAAACTGTTGGTGCTATATCAGATAATCTTCCATCTTTTCTAAGTTTAGCTGATTTAAGATTTTCTCCTACTACCATAAATGGTACTGGATTAATTGAGTGAGCAGTTACAGTAGTTTTAGTTTCAGGGTCTTGCATAAGTTCTGCATTCCCATGGTCTGCAGTTATTAAAGCTACTCCACCCTTTTCTAATATTTTATCTGTAACTTTTCCAACACATTTATCTACTTCTTCAACAGCTTTAACTGCTGCTTCTATAACTCCAGTATGTCCTACCATGTCTGGGTTAGCATAGTTAAGTACTATAAAGTCATATTTATCTTCATCTATAGCTTTTAACATTTTATCAGTTAATTCATCAGCACTCATCTCTGGTTGAAGGTCATATGTAGCAACCTTTGGAGATGGAACTAACAATCTATCTTCACCTTTATTTGGTTCTTCTACTCCACCATTAAAGAAGAAAGTAACATGAGCGTATTTTTCTGTTTCAGCTGCTCTTAATTGAGTTTTACCATTTTTAGCTAAATACTCTCCTAATGTATTTACTAAGCTTTGTGGTTTAAATGCTACATGAACATTTTTTATAGTTATGTCATATGTAGTTAAGCAAACAAAGTAAGTTTTCATACATGGTCTTTCAAATCCAACAAATTCATCACATACTAATGCTCTAGTTATTTGTCTTGCTCTATCTGGTCTAAAGTTTCCAAATATTATAGAGTCATTTTCTTTTATAAGTCCTACTGGCTTGTCATTTTCAACAATTACAGTTGGCATTACGAATTCATCAGTTTTTCCATCGGCATAAGCTTTTTCTATCGCTTCTTTTGCAGAAGTCGCAGTTTCACCTTTACCATCTACCATAGCTTCATAAGCTAATTGTATTCTTTCCCATCTTTTATCTCTATCCATAGCATAGTATCTACCTGATACTGATGCAAATTTACCCACACCTACTTCTTTCATGTAGTTTTCTACATCTTCGATATAAGTTAAAGCACTTTTTGGTTCAGTGTCTCTACCATCTGTGAATGCGTGAACATATACATTTTCTACACCATTTTCTTTAGCCATTTTTATTAAGGCTTTTAAATGATCTATGTGTGAGTGAACTCCACCATCAGATAATAATCCCATTAAATGAAGTGAATGTTCTTTTCCATTTTTCATAGCTTCTAGTAAAACTTCGTTTTTAAATAATTCACCATCTTTGATAGCTTTACTAACTCTAGTTAAATCTTGATATACTATTCTTCCTGCACCGATGTTAGTGTGTCCTACTTCTGAGTTACCCATTTGTCCATCTGGAAGACCTACGTCAAGTCCACTAGCTTTTATTAAAGTATGAGGGTAGTTATCATGTAGTTTATCTAAATTAGGAGTATTTGCACTTGCTACTGCGTTTCCTATCTTTATATCACTACACCCAAAACCATCCATTATTATTAGTGCTACTGGTTTTTTCATGTTTTCACTCCTTAGAAATTAACAAGTTCTACAAAGTCAGCAGGTTTTAAACTAGCTCCACCAACTAAAGCTCCATCTATATCAGTCTGATTCATTATTTCAGATACATTGTTAGGCTTAACACTTCCACCATATTGTATTCTTACTTCTTCTGAAATTTCTTCTCCGTATAATCCTTTAACTACTTCTCTAACATATGCTATTACATCGTTAGCTTGTTCTGCAGTTGCAGTTTTTCCAGTTCCTATAGCCCATATTGGCTCATATGCTATAACAACTTTTTTCATATCATCTTTAGATACATTTTCTAAAGCTTTTTCAACTTGTAATCTACATTTATCTTTAGTTTTATCTGCTTCTCTTTCTTCTAAAGTTTCACCTATACATAATATTGGATCTATTCCAGCTTCTAAAGCTTTTAATACTTTTTTATTTACTGTTTCATTAGTTTCATTAAAGTATTGTCTTCTTTCAGAGTGTCCAAGCACTACGTAATCTATATTTAATTCATTTAACATAGGCGCAGATACTTCTCCTGTGAATGCTCCATTATCTGCATAGTGCATATTTTGAGCACCTATTTTTATATCAGTTCCTTTTGTAGCTTCTTTTAAATCTTTTAATAAAGTAAAAGGAGCACATATAACCGCTTCCACATCTGTATTGTTTACTTTTCCTTTTATTTCTTCAACAAACTCTACAGCTTCAGCTATAGTTTTGTGCATTTTCCAGTTTCCTGCTATTATAGGTTTTCTCATTTTTATTTCCTCCATTACTATAAACATAGTACTTTTTTCGCACTATGACAGTTGTGGTAGTTTTCTAACTATCATAGTGCATATATTTTAAATTATTGGTAACTATAAAATCTTTTTATTTGTTATCTAATGCTACTATACCTGGTAATTCTTTACCTTCTAAGAATTCAAGAGAAGCTCCCCCACCAGTTGAAACATGAGTCATCTTATCTCCAAATCCTAATTGGTTAACAGCTGCAGCAGAGTCTCCTCCACCTATTACAGTTGTAGCATCAGTTAATTGTGCCATAGCTTTAGCAACAGCTAGTGTTCCATTTGCAAAGTTTTCAAATTCGAAAACTCCCATTGGTCCATTCCATACTATTGTTTTAGAAGCATTTACTGTGTTTACATATTCTTCTATTGTTTTAGGTCCTATATCAAGTCCCATATATCCTGATGGTATATTTGCATCTTCAGTTATAACTGGCTTAACATCTGCAAATTTATCAGCTACAGCATTATCTATTGGTAATAATAATTTAACCCCTTTAGCTTTTGCTTTTTCCATCATTTCTTTAGCGTATTCAACTTTGTCTTCTTCTACTAAAGAAGTTCCTATTTCATAACCTTGAGCTTTTAAGAATGTATAAGCCATTCCCCCACCTATTATTAGGTTATCTACTTTTTCTAATAATTCATTTATAACAGCTATCTTATCAGAAACTTTAGCTCCTCCTAATATAGCAGTGAAAGGTCTTACAGGATTAGCTACTGCTTCTCCTAAGAATTTTAACTCTTTTTGAATTAAGTATCCACAAGCTCTTTCAGCTAAAAATTCTCCAGCTCCAACTGTTGAACAGTGAGCTCTATGAGCAGTCCCGAATGCATCATTTACGAATATTTCAGCTAGAGAAGCTAACTCTTTAGAAAAGTTTTCTTCGTTTTTAGTCTCTTCTTTTCTATATCTAGTATTTTCAAGTAATACTACATCTCCGTTTTCCATCTTAGCTACAGCAGCCTTTGCATTTTCTCCTACAACGTTTTCGTCAGCTGCAAAAACAACTTCCTTACCTAACATTTCAGATAATCTTTTAGCTACAGGTGCTAAAGATAACTCTGGCTTAGCTTCACCTTTTGGCTTTCCTAAGTGTGAGCAAAGTATTACTTTTGCTCCTTTATCTACTAAGTACTTTATAGTAGGCATTGCTCCGTTTAATCTGTTTTCATCAGTTATAACCCCATCTTTTAAAGGTACGTTAAAGTCACATCTAACTAAAACTCTTTTACCACACACATTTATATCTTCTATTGTCTTTTTATTAAGCATTGACATGGTCCTATCTCCTCTCAAAACAGTTTTCACTGTTTAGTATATCATATTTCTATCTTTTCCCATAAAAGTATATCACATTTGTAAAAAATCCGCTTTATTTAACTTTATATATTGTTAAAAAAAGTCCAGAGCCCGTAGTATTAAACTACAAACCCGGACTTTTTTAAATCCTGTTATTTTTATTTAAATTACTTAGCTAAGTTAGCGAAGTATCCTAATGTTCTTATTAATTGAGAAGTGTAAGACATTTCATTGTCATACCAAGAAGTAACTTTAACCAATTGTTGTCCATCTACTTCCATAACTCTTGTTTGAGTTGCATCGAATAATGATCCAAACTCTATTCCTATTATATCTGTAGATACTAATGGCTCTTCAGTGTATCCGAAAGACTCATTAGATGCTTCTTTCATTGCAGCATTTAGTTCTTCTACAGTTACCTTTTTGTCTAATGTACAAACTAATTCAGTTAAAGAACCAGTTATAACTGGAACTCTTTGAGCTCCTCCGTCTAATTTACCTTTTAATTCTGGTATTACTAAACCTATAGCTTTTGCAGCTCCTGTAGTGTTAGGAACTATGTTTGCAGCAGCAGCTCTAGCTCTTCTTAAATCTCCTTTAGCATGAGGACCATCTAAAGTATTTTGGTCATTAGTATATGCATGTATAGTAGTCATAAATCCTTTTTGTAATCCGAATTTATCATTTAAAGTTTTAACCATTGGTGCTAAACAGTTAGTTGTACAAGAAGCTCCTGATATAACTGTCTCGCTACCATCTAATATATCATGGTTAACGTTGTATACTACTGTTTTTAAATCTCCTGTTGCAGGTGCAGATATAACAACTTTCTTAGCTCCAGCTTCTAAGTGAAGACCAGCTTTTTCTTGAGATGTGAAGAATCCAGTACATTCTAAAACTATATCAACATTTAATTCTTTCCAAGGTAAATCTGCTGGGTTTCTTTCAGCAGTAACTTTTATTTCTTGTCCGTTAACTACGAAAGCTCCTTCTTTAACTTCTATTTCACCATTGAATCTTCCTTGAGCTGAATCATATTTAAATAAGTGAGCTAATGTTTTAGCATCTGTTAAGTCGTTTATTGCTACTACTTCGAACTTATCAGTTTGCTCCATTAATCTTCTTAATGCTAATCTACCTATTCTACCAAATCCATTAATTGCTACTTTAACCATTGTATTTGCCTCCCTAAAGTAAATGTGTGTATATTTTTCTAGCTTTAGCTAGTTATTAATTAATTTATTTCTAATATTTTGTAAGCACTTTCCTCATCTGTAACAATAACCATATTTTGATTTATTTTAGAAATTGCAGTAACTGCTTCAGCTTTGCTTGAGCCTGCAAATATAGCTATATTATTTTTTACAGATTTAAAGGTTTCCAACTTTATTCCTACAGTATTTAGTTCACATACTATTTCACCGTTTTTATTGAAGTAATATCCAAAGGCTTCTCCTACAGCACCTTTTGATAAAATTTCCTCAACTTGTGATTTTGGTAATTTTCTTCTTTTTGCCATTTCATCGGCTCTTCCTATACCAAATACAAGTATGTCTGTATTTACTATGTAGTTTAAAGTTTTATTTATCTCTGGTTCTAAACTAAGCGTTTTCATAGCTTCTGCACCTAGTTCATCTGGAACGTTAAGTAATTTATAGTGTGCTCCTAATTTTTTTCCTAAGATAGCTACAATATTATTTGATTGAGTTTCTACATCTTTTCCAACCCCACCTCTTGCAGGTACGATAGTTGTTTGATTGTATTTCTTATCGCTTTTTAAACTACTTGCAAATTCTAGCATAGTGCTTCCACCGGTTACCGAAACTACATTAGAATCTTTTAAAATACTTAAGAAGTATTCGGCTCCACTCTTTGCAACGTCTTTTAGTAAGCTTTCGTTTTTCTCAAAGTTACCAGGAACTACTATAACTTTCTTTATTCCTAGTTTCTCCTTAACTCTTTGTTGTAGCTTAGAAAGACCCATTACATCATTCATAACATCTTTTAATTCATCTAAAAGTTCTGATCCTTCTTCTGTGACTGTCATCCCTGATCCAGCTACATTTATAAGATTTTGTTCTTTTAAGACTTCTGTTTCAGATCTTATTATTCTTTCGCTAATATCTAGCATGTTTGATAGTGTACGTCTTCCTATTGGTTCGCTTAAAGATATTTGCCTTAGGATAGAATATCTTCTTTCCATAAGCTCTACCACTTGTGGAATTAATTTTTTTTGCATATCAATTAATTTATTCATCTAACCTTGCTCCTTCAATCTTAATCAATGTCTTAGGGACTTTTTTTGTCCCTTGTTTAATTTTCAGTCCCACAAGTTAATTTTATTTTATAGGAAATCCTTATTAATTTCAATAGTTTTTAAAATTTTTTTATATTTATTTTATTAGTATTCCCTTCTTTTGCTAGATGAAGGTATGTTTAATTCCTCTCTATACTTAGATACAGTCCTTCTAGCAACTGATATTCCTTGTTCTTTCAAAATTTTCGACAAATGTTCATCACTTAACGGTTTTTTCTTATTTTCCCCTTTTATTGTTTCCTTTATAATCTTTTTTATACTAGTGCTTGATGTCATTTCGTCGCTTGTAGTTTCTATTGCACTACTGAAAAAATATTTAAATTCATATAGACCAAATGGAGTTAACATATATTTTCCATTAACACCTCTACTTACAGTCGATTCATGACAGTCTATAATTTGTGCAATATCTTTTAATTTTAATGGTTTTATAAACTGTGGGCCCTTGTTAAAAAACTCTTCTTGATATGAAACTATCGCTTGTGCAATTTTAAGTACAGTATGATTTCTACTTTGTATATTTTTTACTAAATTAGTAGCAGAATTAAGTTTATTTTTTATAAATTCTTTAGCTTCATTATCAGAAGATGAATTTTTAAGTACTTCTTTATAAAAATTGTTAATTTTTAATAAATATGAATCCTTTTCGTTTATATACACAATAAATTCATTATCTATTTTTTCAACCATAACATCAGGTTGCACATATACTGGTCTTTCACTACAACACATTTTCCCTGGTTTTGGATCTAATTTTTTTATTTTATTAATTAAATTTATACATTTTTGCATTGATATTTTATGCTTTTTGCTTATTTCTTTTACCTTATTTAAAGCTATTAAATCTAAATCTTCTTCTATTATTGTTATAAGTTCTTCTTCATAAATACCTTGATTTTTCGCCTGAATTATTAAACATTCAGCTAAATTTCTTGCTCCAACCCCTATTGGATCTAGTTGTTGAATTATATTCAAACATTTTTCAAATGTAGTCATCTCTACATCTAATTCATCGATCATTCATTGTTCTGAGACCCTTAAATATCCATCTTCATCTAAACTATCTATTATATAATTACAAACTTCTCTTTCTGAGTTTGGAATTTTATACAATCCAATTTGTAAACTTAAATACTCATATAAATTTGTTTCTTCTTTTATAATATTTTCAAGATTTAATTCATTGTCTGGATTATAGTTAACTTCTCTTTTATAACCATTATCCATATTTTTTATATAGGCTTCCCAATTTATTTCTTCTTTACGTTCAACATCTAATAGTGGATTTTCTTCTGATTCTTTTTTTATTACTTCTTCTAGCTCAATTTTATTCATATTAAGTATTGATAATGATTGCTTTAACTGTGTTGTCATAACTAATTTTTGAGATTGTGTCAGTTCCAACCTATTATTAAAGTTCATAAATTTTTCACCTCACTTTTTTTGTTTTTAAAATAAAAAAACCCTTTCGCATGAGTATATTCTACCACTTGGTATAACACTTGTGCAAAAGGGTTTTACTTAAACATTTTTTACTTGTTCATTTTGTCTCTTATGGCTTTTAATTCTTCTTCATCAAATACATACTTGGAGTTACAGAATTGACATCCTATTTCTGCTTGTTTATCCTCTTCTATTATCTCAGTTAACTGGTCTTTACCTATTGATATTAATACTCCTTCAACTCTTTCTTTTGAACAATCACATTCAAATCCAACTTCACACTTATCTAGTATTTGAGGGTTTAGTCCATCAAGTACAATTTCAAGTATATCTTCAGGAGTTTTACCATCTTTTAGCATGTTTGTTATAGATGCTAATTTAGCCACATTAGATTCTAATTTTGATATCGTTTCTTCAGATGCATCTGGCATTAATTGAACTATAAATCCACCTGCATATTCAACTTCATCTTCTTTAGTTAATACTCCTAATGCAACTACTGATGGAGTTTGTTCAGATACTGCAAAGTAATAAGTTAAATCTTGTGCAATCTCTCCACTTACTATAGGATATGAACCATTATATGGTTCTCTTAATCCTAAGTCTTTAGTTACTCTAACTGTACCTTCTGTTCCAACTGCTGCTGCAACATTTAATTTTCCATTAGGATAATCTTCAACTACAACATTTGGATTATCTACATATCCCTTTACTATACCTTTAGCATTTGCCGTTGCTAAGATATTTCCTATAGGACCTCCACCTTTTATTATAACTGTTATTTTATCTCCATCGTTTTTCATCATAAGCCCCATCATAGATGTTGCTGTAAGTGTTCTTCCTAAAGCAGCAGTTGCAACTTTAGTAGTTTTATGAAACTCTCTAGCTTGCTCTACCATGTTTCTAGTAGTAGCAACAAAAGCTCTAACTTGACCGTCTCCAGCTGTAGCTCTTATTACATAATCCTTCATACGTATTCCTCCAATCAATTTAAGCTAATTAATATCTATTTTCTACAAATAAAGAATATTCTTTCTGACTCTTCATTTGGTTTGTTAAATGTAAAGTCTCCATATACTTTTATATTCCCAAATCCAGATTCTTGAAGCATCTCAATTACTTCTTCTTCTGTATAAGCTCTTTGTTGATGAACCTCTTCAAATTTATCATATCTATTGTCTTCACCTTTTATAAAGAATGCTAATTCCATTTCTAATAAATTCTCTTCATCATCAAAGTAGTTTTGCCATAGGTATGAAACATCATCTCTATTTTCTCCGTATATATTTCCACCTAATATATTAGCAAGTTTATAATATGAACTAATATCAAATATAAACACTCCATCTTCTTTTAAAAGTTCATATGTTGTGTCAAATACATTTTGTAAATCATCATCATAAGTAATGTAGTTAAACCCATCACATGCACATAAAACACAATCTAAACCTGTTATTTCAAAATCTAGTTCAGCTATATCTTGTTGTAATAAAACTAATTCTATTCCTTGTTTTTCAGCTTTTTCCTTTGCTACACTTAGCATTTCTGCTGATATATCTATTCCAGCTATATCATATTCCTTTTTTGCTAAAGGTATTGTTACATTACCTGTTCCACATGCTAACTCAAGTATATTCTTAACCTTAGCACCTTCATTTTTTATTATATCTTCTATATATTTAACCCATTTGTCATAATCAACATCATTCATAAGCTTATCATAAACAAATGCAAAATCTTTATACTGATCCATCGCTTTCGTCCTTCTCTATTTTTTTCTTTTTCTTTTTACGGGATGTTAACATACCTCCAATACGCCCTGCTTCCTTGGCAGTTAATCCTCCCCAACCAAGCTCAGAAACCTTGTCCATTAAGCCAAGTTCTGATGCTATCTCATATTTCATTATATCATCATCTGTCAATATTTTCTTTTTACCACTTGAGCTTTTTACTCTTGGTTTATTTATATCAATTTGTTTATTATTCATAAAAAATCACTCCTTCATTTTGTATTTTTGTCAGATAATAAAAATTTATACAAAATAAGGAGTGTTTTAATATTATAGTAAAGATTTTTTATGCTTTAGTAAATTAATATATATCTCTAATGCATTTCCTAATATACCCTCGTCAAAATTAAAGTTTAAGCTATGAAGTCCATGTACAAATCCTTTTTCTTCATTTTTAGCTCCTAGCATAAAAAATAATCCTGGTATTACTTGTTGATAGAAAGAAAAATCTTCTGAAATCATTATAGGATCTAATTTTATTAATTTGTCTGGTTCTATAACTTTTGTAAATTCTTCATATAAAGCTTCATTATTATTAACAGCTGGATAATCATCTCTTATTTCAACATCTATTGTACAGTTATAAGCAACTTCATATCCCTTTGCCAGTTCTCTAATTCTCTTTTTGATAGTTTCATACACTTCTGGTTTAAAAGCTCTTATAGTACCTTCTATTCTTATTTTTTCAGCTATTATATTTCTTCTAGTACCTCCAGCCATCTTACCTATAGTAAGTACTGCATTATCTAGTGGACTTATATTTCTAGATACTATTGTTTGTAAACTTCCTATAAAACTTGATGCTAAAACAATACCATCTATTCCATTTTGAGGCATAGCTCCATGGCCACTTTTTGCAGTTATATCTATGTCTAACTCTCCAACTTGCGCTAAGAAATAGTTAGGTCTAGTTCCTACATATCCTTCTGGTATTTCTGGGTATATATGAAGTCCATATATTTCATCTATATTGTACTTTTCAACTATTCCTGCTTTTATTAGTGGTTGAGCTCCCCCTGGGCCCTCCTCTGCGGGTTGGAATATAAATACTACATTATCTACTAAGTTTTCTCTATGTTCATTTAAATAAGTTACTAATCCTAAAAGTACACTCATATGACCATCATGACCGCATAGGTGTTTTGCAGTATCTCCTAGTGTAAGTGCATCCATATCTGCTCTGAATGCTATAGTTTTTGAAGGATTTTTACCTTTTATCATTCCTACTACTGCTGTTTCTAGATACTCTTCAAAATCTACTCCTATGTTTTTTAAATAGTTTTTTATATAATTACTAGTTTGAAATTCTTTATTTCCAATTTCAGCTAGTACATGTAATTCTTTTCTATTATTTTTCATTGATTCTTTTATATTACATATATTGTTCATATAATTCTCCTTTACAACAAATTATCTTTTTTTAATTATACCCAATATATATTAGCTTTGTATTGCTATTAATGCTTAACTTTATTAAATTTATTGTTTTTAGTGCTGTTTTTTAATTATTATAAAAAAAGAGATTGGATATATCCAATCTCTTTTTATTATCTATCTTCGTTAGTAACATTAAATACGTAAGGTACGTTTCTATAATAATCTCCGTAGTTTAATCCGTATCCTACAACAAATTTGTCTTCTATTTCAAATCCACAGTAGTTAGGTACTAATTCTACCTTTCTTCTACTTGGTTTGTCTAAAAGAACGCAACATTTTATACTAGCTGGGTTTTTAGTTTTTAAGTGACCCATAACAAAGTTCATAGTAAGTGCTGTATCAGTTATATCGTCTACAACTAAAACATCATATCCTTCTATATCATCGCTTATATCCGCTACCATATTAACTTGGCCAGTACTACTTTCCCCATGTCCATAACTTGAAGTAGTCATAAATCCTATTTTAACAGGTATTGTTATGTGTCTTACTAAGTCTGCACAGAATATAAAACTTCCTTTTAATAATGATATAACCATTAATTTTTTGCCTTCATAGTCTTTAGATATTTGTGCTCCTAGTTCTTTTAATCTTTCTTGTATTTGCTCTTCTGAACATAATACTTCCCATTTTTTAGTTTCTATATCCATTTTATAACCTCCGCTGTATAATGATATATACATTTTATAAGAGATTTCTTAATTTTGCAACGGTTTGAACAAATATTAATTAGCTTTATTCATATCATCCATTACGCTTATTATAACCTTATCTGTAGTAGTCATACCTTTATCACTTACTCTACCTAGGTTTTGTATACTTTGCTCAGCTCCAGTTCCAACTATTCCGTTCATTGGAGGTACTATACAATCTTGTTTAGCTATTATAGCACTTTGTACTGCTGCTGATGCTGCTGATGCAAGTTTTAAAGCACATCCTGCTTTAGCTCCATCACATATCATACCACTTAAGTTAGCAACCATGTTTTCTATTGCACCTTCTATTTGAGTCTCAGTGCATCCCATTAACCAAGCTAATCCTGCTGTAGCTCCTATAGATGCTGCTACTCCACATCCACAAACTGCAGATAATCTTCCTGTATAGTTTTTAACGTATGCAGTTAATAAGTGAGATATTGCTAATGATCTTGCTAATTTATCTTCTGTTTGAGGGAATTTATCATTGTATGCAACTATTGGAAGTATAGCTGTTATACCATGGTTTCCACTTCCGTTTGAACTCATAACTGGTAATTTAACTCCTGCCATTCTAGCATCTGATGCAGCAGCTGTTATCATCATTGTGTAGTTCATTAAATCATCACCTAATAGTCCTGATTCTATTGATTTTTTAATACCAAATCCTACACCTACTCCAACTTTCTCATTTAATCCGTACTTAGCTATCTCTTCGTTCATAGTTATTCCGTCTAATAAGAATTTTATTTCTTCGAAATCTACAGTTTCCATAGCTTTTACTATTTCTTTTATAGTTATAGTATCTAATATATTCTCTTTAGGTTCAGCTGATGTTGCAGCAACTTCAACTATTTCTTCATTTACTAAAACATCTTTATTTTTCTCAACGAATACTATATTGTCATGCTTAGTTCTTATAACAACTTTAGCAGTATTATTTTTTCCTTCTAATTTAACTTCTATATAAACTTTTTCATTTGTATCTATTGGTGATATGCTTATTTCATTATTATCCATAAAGTTTTCAGCAACTTTAACATCATCTTTAGTTAATGTTTCTAATACTCTTAATCCGTTTTCTGATTTTCCACCTATAAGACCCATAGCAGCAGATATTTTTAATCCTAATCTTTCTGTACCTGGTATACCTACACACATACCGTTTTTATATACATTTGGGCTAAGTCCTATTGTACATTTTACAACATCTTCTCCTAATGTTTCTTTAGCTTTTGCACAAGCTAATGCAACAGCTACTGGCTCTGTACATCCTAATGCAGGTTTAACTTCTGCTCTTAATATATTAACTAATTTTGTTTGTAGATTTTTCATTTTATTCTCCTCCTAGATAGCTCAAAAATATTTATACAATTATATTAAGCAAAAACCATGCCAAAAATTTTTTTATTTTTTTCGTTGAAAACGCTTATATGGAGAGTCGAAATAGATAAATTTTTGTCATTTCAGTCTCATTTAGAAAAAAAATAGTCTCAAAATGAGATTAAGTATCATTTTGAGACTATTTTATATTTATCTATTTTTCTATATAATGTAGCCCTAGATATACCTAGTGCTTTAGCTGCTAAATCTTTATCTTTCTTATAATCTTTGTATTTATCTAATGCTTTTATTATCTCGCATTTTTCTAAATCATCTAAATTAGATATATGTTCATCAGAACTCTTGATAAGTTCCTCATCTTTATTTATACGTTTAACTCTTCCTGGAAGATTATCTAATGTTATAGTGCTTCCTTCACACCTATTAACACTATATTCTATTACATTTTGTAATTCTCTAATATTACCTGGCCAACTATAATTACATAAATACTCCAAAGCTTGAATATCTACATCTTCAACACTTTTATTTAACTTACTAGAATACTCGTTTATCATATAATCTATAAGTAAGTGTATATCATTTTTACGTTGTCTTAAAGTTGGTAAAACTACAGGAATTACATTTAACCTATAGTATAAATCTTCTCTAAAGGTTCCTTTTTTAACCATGTGCTCTAAATCTTTGTTAGTAGCTGCAATTATTCTTACATCTATTGAAACATTGTGCTTAGCGCCTATTTTATCTACTTCTTTCTCTTGTAAAACTCTAAGTAGTTTTGCTTGTAGATGAAGACTCATATCTCCTATTTCATCTAAAAATATAGTTCCTTTATCTGCTAACTCAAATTTACCTAAACTCCCACCTTTTTTAGCTCCTGTAAAAGCTCCTTCTTCATATCCAAATAACTCACTTTCTAGAAGATTATCAGGTATAGCTGCACAGTTTATAGCTATAAAAGGGTTTCCTGCTCTCTTACTATGATTATGGATAGCCCTTGCAAATAGCTCTTTCCCGGTTCCACTTTCTCCTGTTATTAAGACAGTCGAACTTGTTTTAGATGCCATCAAAGCTTCTTCCTTAGCTTTGTTTATTGAATAGCTTGTTCCTATTATATTTTCTAAAAATATTCTGTGATCATTACTTATTTTATTATAGTTTTTTATCGCATCTACTTTATCTATAAAATCTAATACATATCCTTTTAGTTCATTATTTAATAAAATTGGCTTTATATTATAGATACCTTTAAATTCTTTATTTATTCCTCTATAGGTAAAGTTACATGATTTTTCATTATCTATACTATTAAAGTTATTATCTTTTGCAAAATTTAATACATCACCGATAAAACTACCTATTATATCTTTTTTAACTCCAAATATTTCTTTAAACTTAAGATTATATTTTTCTATATTAGCATCTTTATCTAATGAAACTACCGCTTTATCCATATTATCTAAAAGCGTCTCTAGTTTTTTCTTTTCAAGTTCTACTTCATAAGTTTTTATCTCAGCTTTCAATTTACTCGAAATAAGGTCTGCCATTCTATGTAAAAAATTCATTAAATCTACTTTTCTAAATTTAATTACATCGGCTTGTTCTTGAGTAAAGGCAATTAATCCTATAACTCCATAAGACTTATTGTCATATACAATT
Source organism: Paraclostridium sordellii (assembly GCF_000953675.1). Classification (NCBI taxonomy): domain Bacteria; kingdom Bacillati; phylum Bacillota; class Clostridia; order Peptostreptococcales; family Peptostreptococcaceae; genus Paraclostridium; species Paraclostridium sordellii. The sequence continues at coordinate 261,107 of NZ_LN679998.1, read as the reverse complement.
GGGCAACATACTTCTGCAAACTCTTTACATATATTATTACTATAACATTCCTTACAAATTTCATTGCTCTTAGGGTCTTCTATTATTAGTTCCCTTTTTTTTGTTAAGGAATATTTAAAAGCTGAATATTCTTTTAATTGTTGTCCTATCTTATGAAAATATGTTCCAGTTCCTGCAATCCTAACTAAATTAGAATCTACTATAGTAACATCAATTTCTAAAACAGCAGATATAGCTTCTGCTATATTTTGTATATCTTTTTTTATAAAGTTTAAGTTAATCATATTTTCCATCCCTTAGTCTATCTTTGTACATTAGTACCTTCATTTCATTAAGAGTTCTGTATATCTTATTTAAAGTATACTGTATTGATATTAATATTACAAACAACATAACTACAATTATCATATTATAATTTATATTCATAAAATTTCCTCCTATAACAAAAGACCAGGCATAACCTAGTCTTCAATAATTTTTTTTCCTATATAAATATACTTGTCACTTTTTAGATTTTCTAAAACACCTGTAAAATTTAAGCACTCAAGTTTTTTTACTATTTCTTTTGGAGAATGATACTTTATACGTTCTCCACATAATCTATGTTTAATACATTTTAATTTTGTTTTTAATTTTTCTAAGTTTGGATCTTGTAATATAACTTCTCCACTTGAGTTTAATACTCTATGAATTTCTTTTAAAGCTTTTGACTGGTTATTAGTATAATTAAATTGATTCAGTACAATAACTTTATCAAAACAATGATCTGAAAAAGGTAATAGTTCTAAGCAGCCCTTAACTACACTACAATTTTCATTGTGTATTAAAGAGTAGCATATATCGTGATATGCACTATCTTCAAGTATAGTAACATGGACTCCAAGCATCCTCAATCTCTTACCTAGGGTACCTATATTTCCAACTAATAAAACTCTTTCTCCTATATTATATCTTATAATGCTTAATATGTCTTCTTCGGCATCCTCTGCAAAGTAATTTGATTCATAACTCCATTGTACTACGCTTTTCACAGTGCTCCCCCTTCTACTTTTCAGTGTTTGTTTTTTACATCATAGAATAGATTATAATAAATCATGAGCAACTATTCAATAACCATTTTAAAGTATTTTTAAATAATTTTTTTAATATGGTTTTCCTAAGCGAAGTATATTTAATTTATATTGTTTTCATCTAATTTTTTTATTTTAGATATAGAAACTTCATATGCAACTCTTTTTTCTATAGTTCCATCTTCAAGTTTCTTTTCATAATCTCTACTTTGAACTCTACCCCACATTTGAATCCTATCCCCTACTTCTAAATTTTTTGCAAATTTCGCATTTCTTCCCCATACAATTGATGGTATGTAATCAGATTTATTGTAAGGTCTATTTATAGCAACTAATAAATCAGTTATTTCTCTCCCTAAAGGAGTTTTTCTATATATAGGATCTTTACATATATACCCGTCTAAGAAAATACTATTTGGGTCTTTAGCCTCTTCTTTAACTAAATTTAACTCTCTAGCAAAAACAGTTAATACAAGTTTATTTCTATTATCTATATTTTTATTATATGATCTTAATTGACCAACAACGTCAACTAAGTTATTTTTATTTAAATCAATTTCTTGTAATAGCCTTTCAGATATAGTTATAGGTAAAATATCATATGTATCACTTAGTCTATGAATTTTTATTTTCGCACTGTAAAACTTTTCTCCGAATATTTCATGGCTAAAAGCTAATTCTTCTCCAAGTTCTCCTCTTAAATTTACTATGTTCGTATCTTCCTTTAAATTCATCATATTCTTCCCCCCAAAATTGTTAATTCCATTTTTTTATCTTGAACCTATATAATAAATATATTTACATCAACTTATTTTTATTACAGGTTTAATAAAATTTAGAATTATTAAATGAGTTTAGATTGGCAAAAAATAAAAATATACCGTATTTTCAATGTAAAATACGGCATATTCTAATCTTTATCAAATTATCTAAGCTTTACTTGCTGTAAATGCTTTTTTTAACATAGTAACTGAAGTGTATGCTATAACAACTATTACTACCCATCTTAGTATATCCATAGGCATTGAACTAACAAAGCTTGCAGCTATAATTACCCCTATAATTCCACCTATTGCTATCCATAAAGAAGTTTTCTTTGCGTATGTTTCTTCTTTTATAAATTTAACACTTGCTGTTGGCATTAATAAAGCACAAGACCCCATCATTATAGGGAATGCTACTGACGGAGACATTCCTAAGAAGTAAACCATAGCCATACATGGAGAATATAACCCAACCCCTGCAGTCATTAGTGCTCCAAATATAAAGTTACCAACTATACCGATTATAAGTTTTGTTCCAGTTAATGCTGTTGCATTTCCTCCTGAAGGGAATAATCCTACCGCAGATAATAACATTAATAATGCTGTTGCTGCTAATGCAAATCCCATTACTATTTGTATTTTTCTTTCATCCATTTTAGATATTATTCCTGCACCTACATAAGATCCTACAACTGCTGCTGCTAATAAACTTATTAAAGTTATTGAGTCTACTTTTATAACTGTTGTAAATATAAAAGCTTCTACAATAACTGGTATAGTATGACATACATTTAATGTTCCTGGTATTAACTTATCAGGTATATCTATTTTAAGAACATTCATCATTGCAACTGTTGGTGCGAATGATCCTATTCCTAAAGTATCAAAAAAGTCTGTTACAAAACCTGTTATAAAAGGCTTCCAAGCTGGTACATTTTCAAACTTGTTGGCTGCTTTAGCTTTTGATAGATCTTTGAAAAAATTAAAACTAAATATTGATACAAAAGCTGCTAATAGTATTCTTACTACGTTTAACATATGATAATTCCTCCTAGTGATATTTATAAAAAATGTCTTAAACAATAAATAAGATTAAATGCTTAAGCGCATTTAATCATATTTATTATAAATTAATTTTTAATATTATACTACTTTAATATAAATCCATATTTTACTGGATCTTCGTCATCTATAACAAAGTGATTGAATCCTGTAATATATGCAGCTCCTGTTATTTCAGGTATTATAGCATCATAATCAGCTACTTTATCAGTTCCTACTACTCTTCCTTTAAATAGTGTTCCTAATATACTTTCATATACGAATAATTCGCCTTCTTTTAATTCACCTTTTGCATGTAGTGTTGCAAGTTTAGCACTTGTTCCTGTTCCACATGGAGATCTATCAACTTGACCTTGTCCAAATATAACTACGTTTTTATAAGTAGCTTCTGGATGAGTTGGCTCATCATATATTTCAACTAAATCTACAGTTTTTATATGAGATAATTCTGGATGTTGTATTTCTATAGTTTCATTTATTATATCTCTCATTTTTAAACCTATTTCAGTTAATTTTTGAGCATTTTTAGGTTCAACTTTTAATCCTAATTCACTAGCTTTTACTATAGCAAAGAAACTTCCACCAAAAGATATATCAAAAGTTACTGTTCCTATTTCAGGCATTTCTATTTGAACATCTCTTTTATATAAAAATGCTGGTACGTTTACTATAGAAACGCCTTTAACTTTTCCATTTTCTACTTTAGCTTCACCTTTTACTATACCTGCTGGAGTATCCATTACAACATGTGTTACAGGCTCTTTCATTTCTACCATACCAGTTTCTACAGCAGCAGTTATAGCTCCTATTGAACCGTGTCCACACATATTTAGGTATCCTCCACCATCCATGAAGATTATTCCAAAGTCTGCTTCTTCATGACAAGGTTGAGTTATTATAGAACCAAACATATCGTTATGTCCTCTTGGCTCTAACATTATAGCAGTTCTTAAATGGTCTAAGTTGTTTTCTAAGTAAGCTTTTTTCTCAGCCATTGTTTTTCCTTTTATGTTAGGAATTCCACCAGTTACTATTCTTGTTGGTTCTCCCATTGTATGAGAGTCTATCGCTTGTATACTTCTTGAAAATTTCATTGTACAGCCCCCTATATTATTATTTTGTTTTCTTTCTCATTTTTAGTTTCAGCAAAGCTAAAGATTTTTTTGCATCTAATTCGTTTACTGTGTTTTCGCCGACAACTTCAGTTTCTATCCCCTTATCTGATTTATTAAAATCTACTATTGTATCCATATATCTATTGGTAACTACAAATTTAGCTTGTGTTCCATTAAATGTAAGTCCAACTACCGGGATATCTCTTTTTCCAATTTCTTCAATAGTATTAGCATAATCTACGTGTGAGTTTCCCCACCCATCACAAGAAATTATAACGCCGTCAGCCCTCATAGCTTCAAGCCATGCAGCTGTTCTTTGTCCAACAAATTCTTTTTCTTTATTATCTTGTGGTGTTCCTACTACTACTATTCCTAAAAGGTCTACATCTTTATCATTCCCTACAATATCTAAAAGAGGGTCTCTAAAGTGATGTAGTGATGTTTCTTTAGTTGATGGTCCTATTCCCATAATCTCACCTCATTAAGTCATAGCTCTCAAGGCACCATCTCTATATTCATTAGGTGATATTATCATTGGCACATTTCCAATATCTATTATTGATGTACCACTCTCGAAGCCACTAGGTTCTTGAGAAAATAGCTGATTATCATACATTGCACCTTGGCCTGCAATTTGTTTAACTATGACAACTTTTTTAGCGCCAGGTTTTATTTTGTCAAAATATTCACGAATTTGCGTAGCCTCTCTTCCATCTTTTTGCTTTAAATTTTCTCTTATAGTTTGTATAAATTTATCGCAAGCTCTAAATGCTGCCAATGGAAGTTTTCTTTCATATGGTAACCCACCTTGAACAGTTACATCAAAGTGTATTATATAATCTGTAGGTGAAGGAGTTCCTGCTCTGCCAAATATCATTTGTTCTGATAGTATTCCTTCTGAAGATCCAAATTCGTGCATTTGTCTTCCATCTTCATCTACTCCTGTAAGCATAACATAGACACCTGTTAAAGTATGTGTTATACCTTCTCCAAGTCTTCCTAAAACTTTTGTTGATATAGGAATTATGTCCATAATAGTATTAATTTCTCTATTGTAATCTCCAGGCTTGATTATATCTACCTTAATTTTTGTAATTAGTTTTTCAGCTTTAAGAATTTCTTCTATGTAATTTTTATTTATGGATAGTGTACCTTTTTCTATTGAGACTTTATCGTTGAATTCAACATTATTTATATGAAATGGCTTAATAACTAATCTTCTAAGTATTTTTTCTTCCACTTTATATCACCTTTTATATAAGCCCTTCTCTAAATTTAGAGAAGGGCTATATTTATCTAAATTATACTTGAGCTACGTACTCGTATGGTAATTGTACTATCTTACCAGCAGATGGTATTTTAATTAATTGCTCTAAAGTATCTCTTAATATGTTTGTTTGCATTTCTATATTGTTTGGTTCACCAGCATTAGCACCCATTGGAACTAATGGAGCAACTGCTCTTGGAGTTCCGTTTTGTCTAACTACTGGAGGAAGAGCTGATATTATTATTGTTGGTATTCCAGCTTCTTCTATTGCTCTCTGCACGATCACGGCAGTTCTATGGCAAGTACCTCAGCCAGCTGTAAGAACTACACCGTCAACGCCCTCATCTTTTAATCTTTGAGCTATAGCAGGACCAGTTTCTTCAGTGAATTTAGTTTGGTCTCCACCACCACCCATGAATCCGATGTGAACTGGAGCTACAGATTTTATGAATCCAGCTTTAGCTAATTCATGTAATCTATCTATAGGGAACATACAGTTTATATCTTTGTTAACGTCAGCGTTATCGTATCCACCGTGAGATACCATCATCTCATCAGTAGTAGCTTTATCAGGTATTTCTCTATAAGTAAAGTCACCTGCTAAGTTAAATCTCTTGTCAGATTTTAAGTGCACACCTGCTGCTGTAGCTAAAGCTATAGTCATATCCTTTAATTCTTTAGTTACAGGAGTCCAAACTGGAGGAGGTGTTATCGGAACGAATATTTCAGATTGAAGTCCTTTTATTGTTGTAAGGCTCATATTTTTCCTCTCCCTTCTATTTATCTAAATCTTCTTGATTTTTTTTATTTCTCTCAATTATATCTACATACTTTTGATTAGGTTCTGGACTTAATACTTCTGGATAACTTAACATAAATCCAACCTCAAGACCAAGCTTAAGTTCATAGTCAGTTATAAGCATTCTTTTCGGTATTTTAAATTGGCCTAATCTGCCTTTTAAGTCTATAGTGACCCCACCGTCAGTTATCTCTACTATTACTCCTTCATACATTCTTTCAGTTGATATATATTTTAATCTATCCATTTTCATTCATCCTTCCATAACCAATTAATGTCTTTTCTTACTTAGCGTCTTTTTCGTATATATTTTTTCTTTTTTCACTCATTGGTAATACTTGCTCATTTTCTACAAGCTCTATTTTATTACCAGTTTCTTTTTCTATTAACTCAACGTTGTTTAATTTAACGTTAGCATTCCATTTTCTTTCAGCAGGCTTAACTTCTTCTCCAGCCATTACTGTTTTTAACATTGCTAAAGATCTTATTGCATCTTCTGGGCATAATGTATTGTTTGATAGTACTTCATTTTCTATACCTTGCTTAGACTTGTTGTTGTCTATCATATACTTCATATATTCGTTACCAACAACTAGAGCACCTTGAACAGCTGAGAAACTTACACCTACTACAGCTACGTCTCTCTTACCTATTTGCTCTATGTGAGAAGCAAAGTCTATATGGTTGTTTCCGAATCCTTCAGTTGTTACTATAGCTCCATCAACACCCATAGCTTCTATCATCATACCTAATCTCTTAGATACATAGAATTTCTCAGCATTAACTTGAGGAGATCCTACAAATATAACACCAACTAAATCTATTTCTTCATCATGCATAGCTTGTCTTACTAATGGTTCTCTCCAGTAATGTCTAGAGTTTTCTTTAGATGCAGGTCCTATACAAGTTAATGCATGTATACCACCATCTAATACTTCAAGTGGAGATAAAACAACTGGAACGTTTCCTAAGTCAACGTTTGGTTTAGCTCCTAATGTTCCAACTGGCTCTACAGGTAATATTAAGTTATCATGCATTGCCCCTTGTCCCATTATCTCTTTAACTATTACAACTTTTTTCTTTCCTGGTCTTCTGTATTGAGTTAATTCTTCAGTATCTACTACTAAAGACTCTTCAGCTTTCTTTAAAGCTTCTCTTATTTCTTGAGTTATATAATCAGATGCACAGTGAGCAGCTAAAGGTCCTGGTCTTTCCATGTTAGTACCTTCTTTAACCGTTACTTGAGTTTTTATGAATATTTCACCTTTGTCAGGAGCACCTGGTCTTCCCCACATTATGTTAGTTTCTAGTACACCTTCTGAAGAACCGAATTCACCTATTTGAACTCCTTTTTCATCTGTACCAGTTACCATCATTATAACTCCATCTATTACTCTAGTTACACCTTCACCTAAGTCTCCTTCTTCTTTAGCAGCTATAGGTTGAACGTCCATTATAGTTTCACTATATTTGTTGTATTCAGCTGGAGTTATTATATCAAGTTTCATATCAACAACTAACTCTTCTGAAGCAACAGCTTCTTTAGTTAACTCTTCTGGTTTTCTTAAGTATAAAGTAGTTCCTTCTATTTTAGTCTCTTCAGCGAAAACTACTTTGTCTATTTTAAAATGCTTTTTAGTTAAACTTCTTACTGCTTTAGCTTCTTGAACAGGTTCAGCTTTAACTTCTACAGCTTCTACAGTTTCAGCTACAACTGGTGTTGCTTGTTGTGCTACACCCATACCTTGAGCTACTGATAGAGGTATTTCTAAGTTTATATCTCTACCTTCACCTATATGTATTTTTATAGTTTGTCCACTTGCTGCTACTGGAGCTACAGGTGCTACAGAAGCAACTGGTGCTACTTCCTTAACTTCTTCAACTTCAACTTCTTCTTTAGCTTCTTCAGCTACAACTATACCTTCTACACAATCAGGTGTTAGTGGAGTTAAAGCATCAACAGTTTTAGTTAATTTAGCTCCTAAAACTTGCTCTATCTTTAAACAATCATCATTTATTTGTAATAATCCTGAATCCTCTAAGTCAGCAAATATTGCTGGATCTTCTAAATTTGATGGTTCTAGCACAGTCCCTGCTTCAAATCTACAGCAACAAACCGCTGGATCTTTAGCATGAGCTTTAGCTGTTTCTACAGTTATTGACATTTCTAATACCTCCTAGCATTATTTTTTTCTTCTATATAATCTATGTCCCGAAGCTCTTAATACATGGTCTGTACTATGGTATACAGGCAAACCTAACCTAGGCGCCACTTGCATAACTGTGTTTGTTCAGTCTTCGCAGTTACCTATTAATACAGCTTCAGCTCCTTGACTCTTTAACTTAAGAACTTTTTCTGCTTGACCTGGGCATATACCTGGTAAATCACATCTAAATCTACCATTTACCTCTGTCATTCTTTTGCACTTTTCTTCAGCTACAACTTCTGCACCCATTAATGATGCTATTTGTTTTAATCTGTCTTCTTGTGCTCCACATTCGCAAGCTATTATTCCTAATTTCTTGCTTTCTTGTGGAAGTGGCATTGATACTAAAATTCCTCCTAGAGTTTTAGTGACAGGGCTTTCCTCTTCACCATGTCTTCCTGTGAAAGGTCCTCCTAAAACTATTTCTCCATAAGGTTTTATAAATCCTCCACATTTTTCTATATATGTTATTACAGGCATTCCTATTGGAACATCCATAAATACCTTGCCATGATTTTCTGCGCCTACAACTCTTCCACCTACAGTTATATCTTTAGTTATAAAAGGTTTTCTTTCTTCTATAGCTTCTACTATACGTTTTATTGTCTCTACGTTAGAAACAACTGTTTTAGCTTCTATTGGAAGTTGTCCTGGTACAAGAGTTATTCCTAATAATTCTCTTATTATAACTCTTTCATCACCAGCTGGGTACATATCTGGTAAATATTTTAATTCTATGTTTGGTTCATCCTTGCAAGCTTTTCCCAAAGCTACTATTGCTTTTTTATACTTAGGCTTTACAGCTATATATGCTTTATCTGCTTTAGTTATATCAAGCATATACTTTAATCCTTTTACTATTATTTCAGGATTATTTTCCATAAGTTCTACATTGTGTCCAAGTACTGGTTCACATTCAGCTGCATTTGCTATTATACAACCTCCTGTAAGATCTACATTAAGTTTTATATGTGTAGGGAAACCAGCTCCTCCTGCACCAACTATACCTGCTTCTTTTATGGCTTCAAGATTATTTTCAGTTTCTTTAATCTTTACAAATTCTTCTGGTTGATTTTCATCAGCTTCTATTAATATAGCAGAATCTGTTATATCAACTACTTTACCATAAACACTAGAGTGTATGTTAGCACCTAATCCTTGAGGTTCAGCTAAAAGTTGTCCTTTTTTAACTTCGCTTCCTACCTCAACTATTGGTTTACACGGAGCCCCTACATGTTGTCTTAATTCTATCTTAAGCATCATGGATTCCACCCCCTGACTATTTTATTTAACACTATTTTATTATTAGCAATTTACATGCCAAATATTTTGTTTGACTATTTTTTATTTATTTATTTTTAAGTTTTGTCTATAAAATAACATTTTTCGACATATAAATTGAATGAATTTTTCATATTTACTATATATTTTATACTATTTGTCGTAAAAAATCACCTATAAATTACGTTTTCCTCTTCATAATGTCGAACTACTGACACTTTTTTGTATTTTTTTAAAATTTATTTTAGTTATTTTTATCACATCTACCTATATACCTTACTTATTTGCAAAAGCTTAATTTATGTCAGTCTTTCGTCTATTGTCTATTTTTAGACACATCTATTTTGTATTGATCTATTTTATAATACAACGTAGTTCTTGGTATATTTAGTATTTTTGAAGCTTTTGCTTTATTTCCTCCTGCCATATCCAAAGCTTTCTTTATTGTTTTAATTTCAAGTTGGCCTATCGCTTTATTTAAATCTAGAGGATAATCATCATCTAAGGTATCACTTTTAGTTGATTCTAATATATGTACAGGAATATCATGCTTTTCTATTGTGTCCCCTCTAGATAATACAACTATATTCTCTATTGTATTTTTTAGTTCTCTGATATTTCCTTTCCAAGTATATCTTTGTAATATACCTATAGCTTCTTTGCTAATATCTAATTTATGTTTATTATTTTGCTCACAGATTTCTTTGATAAATTTATCTACTAATAATAATATGTCTTCTTTTCTTTCTCTTAATGGTGGTAAATCTACTTCTACTACATTTAATCTATAGTATAAATCTTCCCTAAATTTTTCTTCTTCAACTAATTCTTGAAGGTTTTTATTAGTTGCAGATATTATTCTAGCATCTATTTTAATAGTCTTTTCTCCACCTATTCTTCTAACCTCTTTCTCTTGTAAAACTCTAAGCAATTTTGCTTGCATATTTAATGGTAAGTCAGCTATTTCATCTAAAAAAACTGTACCATGTTTTGCCAATTCAAATATACCCATTTTCCCTTTTTTGTTAGCTCCTGTAAATGAACCTGCTTCGTATCCAAAAAATTCACTTTCAAATAACTCGGATGGAATAGCACTACAGTTAACAGGAATAAATGGTCCTTTTCTTTCACTATAGTCATGTATCGCTCTTGCAAAAACCTCTTTTCCAGTTCCACTTTCTCCAAATATAAATATGCTACTTGTAGTTTTTGATACTCTTTTTGCTACTTCTTTAGCTCTTTCTAATTTATAACTTCTTCCTAATATATTATCAAAACTTCCTCTAGATAAGTTTTTCACTTCATCTTCTAAGTACTTAAGTCTATCATTTGCTTTTTCTAGTTTTTGAGATAAATGCTTTGCTTCTGTTATATCTACTTCTGTACAAACAACCCCTACAAACTCAGAATTTATAAAAATAGGATTTGCATCAACTATACCAAATACATCACTATCATCACTTTTATATATACCACTTTCTCTAGTTTTGGTTTTTAATACTTTTGCAGATACAGTTCCTCTAAGATATACTTCCATATCTTTACCTACTATATCTTCTGATTTTATTCCATATCTGTTTTCCATAAATTTATTCCACAAAACAACTTTTCCATCTGTATTTATAGCGCAAATTCCTTCTTTAATTTCTCCAATTATATGTTTAACAGTTATCCCATAATCTTCTAATTCCATATATAAAAAATCTCTTATATGCTTTTGGTTAACTACACCAACTAATTTTTCATTTTCTAATACAGGTAAAACCCCTATATTATTTTTCATCATTATATTTCTACATTCATCTAACTTTGCATATTTATCTATACATATTAGATTTTTAGTCATTATATTTTTTACTAATTCATCTTTATAATCTTTACATTTCATAGATAGTTTACAAATATCAGTCAATGAAACTAGCCCTTTAATTCCACCAGTATCATTTAGAATCATAACTTCTCTTTCATTGCTTTTTATAATTAATTCGATAGCTTGCCCTAGTGTAATGTTCTCATCGACAATTATAAAATTTTTGCTCATTACTTCTTTTACAATTTTAGTTTCTGGTACAGAAAACATTATGACCTCCTTTAGCTTTTGTTTATAAGGTATATTATACTATATAGATACTTGTAAATACTTTAGCAAAATTAAAAAGTTATAGGTTTTACCTATAACTTTTTCACTAACCTTTAAGTTTTTGTACTCCATTACTATCTATTTCATATCCATCATCATAAATTAAATCTGATAATGGAACTAAATCATATTCTTCCTTTAATTTCTTTATTATAAGATTTAAGTATTGTTCATTATAATTTATATCTCCATGAAATAAAATTATAGTTCCTGATTTAGTATTTTTCAAAACATTTTCTACAACATGATTAACCCCGATTTCTTTCCAATCTTGAGAATCTACATCCCACTTTACAGCTTTATAACCAAGTTCTTGGCAAACTTCAAAACTATTCTTATCAAACTCTCCAAAAGGAGGTCTATACATAGTTGTTTTTTCTCCTGTAATAGATTCTATTTTTTTTGATGTTGTTACTATTTCCTGTTCCATATCTTTTTTATTGAGTTCTGTCATATTTGCATGTGAGTTTGAATGATTTCCTATATCATGACCTCTTTCTTTTATTTCCTTAACAATTTCTTCGTTGTTATCTATCCAATTGCCAACTAGAAAAAATGAAGCTTTTACATTATATTTATCTAAGATATCCAATATATCGTATATATTGGATGATCCACCTGCTATATCAAAAGTCAATGAAACTTTATTCTCTTTCGTTTCTACCTTATTTATAGGTACTTCTTTTGGACTCATATTTGATCCTATGTATCTAACTCCATAAATAACCCCAAATGATGCAACTAATGTACAGATAAAAAACATAACACTTGATAAAAAAACTTTTATTTTATGCTGTCCTTTTTTCATATACTCCCTCCATTCATAAATACTCTAGTACAAGTTTATTTTTATTTTTTTCAAAAAATTACTACTTAATTAAATTTATTATTTGGGAAAATTAATTGTAATACTAAATAAAGGTGGTGTTTTTATTGAGAAATTTAAGAAGCGAATTTGGTATTTTAAAAGGAAAAGCAGAAAATAATGAACAAAATAGTATAAAGTTAAATAGTACTCATTATTTAAGAGAAGCTCATGGTATCCAAGAAGGTATTAGAAAAGATAGAAAGATAAAAATAAATAAAAAATTCAAATAATTTTTTATAAGTATGAATATAAAATTTCATATTGGTTAAATTAATATCAACAACAAGATTTTAAAAAAATCTTAGTTGTAAGACATCTAATATTTTAAGGAGGAAATTTACTATGTCAACTAAAAAAGCCGTTCCAGAAGCTAAAGCAGCTTTAAACCAAATGAAATTAGAGATAGCTAATGAATTAGGTTTATCAAACTACGATACAGTAGACAAAGGAAACTTAACTGCTAGACAAAATGGATATGTAGGTGGCTACATGACTAAAAAGTTAGTAGAGATGGCAGAAAGACAAATGTCTGGAAAGTAAGTAGTAAATTAGACACCTAGGATTTAAGAAGGCTACCTTTTACAGGTAGCTTTTTTAATTATATACATACTTTTTTATATCAATGGATTATGTAAATATGAAATTCTACTTTTATTTTTATATATTTTAGTTTAATATAATTATATAGAAACATTATACGGAGGATGATATTATGTTTGAAAACTCATCTGAAGAATTAGCTTACCATAAATTATTAATTTTATATGTATTAGAAGAAACAAATATGGACTTAACTAATTCTCAAATTACTCAAGTTATACTTGAGACTGAGGTTATGAATTATTTTTCATTACAACAATTTCTGTCACAACTTATGGAGGCTAATTTCTTAAAAATATATGAAGATTCAAATAAGGAGTATTACACTTTAACTAAAAAAGGTATAGATACTTTAGAATATTTTTTATCTAGGATTCCTGACCAAATAAAAGAAAAGTTAGATGAATACATTAGACTAAACAAAGAGAATTTATTAGCAGATACTCAAGTTAAATCTAGCTTCGTTAAACAAAGTGATAATGAATTTATAGTAAATCTAAGAGTTATCGAAAACCAATCAAACTTAATAGATTTAAACTTAAATGTATCTTCCGAAAAACAAGCTAAATTAATATGTGATAATTGGAAAAAGAATGCATCTTATATGTATGCTGAAATAATAGATCTGCTTATTTCAAGTAAAAACTAGCCTACTCAAATACTATAGTAGTAGGCTCTTTTCCTGTCTTAACTTCTTTTATAAATTCATTTTTACTTGTTTCAAATATTTTTATACTGTTATTATACGTATCCGTTACAAATATATATTTATTATCCTTGGATAACTCCAAACCTTGAGGTGTTCCATTTACCTTTATACATCCAACTTCTTTATAAGTATTGTAATCTAAAATTTTTATAGCCTTTATGCCTAAATCTGCAATATATATAAGTTCTTTTTCATAGTTTATACAAATTTCTACTGGTATTAATAATCCTTCTATATTATGTATTAATTTTAAATTGTCTTTATCTAAGACTATAATTTTCCCATCTAATGTAGATATGTACATTAAATTTTTAATATCATCAACTTTTATATGCCATGCTTTACTATTAATTTCTACTTTTCTTTCAATATTTTTACTTATAACATTTATGCATAGTATAGAATCTATACATGGTACATATAACTTATTGGTTTTCTTATCAAAAGCAAATCCATGAGGCATGTTATCAACACTAATTACACCTATTGGCTCTAATGTATTTTTATTTAATACATATATGCTATTAGAATCTTCATTGGCTATAAATAATTCATCCTTGCAAATAGATACCTGGCTAAGATTCCCACCTATAGATACTGAATCTATAATTTGTTCCGTTATCATATCAAAAACATACAATACGCCATCAAAAGAGCTAGGTATATACATTATATTTTTTTCTTTTTCTATACAAAAATGATGAGGGTATATATCTGTACCTAAACTAATCTCTTTTTCTACCGTTAAAGTCTTATAGTCTATTATACTAATACTTTGTGATAGATAGTTAGATGTATATAGCTTCAAAATAAAACCTCCTTACTAATAGTGTACTACCATAATATATTGCTTTAAATACTTGTCTTATTACTTTTTTTTAACTTGAAATGAATCAATGTTATTGTTATTATTGATTTAGTATATTTTGGGAGGTTTAAATTATGAAAGTAACAGTAAAACCATCAGGTGTTTGTTGTAGAGAAATGACTTTTGATATTGATGATAACAATATAGTAACGAGTGTAGATTTTGTAGGCGGATGTCCTGGTAACTTAATAGGATTAAAACATTTAGTAGAAGGAAGACCTGCTGATGAAATAGCTGAAAAGTTACAAGGAATTCAATGTGGAGTAAAACCAACATCTTGTCCTGATCAATTATCTAAAGCTTTACGTGAGCAATTATCAAAATAGTTTTCAATAAAAAAAGGTATGAAAATGAGTTAAATCCCATTTTCATACCTTTTTATAAACTTTTCATTATAGTTCTTACATGCCCTATCATATATAAAGATCCTGCACTTATTATAACGTCCTCTTCTTTAGAATTTTCAATTACATATTTAACAGCATCATTTATATCTTCTTTGCAAATAACTTCAATATTATACTTTTCTATCTTTTCTTTAAGTTTTATAGCATCTATAGCTCTAGGATTATCTGGTGTTGTAGTTATAACACGATTAAATCTAGGAATTAATATATCCAGTACAGAATTTATATCCTTATCTTCTAACATTCCTATTAAAAGTATTTTATTTTTTCCTTTAAAATATTTATCTATAGATTTAGCTAAAGACTCAGCACCTTCTTCATTATGAGCTCCATCTATTATAAACATTGGATTTTCTTTTATCTTTTCGATTCTTCCAGGCCATTTTGTTTCCATCAGTCCTTTTCTTAAATCTTCTTCACTTATTAATATTTCTAATTTATTCTTTATAAGTTCTATTGTAGTAAGTGCAACTACTGAATTTTTTACTTGATGATCTCCAATTAAATTAATTTGTAAATCTTTATATTCCTTATTATTTATAATACAATCAAATTTTTGGAAATTAATATTAGATTCTTTTAAAGTTATATCTTTAAAATCACACTCTATATATTTAGCATTTTTT
The DNA here is from genome assembly GCF_000953675.1 of Paraclostridium sordellii. Lineage (NCBI taxonomy): Bacteria > Bacillati > Bacillota > Clostridia > Peptostreptococcales > Peptostreptococcaceae > Paraclostridium > Paraclostridium sordellii. The sequence continues at coordinate 245,324 of NZ_LN679998.1, read as the reverse complement.
TCATTACAAATTTCTTTTAAAACTTCGCTTGCTTCATTTTTTTGAGGATATACTATAACATCACAGTTTTCTTTTATAATTCCACCTTTTTCAAAAGCAATCTTATCTAAAGTATCGCCAAGTATACCTACATGATCTAGACTTATAGATGTTATAACTGTAGCTATTGGTTTTTCAATTACATTAGTAGCATCATATCTACCACCTAAACCTACTTCTAAAGCAACAAAATCTACTTTCTCTTTATTAAAGTAATAAAATGCCATAGCTGTTACTATTTCAAATTCAGTTGGATAATCATGTCCTTCTTTAACCATTATCTCTATTTTTTCTTTAATTATATTAACTATATTGCCAACTTCATTCTCTGGTATATTTTCTCCGTTTACTCTTATTCTTTCTGTAAAAGTTTCTAAAAATGGAGAAGTATATAGCCCTACTTTATATCCACTTTTCTTTAATATAGTAGATATAAAAGAACATGTAGACCCCTTACCATTTGTTCCTGCTACATGTATAATTTTCAAATTATCTTGTGGATTTCCTAATAATTCTAAAAGTTTTTTTATATTTTCTAAGCCAAGTCTCATTCCGAATTTATGGCTTTCATGTATAAATTTAAGTGCTTCATTGTAGTTCATATTATTCCTCCATTTTAATTAAATAATCTTCATTTTATTAATTTCGTCAAATTACTTAATTAATCCTTTAAAACATCTATATTTAGTAATTAATTCTAAGCCCTTTTGGATAGTGATTTTTTAATACTCCATTTGATTCTTTTCCCCATCCTATAGGAATACCTTCTATTGCTACTAAAACCCATCCTCTACTTTGTCCTGTATTTATTGTATTTCCTCTTAAGTAATTTAAAATATGTTCTTCTTCTAACTTAAGATTCTCTACATGCTTAGCATCTTCTAACTTTAAATAATGCGATAATGCATGTGATGGCTCAAATCTATTTTTCTTTAACACTCCTAGATGTAGTCCATATCTTAATACTTTTAATTTTTTAACATCTGGTGATTCATCTGGAAGTAAATATAAATTTTCTCCTCTTAAATCAAATTTTTTCCCTATATTTATATTTAAAAACTTTTTTTCAAAGTCTTTGTAATCTTTAATTTCTTTATCTAATCTTTTCCCTTTTAATTCCTTAGTTTTGCAATCTTCATCTTCTAACTTTTGAATTTTCGCTACAAAATGACCTTCCCCTTTTACTTTATGAGGCCATACTCTATGCATTTCTATAAGCTTTGCATTTTCATTTTCTTCTATAAATTCATTTATTATATTTTCATTTTCTTCTTTTGTGAAAGTACATGTTGAGTATACTAATATACCTTCATTTTTTAACATATCATAACCATCTCTAATTATTTCTCTTTGAATAGATTGGCATTCTAATACTTTTTCATAAGACCAATCTTTTATTGCAACTTCATCTTTTCTAAACATCCCTTGACCAGAACAAGGTGCATCAATTATAACCTTATCAAAATATCCATTAAATACTTTTCTTAAATTATTAGAATCAGTATTTGTTATTATACAATTTTTTGCTCCAAATCTTTCTAGATTTTCTCCTAAAGCTTTTATTCTTATTGGATTTATTTCATTAGAAACTAATAATCCAGTATCATTTAACTTAGATAATATATATGTTGATTTTCCTCCAGGGGCAGCACACATATCTAATACTTTATCATTTTCTTTTATATCGGCCCTAGGTACTACACTCATAGCAGATGGTTCTTGTAAATAATAAGCTCCTGCTTCATGAAGTGGATTTTTACCTGGTCTATCTATTTTTTCATCGTAATATAATCCTTCTTCAGCCCAAGGTATTTGATTTAATTTAAATAAATTTAAATTTATTAAATCCTCTTTGCTTATTTTAAGTGTATTAACCCTTAATCCTGTAGTCTTTGGTTCTTCATAACTTTTTATAAAATCCTCATACTCATCTTTAAGTATTTCCTTCATATCATCTAAAAATTTTTGAGGTAAATCTATCAATTTTATCGTCCTTTCTATATATCAATTGCCTTTATTTATGAAATTTTTTTACTATAAACATTATAATAGAGTATATATTATATCATATCTATAAAATAAAAAAGGACATCTAAAGTTAGATGTCCTTAATATTTTATATTAATTATTTATATATTTTTCAAATACTTCTCCAAAATCTTTGTTACTATACTTTAATCTTAAAGACTCCATCCAATCTAAGTTAAAACTAGTTAATTCTTTTACTATATTTACTGCATTACCTTCTAAACTACATCTAGATATAGAATCATTTGCCATTTGAAGCCCCTTAGTTCCATCTTCTATAGAAACATTATTTTTTCCTTGTATCATGCTTATCTCTACCAATGTTTTATATAAATCTTTTAGTTGTTCAAGTTGTTTTTTATCTACATCTATACTAAACGCTTCGCTTCCAAAGCTAAACTTTATTTCTATGTCTAGATCTACTGTACCTGCAGTTTCTAATGTTACTGAATTAACTCTTTCATAGTAAAATTCATGTCTTTTTACTGTTCTTTTTTTACTAATTGCATTAGCTCCATCTACATGTAATAAACCCCTATTTGTAAATACATACTCATCAGACTTTGATTTTATAACAAAATATATTTTCTCTCCATCTTCATGCATTATATAGTCATCTCCATCAACCTTATCAAAATCCTTTGGAGATATTATTTTCCCTATATCTGATAATCCTAAAGTATCTGCTGCCATTCTTCCAAATATATTCCCTGCCATATTTACCCTCCTTATTTTTAACATACTGTTTCATCTATTATATACTATAACTTATATTTATATATAATTTTTCATGTTAAAAATCAAAACAAATAAAAAAGCCTATCATATGATAGACTTTTTTAACTTTACCACTAAATTATTTAATTTTAAAAGCTGATTTATACAAAACTATATCTAATATTAAAATAAATATTAGATATATATTAATCCCTAATGTTCCGAAATTTGAAAAAAGAAAGTGAATTCCTGTCATAATAAATATTAAAATAATCATTAAGTAATTTTCTACTATTACTGTATTTTTTTTAAAAATATTAACTGGACAAGAAAAAGGCATACTTTTATCAAGTATTTTAAATGTTAACATAGTTATAAGTATTAAAACTAAAAATATAACTACTAGATGTTGAATTATATTGAACTTATAAAAATATAAAAAAATTATACATTGAATTAAGTAAATCGGTATTATAATATTAACCAAGCAAGCTTTAACAGCTGCTTTATGTACAGTCATTTTATTTTTTATATTTATTATTGTATATATATAAGATGCTTTATCATTTTTAGAATATTTTAATGATGTCATTACTGTAGGAATTATCATTAAACAGAAATATAAAAATAGATACATATATGAATTTATGTATTTTTCGTTTTTATCAAAAATCATATAAATAGGAAATATACAATAAGATCCAATAATTGGATATATTCTAAATTTAAAGTCTCTATCATTTCTTATTAGTTTAGAAACAAAATTAAAAAATATTCTTTCTTCTTTATCTTTGCATATAATCTTACTCAATTTCATTGTTAGATTATGCTTTTTTACTGTTTTACTAGGACCTTCACTATTAAGTTTTTGAAGTTTTCTTTCAAATACTGGTGAAAGCTTTATATATATTAAAACTAATATTACAGGAACAACTAAAGATAATAAAGAAAGTATCAATAATGTTTCATTTTTATTTCCTGTTACTATTATTTCAAATGGAGCTGCAAACCAAAAAGGTGGTAAAAGATAACTTATTGTTCCTAAATCAATATTTTTTAATAAATTTGCACTATCAGTTATATTCATTATAATAAAATAAGCTCCACTAAATAATATTGTAACCCCTATTTGTATAATGCTGATTGCATCTTTAAGCTTTTCTCCATCAAATAACTTTAATACTAGTAGATAAGCTAGTCCAGATACAATTATTATAAAAATATTTAAAAGCAATATTTCTATTAAAAGTACTAAAAAAAATATTAATCCATACTTTATTGATGCAATTAATGAAAATCCACTTAATGCTATGCTTATCCTTATCATATATATCATAACATGAGTTACTTTAGATGCATTCAATGTTTTTAGACTTATACCCCTAGTGAATAATATCCCTTTATCATGTATATCTAATATTACAGATGAAAAGTCTGACATAAATGTTGTAAGCATCAAAAACATAATCATTGTAAAGTACATCGTCATTGATATAAGAGTGTTTTTATTCATTAACATAATCATCATCATAAAGAATCCAATAAATGCATACAGTAATAATATTATTTTATATTGATTTGAAGATTGTTTAGTCTGTTGATTATTTAATAATATAGATGTTTGCCTAGAGTCTATTGTTAGCTTTGTCCTTAATATTAACCTCATATCATCATAGTCTACCCCTAGCTTTTCATATAAAAATCTGAATTTATCAAGTATCTTTAGTGAAATAAAATTTTTCATAATTTACACCTCTTTTATTACAGATATAAATTTTTCTGCAAGTTCTTTATATTCACTAAATCCTGTAAGTTGATTAAATATTTGAGCTAGAGATTCCTCATGTACTCTTTCTTTTAAATCCTCAAAGTTACCATCTGCAACTATATTTCCATCATTTAGAAGTACTATCCTATCACTAATTTTTTCTACAACTTCCATTATATGCGATGAGTAAAAAATAGTTTTACCTTCTTCTTTTAAACTTAACATAATTTCTTTTAGAACCATTACACTATTTGCATCTAATCCACTTAGGGGTTCATCTAAAAATAATATATCTGGATTATGTATCAAACTAGATATTATGACTACCTTTTGTTTCATTCCTTTTGAGAAAGAGCTAATTCTTGAGTTATATGCATCTTTTATTTCTAAAATATCCATTAATTCATAAGCTTTTTTATCTGCAATATCATATTCTAATCCATAAAGTTGCCCTATAAATGTTAAATATTCTCTAGCAGTTAAACTTTCATAAGTTTCAGCTACTTCAGGAACATAACCTATTCTTTTTTTATACTCACTATTTCCATTTGATATATCTTCTCCAAATATTTCGACTAATCCAGTATAGCCCTCAACTAATCCTAATATTATTTTTACAGTTGTACTTTTTCCTGCTCCATTAGGGCCTATATATCCTATTATGCTCCCTCTATCTACTTCTAAATTTATTCCTTTTAAGACTTCTTTACCCTCAAACTTCATCTTTAGATCTTTTATAAATATTGCTTTATCCATAATTTCTCCTGTCGATAGTGTAAAACTATTTTTTACCAAATTATACCATATTTTTTAATTCACTTCCAAGTTTGAATTCCTATTTTAATATAAATTAATTTTATATTAATAAAAAAAGCTATCTCGATATACGAGATAGCTTTTTATTATTTCATTTTAGCTTCTATATTTTCTATTCTTTCAATAACTGATTTCATCATTTCTTCGAATTTTTCTTTTTTAGCTTTTTCTTCATTAACTAAGCTTTCTGGAGCTTTAGCTAGGAATCCTTGATTAGAAAGTTTTCCGTTAACTCTCTTTATTTCGCCTTCTAATTTAGCTTTTTCTTTATTTAACCTCTCTAATTCTTTAGTGAAATCAACTAATTCATCAAGAGGTATAAATATTTTAACTCCATCTATAACAACACTTACTGCATCTTCTGGTATATTAGTTTCATCTTCAACTATTTCAACATTTGAAGCAGATGCTAATGTTACAAAGTAGTCTAATCCTTCTACCATAGCTTCTTTCTTTTCAGCTGTTGGAACTATTATAACTTTAGCTTTCTTTGATGGTGGTACATTCATTTCAGCTCTTACATTTCTTATATTTCTTATACCATCCATTGTTAAGTTCATCATTTCTTCTTCTTTAGCCATATTATCAGCTTCATTGTAATGAGGGAACTCAGCAACTACTATACTTCCTTCTACAGTTGGAAGGTGAGTATATATCTCTTCTGTTATAAATGGCATATATGGGTGAAGAAGTTTTAATATCTTCTCTAATACATATGTTAATGTATATAAAGCTGTTTGTTTAGCAGCTTTATCATCAGAGTATAATCTTGGTTTAACTATTTCTATATACCAGTCACAGTATTCTGACCAGGCAAAGTCGTATATCTTTTGAGCAGCTATTCCTAAGTCAAACTTATCCATGTTGTCAGTAACTTCCTTAACAACATTATTAGCTCTTGATATTATCCACTTATCAGCTAAAGTCATATTACCTTCTACTGATTCTCTAGTAACACCTTCCATTATATCTTCATCTATATTCATAAATACAAATCTAGATGCATTCCATAATTTATTTGCAAAGTTTCTAGCAGATTCAACTCTTTCCATATAGAATCTCATATCATTTCCTGGAGAGTTTCCAGTAGCTAACATAAATCTTAAAGCATCAGCTCCATATTGATCGATAACTTCTAATGGATCTATTCCGTTTCCTAGAGATTTACTCATTTTTCTACCTTCTGAGTCTCTAACTAGTCCATGTATTAATACATGTTCAAATGGAGTTTCTCCCATACAGAACATTCCTGCAAATGCCATTCTTACAACCCAGAAGAATATTATATCGTATCCAGTTACAAGAACACTTGTTGGATAATAGTAATTTAATTCTTCTGTATTATGAGGCCATCCTAAAGTTGAGAAAGGCCATAAAGCTGAAGAGAACCATGTATCTAATACATCTTCATCTTGCTTAAAGTGAGTATGTCCACACTTAGGACAAGCTGTAGGCATTTCTTTAGCTACAACTACCTCACCACACTCTTGACAGTAATAAGCTGGTATTTGGTGACCCCACCATAACTGTCTTGATATACACCAGTCTCTTATATTTTCTAACCATTGTAAGTAAGTTTTATCAAACTTATCAGGCACAAATTGTAAATCTTTTTTCTTTAATATATCTATAGCAGGTTTTGCTAATTCATCCATCTTAACGAACCATTGATCAGATAATCTTGGTTCAACTACAGTTTTACATCTATAGCAAGACCCTACATTGTGATTATGATCTTTTATAGCTATTAAGTATCCAGCTTCATCTAAGTCAGCTATAAGTTGCTTTCTACACTCATATCTGTCCATACCTTCGTACTTACCAGCTAATTTATTCATAGTTCCGTCTTCATTCATTACATTTATTTTTTCAAGATTATGTCTTTGACCTACTTCAAAGTCATTAGGGTCATGCGCTGGAGTCATTTTAACTGCACCTGTACCAAACTCTAAATCAACATAATCATCAGCAACTATTATAAGTTCTCTACCTATTAAAGGAAGTACTGCATGTTTTCCTACTAAATGAGTGTATCTTTCATCTTCAGGGTTTACTGCTATACCTGTATCTCCTAGCATTGTTTCTGGTCTAGTTGTAGCTATTTCTAAAAACTCATCACTACCTGATATTGGATATTTTATATGATAGAACTTTCCATCATGTTCTTCATGTTCAACCTCTGCATCAGATAATGTAGTTTTACAATCTGGACACCAGTTTATTATTCTGTTTCCTCTATATATTTGACCTTTTTCATATAGTTTCACAAAGAACTCAGTAACAGCTTCATTACATCCTTTATCCATTGTAAATCTTTCTCTATCCCAGTCACAAGAATCTCCTAACTGCTTCATTTGGTCAACTATTTTTCTACCAAACTCATTTCTCCAGTCCATAGCTCTTTTTAAGAACTCTTCTCTTCCTAGTTCGTATTTAGTTTTTCCTTCTTGTTCTTTAATTCTTTCAACAACCTTAACTTCTGTTGCTATAGATGCATGGTCTGTTCCTGGTTGCCATAAAGTTTCATAACCGTCCATTCTCTTCCATCTTATAAGTATATCTTGTAAAGTATGATCAAGAGCATGCCCCATGTGTAATTGTCCTGTTATATTTGGTGGGGGAAGCATTATTGTAAATGGCTTTTTATTTGGGTTTGGCTTAGATTTAAATAATCCCTCTTCTACCCACTTTGAATATAATCTTGATTCAAAGTCTTTTGGATTATACGTTTTTGATAAGTTAGTATTTTCCATATAGATTCCTCCTATTATTTTGATATTTTAAAATTAATTTTCTATAAATAAAAAAGAGCTTTTACATCCATTTAAGGACGAAAAGCTCGCGTTACCACCTTAATTTTATATAAACTTGAAATTTAAAATTTATATAACTCTTAATGAATTTAACGATTCTCACCGTCTAAGCTTACTACTATTTCTGCTTAGAAACTCCAAAGCTACCTTCTGCAATTCATTTCTTAGAAAGTTTTTCAGCCGATGAACTTTCCTCTCTGTAAGTTGAGCTTGCATACTCCTCTTTTTCTTAGTCTTTAATTATTCTATTTATCTTTTAATTATATATAATCCATATTATTATTGTCAATATTTATAAGCATTATATTCATTTACTTAAATTTTGTTTCCAGAAATTTTTAGGATTTTCTCTCTCTTCAATAGGAAGTATAGTATATCCTTGATTTTCTAATTCATCTATTATTCCTTGAAGAGCTCTTACACTTTGTTCTTTTTCATGCATAAGTAAAACTATCTCTTTATGCTGAGGGCCATATGTTTTTACACTTTCAACTATTTGTTCTGATGTAGCTCTCCAATCTTGTGTATCTAAGTTCCAATCCCAAATTTTATAACCCTCTTTTAATAACTCTTCGTAAGATTCTTTTGGTGCATATGGTTTACTTCCATATGGTAATCTTATTAAGTTAGATATTTTATTAGTTATTTTTTCTAAAGTATTTTTACATTTGTTAAACTCATTGACAGTTGCCTCAGGTGTTTTATATAAAACATTTATGTCATGGCTCACACTATGAAATCCTAGAGAATGATCTTCTTTAGCTATATTTTTTAATGCTTCAGGATATGTTTTCATATTTCCCTCTATCATAAAAAAAGTAGCTTTTACATTATTTTTTCTAAGTATGTCTAAAATCTCATCAGTATATTTTGAAGGTCCATCATCTATAGTTATATATGCAATTTTTTCTGGCTTAGGTCTTGGCCCTCTATTACAAATATCACTAGTTTTTAGCATAAGTTGAGTTAGTGTTAATGCATCACTATCTAATAGCTTGACCTCTATGTTGCTATTTGTGTCCTCTTGAGTTCTTTCAAAAATATTTTCGTACATAAGAAATATTAAAAATAAAAGTATACCTACTATAAACAAATTTAATAAAATAGGTTTAATTCTTCTCTTCATCCCCATTTCCCCTTTATGTAATTAATAAGAACTATATAATAATAATTATTACCACTTATATTAATATCTATAGCCTCTATTTAATAAATATGTTTATAGTTTATAAAATATTAGCATAAAAAAATAAAACTACTTAATTTGTAGTTTTATCCAATCTCTATCATATCACCTTTTAGTGCATATATTATTTTTTCACATATATTTGTTGTATGATCTCCAATTCTTTCTAAATATCTGCCAATGAATAAAAGCCTTACTCCTTGATCTATATTTATTTCTTTTTCATGCATAATTCTAAGTGTATGCTCTTGAACTTGATCATATAATTTATCAATAAAATCATCTTTAAGAGCTGTATTATATGCTAATTTCTCATCTTTATCTTCTAAAGCATTTTTCGCACTCTTTATCATATCTATACAAACTTCTTTCATTTTAGGAATATCTATTAGTTCTTTTATATACTCTTCTTCTCCAATTTTTACAACTTCATCAGCTATATTAACAGAATAATCTCCTATTCTCTCTAATTCTAAACATATACTTTCTAAAGCATATATAACTCTTAAATCTTTTGCCATAGGTTGTTTTAAAGCCATAAGCTCAATACTTCTATCTCTTATATAATCTCTTAAATCATCTATTTCGTCATCTTCTTTAGAAATTTTCTTTGCATTTTCTACATCTTTACTTATCATATATTTCATAGAATTTTCTAAAATTTCTTCGCTCTTATCAAACATTTTTAATGTGTAGTTTATAAGTGTATTTATATTTAACTCTAAGCTACTGTTGATCATATTTTAACTCCTTTTATTGATTGTTTTATAGTTTAACCTAAATATCCTATCCGAATCTTCCCGTTATATAATCTTCCGTACGCTTATCTCTTGGGTTAGTAAATATAGTTTTAGTTTCATGAAATTCAACAACTTCTCCTGATAAGAAAAATGCCGTTTCATCAGATACACGAGCTGCCTGTTGCATGTTATGAGTAACAATTACTATAGTAAATTTATCTTTCAATTCTTCTATTAATTCTTCTACCTTAGATGTAGAAATTGGGTCTAGTGCAGATGTAGGCTCATCCATTAGTATAACTTCTGGCTTCATAGCTATAGTTCTAGCTATACATATACGTTGTTGCTGCCCTCCAGATAAACCTAATGCAGATTTATTTAATCTATCTTTTACTTCTTCCCAGATAGCTGCTCCTCTTAAACTTTCTTCAACTATTTTGTCTAAAGTAGCTTTATCTTTTATCCCATGAATTCTTGGTCCATATGCAACATTATCATATATACTCATAGGGAATGGATTAGGTTTTTGAAAAACCATTCCTACTTTTGTACGTAGTTTTATAACATCATCAGACTTATATACATCTTCTCCATCAACTAATATTTCTCCTTTTATTCTAACACCTTCTATTAAGTCATTCATTCTGTTTAATGTTCTTAAAAACGTTGATTTCCCACAGCCTGAAGGTCCTATAAGCGCTGTAACTTTATTTTCTTTTATCTTCATATTTATACCTTTTAAAGCTTTATTATCTCCATAAAACAACTCTAAATTTCCTACATTTATTTTTATATTATTCATCTTAGTAGCTCTCCTTACTAAACTTTTTAACTATAAACTTAGCTAAAGTATTTAAACATAAAACTATTACTATTAATACTACTCCTACACTAGCTGCTGCTTGTATATCACCAGTTTCTTTTGCTATTAAGTAAGATTGAACTGTTAATGTTCTCGCACTATCAAATATAGATCCTGGCATTTGTGCAACCGTACCTGCTGTTAATAGTATTGCTGCAGATTCTCCAACTACACGTCCTATAGATAATATTATTCCTGATAATATACCTGGTAATGCACTAGGAATTATAACCTTATATAGTGTTTGAAACTTTGTCGCTCCCATTGCTAAAGATGCTTCTCTATATCCATCTGGAACTGTTTTTAATGCTTCTTCTGTAGTACGTATTATTACTGGTAAAATTATTATTGCTACAGTTAAAGAACCAGCAATTATAGAGTACCCCATTTGTAATGTAACAACAAAGAATATACCTCCAAATAAACCATATACAATAGATGGAATACCTGCCAAACTTTCTGTTGCAAACCTTACAATATCAACAATTTTACCTTTTTTAGCATACTCTTGAAGATAAACTGCTGCTAATACTCCAATAGGTGTAGCAACTAATATTGATAAAAATACAGTATATAAAGTTGTAACTATCATTGGTAGTATTCCTCCACTGCCTACAGCTGAGTAATCACTAATTAAATAATTTAAGTTTATACCTCCTATACCTTTTATAAATATAAAACCAACTATTACAGCTAACATTCCTATCGTAAATACCGCTGACAGTAAAACTGCATATTTTAATATATTTTCCTTTATTTTTCTCATATTACATGCCTGCCTTATTAGAAAGTTTACTTAATACTAAGTTCAGTATTAGTATAAATGTAAATAATACTACTCCTGTAGCAAATAACATTTCTTGATGTGTTCCGAATGCATATCCCATCTCTAATGCTATGTTTGTTGTAAGAGGTCTTACGCTATCCATAATAGAGTTTGGTAAAACTGGTGAATTCCCAGCAACTAACATCACAGCCATTGTTTCTCCTAAAGCTCTTCCCGTTCCTAAAACTACCGCTGCTAATATTCCTGATTTAGCTGCAGGTAAAACTACTTTAAATATAGTTTCTATCTTTGATGCTCCAAGAGCTAAAGAACCTTCTCTATAAGCATTAGGTACCGCCTTAATAGCTGTCTTTGAAACTGCTATTATTGTAGGGAGCATCATTATAGATAAAACCAATACTACTGCTAATAAGCTTTGTCCTTTAGGTAAATTAAATATATTTTGTATAGTCGGAACTATTATTGCTAAGCCAAATAATCCATATAGTACAGATGGTATTCCTGCTAATAAATCCACTCCTGAACTTATAAATTTAGCTACTTTTTTAGGTGCAACTTCAGCTATAAAAACTGCTGTAAGTATTCCAATAGGAGCCCCTATTAATAATGCCCCTATTGTAGATATTATAGATGCAACTATCATCGGTAGTATTCCATATTGATCCGCACTTGGAACCCAAGATGCACCTGTTATAAAATCTATAAAAGAATATCCTTTCGATATAAATGGTGTAAGTCCTTTGTAAAAAACAAATCCTATTATAAGTAATAAACTTATTACAGCTACTAATGCACTTAGCATAAATATGCTTTTAGCTATTTTTTCCATTGTATATTTCATTTTATTATTGTTCCTAGAATCAACTAGTTGCTCCTTAGCTAACATAAATACCTCCATTTTAATTACTAGTTATTTAGCAATTACTTAACACTTATTAATCCTTCTTCTGATACAATTTTTTGACCTTCTTCACTTAATATATAATCTATAAATTTCTTTCCATTTTCTGATAGCGCTTTCTCTTTATACACCAATAAAAACGGTCTAGCTAATTTATAATCTCCATTTTTAGCATTTTGTGATGTTGGAGAAATTTGATCTACATCTAATGCATTTACACTATTATCAACATAGCTAAAAGATGTAAATCCTATTGCATTTTCATTACTAGATACTGTTGATTTTATATTCCCATTTCCATCACTTATTTGAGCTTCTTTAACTAATTCAGTTGAGTTATATCCTACTATTTCTTGGAAAGCATCTCTTGTACCTGACCCTTCTTCTCTTGAAACAACTACTATAGGAGCATCTTTACCCCCAACTTCTTTCCAGTTAGTTATTTTTCCTGTATATATATCTTTTATTTGATTCATAGTAATATTTTTAACTTTATTATTTTTATGAGTTATTATAGCGATTCCATCATATGCTATATTAGTCTCTTTAAGTCCTTCTTTCTTTTCTGCTGGTTTAAGGTCCCTAGATGCCATACCTATTTGAGCTACTCCAGTTATTGCATCTTTTATACCTGCCGATGATCCTAATTGATTTATTTCAATCGATACATCTTGGTTTTCTGCTTTAAATTCTTCTGCTTCTTTTTCTATAACTGGTCCAACTGATGTTGATCCCGATATAGCTACTTTATCTGACCTTGAACCTGTTGTTCCACAACCTACAGCTAATAATCCTACAATCACTGTGCTTGCCAATAAAGTTCCTATTTTTTTACTAAACATAAATACTTCCTCCGTAATTTAAAAATTCGTTTTAAATTCATATATTCTTAATTAAATACTGTCCTCGTTTAAATCTTAAATAATTTTTTCTATATTTAAATAATAAATTACTTATGTTAAATGTAAATTAGATATTAGTTAACTAAAAGTAAATAAGGTTAAATAGAAGTAAAGTTGTGTTAAGTTAAGGTAAATTTAATATTTTGATGTATTTTTGCATAAAAAAAGAGAATGTTAATTAACATTCTCTTTCTAATTCTTCTACTAATTCTTTAAATACATCTAATGCTTTTTCTATAGATTCTTTTTTCTCCATATCAACACCAGCTGCTCTTAGCTGATTAAGTGGATAATCCGAACCTCCACTTTTTAAAAACTCTATATATTTTTCAACTGCACTTTTACCTTCATTTAATATTTTCTCACTTAAAGCACTGGCTGCTGAAAATCCTGTTGCATACTTATATACATAAAAATTAGAATAAAAATGAGGAATTCTTGCCCATTCTAATCCAATTTCCTCATCTACTATACATGATTTACCATAATATTTTTTATTTAAATCATAATATATATCAGTAAATTCTTTAGCAGTAAGTGGTTCACCAGCTTCTACTCTCTCGTGAGTTATCTTTTCAAATTCTGCAAACATAGTTTGTCTATAAACAGTAGTTCTAAATTGTTCTAAGTAATAATTTAATAAATATATTCTTTCTTCCTTAGAACTTGAATTTTCTAATAGATAGTTAACTAAAAGTAATTCATTTAAAGTAGATGCAACCTCTGCTACAAATATTTTATATGAAGAATATAAATATTCTTGATTATGCTTTGAGTAATAACTGTGCATTGAATGTCCTAATTCATGGATTAATGTAAATAGTGAATTTAAGTCATCTTTATAACTCATTAATATATATGGAGATGAATCATAACTTCCCCAAGAATAAGCACCACCTTGCTTACCTTCATTTTCATACACATCTATCCATCTCTCATTGAATGCTCTTTTTACTATGCTTAGATATTCTTCACCTAATGGTTTTAAAGCCTTCAGTATTATATCTTGTGCTTCTTCATAAGTTATCTTCATATCAAAGTTAGATGTTATAGGTACATATAAATCATACATGTGCATCTCATCAATATTTAAATATTTTTTTCTTATATCTACATATCTATTTAAGGTATCTAAGTTTTCATCTACTGCACTTATTAAATTGTAGTATACACCTACACTAATATCATCTTGGAATAATGAACTTTCTATTGCAGATTTATAATTTCTCATCTTAGAATAGAAAATTTCACTTTTTATTCCTCCATATAATGTTGATGCAAAAGTATTTTTATAATCTTCATATGTTGAGTATACAGCTTCAAAAGCATCCTTTCTTACTCTACTATCTTTACTTTTTAAGAAAGTCGAATAATTACCATGAGTTATTCTTATGTCTTTACCATCTTCTCCTTTTATTTCAGGAAATTTTAAATCGGCAAAAGAGAACATCTCATATACATTTTCAGGAACTGTACTTAAATCCGATACACCAGCTAATATTTCTTCTTCCTTTTCTGTAAGGGTATGTGGTTTATCTCTTAAAATTTCATCTACATATTTTTTATAAAAACTTAACTTTTCATCTTCTAGATATTCTTTTAACTTATTTTCATCCATAGCAATTATTTCAGGAACTATGTATGATGTAGCCATTGATAGTTCTGTTGATAGCATTTCTGCTTTTGTTGCTCTTGCTTGATTTTCATTATTACGAGTATCTTCGTGCTGTTTCATGTGAGTGTATACATATAAGTTTTGAAGGATTCTTGATGCCTTTTCAGAGTTACTTAATACTTTATAAAGGTTTTCTTTACTAGAAGAAATCTTTCCTTTATACGATTTCAATTCCTCTATGATACTGTTTACTTTATCAATGTCATCTTTAATTGATTCATTTGATTGATACATAGTATCGATATTCCATTTAAACTTATCTTCTATTGAAGTTCTATCTACGCCCATATTCGTTGCTCCTTTTCTAAGCTTATAGTTTTAAAGTACAGCTATTAATATAGCTCCTTCAGAAGTGTAAGTTCCCATTACAGGACCTATACTTGATATTATTATATCCTTATGTTCATAATTTTCTTCTATATGTTTTGCAATTTTATAAGCTTTTTCTTCACAATTTGCATGTCCTATGACCAAAGTTTTATTTTTTATGTCATGTACGTTATTTTTAACTCTTTCAAATAGCTTTTTCATGCTATTGCTTTCTCCTCTAGCTTTATCTATAGGTTTAACTTCACCTTCTGCAATTTCTATAATGACTTTAAAATTAAGTGCATTTATTAATTTGCCCGCTATTGGATTTACTCTCCCGCCCTTGATAGCGTTTTCAAGAGTGTCTAATACCCCATAAAAAGCTATATCTTTTTTGATGTCTTCTAAGTAGTCAACAACTTCTTTTAACGATTTCCCTTCTTGTATCAATTTATTCGCTTTATATACCATTAATCCTACACCTATAGACCCACTTAACGAATCTACAACTGCAATTCTTTTGTTACTTCCTAGGTTGTGTTCTAAATAGATATTCTTAGCTAGTACAGCACTGCTATATGTACTAGATAATTTAGATGTTAATGTCACTATTAATATTTCTTCTTCTTCACAATGCTCAAACATCTCTATAAATCTTTCAGGAGATGGACTAGATGTTTTTGGTAATTCTTTACTTTCTTTCATTTTTTTATAAAATTCTTTTTCAGTTATATCTACTCCACCTATATAGTGATCTTCTCCAAATGCGATATTGATTCCTACAATTTTAACTCCCATTTCATCCAAGAGTTCTTTTGGGAAATCTGTAGATCCTTCTACTATTACTCTTATGTTTGTCTTCACTTCACACACCTCAACTTTTTTATAGCTATACTTATTTTATATATTTTAATGTAAATAATCTATACTTATTATATTTTTTAAATCATTTAACTCTAATATTATCTTTTCTACCATAATTCGTCTATCATAAACAATAAAAAAATTAACTATATATCCCTTATCTCCATTATTTATGTCTATATTATTAATTTTAATTTGTGATTTTTCTAATTTATTATACAGAGTAGAAATGATGTTTATATCATCTACTTCTATAGTTAAAATATTTTGTTTTTTCCTAAAAAGTAATTTATCTATGTTCTTTAATATATATAAAGTTATTAATACAAATACCCAAGCAAGAATTCCAAGAGTATATTGCCCATAACCAATTGCAATTCCTATACAAGCAGTAGCCCATATACCAGCTGCAGTTGTAAGCCCTCTTATCCCACTTGAATTTTTAAGAATAGCTCCTGTACCTAAAAATCCTATCCCAGATAATACCTGAGCTGTTAATCTAGATGGATCTAAACTTGTTTTACCTCCATAATCTATAAATAATATCACTGATGTTATAGATGTTATACAAGATCCTACAGCAACAAGTATATGAGTCCTAAACCCTGCAAACTGATAAGATTTTTCTCTTTCAAGACCTGTAAGTCCACCTATAATAAGTGCGATTAATAGCCTAGTAATAATATCTATCGCCGTTATAATGATCTCCTCCCTTTTATAGCTTATATCTATTTATATTTCACTTGGGCTAGTCATTATTACGAATATATTATAACTATAAAAAGTAAGCAAATAAAAAAGGGCTATATTTAATAGCCCTAAATTTAATCATTTATATTATCCTTTATAACATTTATATGTGTAGGATATGCTATATTTATTCCATTGTCTTTAAAAGTTATTAATATTTGAAGTTTTGTATCTTTTAATACCTTAAAATACTTATTGGATTGTACAATTCCTGTTATAGTATACTTTGCTCCTATGGGGCTTTCTTCTATATCAGTAACTCCATATACTTTAAATTTACCATAGCTTTCTTTATTTTTTTTAATACTCAATATTTCTTTATGTCTTTCATTTAGAATATCACATACTTCTTCCAAGGCATTTATTACCTTCATAGGATCTTCTTCATATGATACTCTGACATTTACAACAACTCTCATAGTATTTCTACTATAGTTTCTAATACTTAATATATTTCCATTTGGGATAGTAACTCTTCTCAAATCCCAATCTCTTAAACTAGTACTTCTCAAACCAATTTCTTCGACAGTTCCCCTAAACTCTTCATTTAGAATCACGAAGTCTCCGACTTGTATTTGCTTTTCAAATATGATAAAAAAACCGTTAAAAATATCCTTTAGTATACTTTGTGAAGCTACTCCAGCAATTAACCCAACTATACTTGCTCCAGTTACTAGAGTGCCAAACTTTGTAACATCAACTATATTAAATTCTTTTAGTAACAGTATTATGGTAAGAATAAATATAATATAATACGCCATGGAACATAAAACACTACTTAAAGTATTTTCATATCTTACATCAAATCTAGTTAATTCAAACAGTTTTTTCAAAAAGTATTGTATTAATTTTAGTAAAATATACGCACATAAAATTATTATAATTGAGTTTATAATCCTTGCTAGAATCATGTTTAATACCTTTCTTTCAACAATTATATATCAATTATAAATTATTAGCTTTTTATTAAAATCTTATACCTAAATCTAAAAAAGTTTGTATTCTAAGGAATTACAACCTAAATCTAAGGTTGTAATTCCTTAGAATACAAAAAGTCTTCCCTTTTACTTAGAAGACCCTTGGCTTAACTTTATATACTTGTTTATTGCTTCATCAATCTTATTGCTAGTACTAACCAATTCTTCTTTGAATATATCAGGATATTCTATATAAGTGTTTATTTCTTCTCTTAATGTTTCAATTTCCTTCTTTAGTAAAACCATCTCATTTTTAGTCATCTTATCACCACTGTTACAAATTTATATATATTTACTTATATTTTAACAATGTTTTCCCCTTTATGTCAACAAACGTTTTACTAATATAGGGCATTTTATTAACCATGTATTTCGATGTAATTCCAACAAATACACCTGTAATTATTGATGCTATTAACATATAAGGTAAATAACTAAATATCATAGCATTTTTTATAATTAAACTAGCTACAATTAGCTGACCTATATTATGTCCTATCGCTCCTAAAACACTTACTCCTATTAAAGAGAATTTTTTTAATTTCAAAGCCCCTGTCATAAAAAACAAACTTAAATATCCACCTACTATACTAAACATTAAATAAGAAATTGGACCTGCAAATATAGAAGACATCAATATTCTAATAGATAAAATTATAAAAGTATCTTTAAATCCAAATATAACTAGACAGGTTAAAGTAATTATATTGGTAAGCCCTAGCTTTGCTCCTGGAAATATTGCAATTAGAGGATTTGGTATATAACTTTCTAATATATATAAAATCAAACTATATCCTACCATCAATGCCATATACGTCAACTTCTTTGTTTTCATGCTATATCCCCCTTAATTATATGTACATAAATCAATTATATAATATCCTATTTAAAATATAAATTATTTATTTTTTATATAATAATCACTATTTATTGACTTTTTGAATATAAAATGATATATTTATATTATGATTAATTGAGAATGAAACTCATTAGGAGGTGTTAATGATGACTGTTTACGATTTAAGGGTAGGTCAAAAAGGCATCATAGATAATATATATGGAAACGAAAAATTAGCAAAAAGGTTGTTAGCTCTTGGCTGTACAAACGATACTGAAATAGAAGTAAGAAAAATAGCTCCATTAGGAGATCCAATATTAGTTCGTTTTAGAGGATTTGATTTAGCAATAAGAAAAAATGACGCAAAAAATATAAGCTTAAAATAAGGAGGTATCAACTTGATTAATGTAGCATTATTAGGTAACCCCAATGTAGGTAAAACAACAGTTTTTAACATACTTACTGGTTCTAAACAATATGTAGGTAACTGGCCGGGTGTTACCATAGAGAAAAAAGAAGGTTTTATAAGCGAAGATATAAAAATTGTAGATCTTCCTGGTATATACGCAATGGATACATTTTCAAATGAAGAAAAAGTATCTAAGCAATTTTTAGAAGAAGGCGACGTAGATTTAATATTAAACATAGTTGATGCATCTAGTTTAGATAGAAACTTATATCTTACTACTCAACTTATGCAATATAATAAACCTATTGTATTACTTCTTAATATGATTGATGTAGCTGAAGCAAAAGGAATTCACATAGATGCTAAAAAGTTAGAAAAAGAATTAGGCGTTAAAGTAGTTCCTATAATAGCTAAGAAAAAAGAAGGTCTAGAAAATATAGAAAATGATATAAAATCAACTTTATCATCTAGCTTTAATTATAGAAAAGATTTCGGAAATGAGTTAAACACATACAAAGAAATAGAAAAAATATTAAGTAAATCTATGAAGTCAGGATTTAAAAATAAGGAAAGCATAAGTAGTAAAATAGATAATATAATATTAAATCCTATATTAGCTTATCCTATATTTATAGCAGCTTTACTGATATTATTTAAATTTACTTTTGACTGGGTTGGTGGACCGCTGCAAGAGCTAACAGAAACATTAATAGATACTTATTTAGCAATTCCTGCTGATGCATTGTTAGCGAATTCTAGCCCTTGGTTCCACTCTTTAATAGTTAAAGGTTTAATAGGTGGTCTAGGTGGTGCATTACCATTCTTCCCATTAATATTTGTATTATTCTTAGGAATGTCATTCTTTGAAGACAGTGGTTATATGGCTAGAACAGCATTTTTAATGGATAATGTAATGAAAAAAGTTGGATTATCTGGTAAAGCATTTATACCTATGATTATGGGATTCGGATGTGCTTCACCAGCAATAATGGCAACTAGAACGCTAGAAAGTGAAAAAGATAGAAAAATTACTGCACTTATTTCGCCTCTTATGACTTGTGGTGCTAAGCTTCCAGTATATGCATTATTTGTTTCTATATTTTTCAGTAAGAATGCAGCTATCGTAACTACATCTCTTTATTTATTAGGTATAGTAGTTGCTATAATAATAGCTCTAGTTTTAAATAAAACAGTTTATAAGACAGAAGTAGAACCATTTGTTCTTGAACTTCCAGAATATAAACTTCCAACAATTAATGGATTATTAAAAAATACTTGGAATAAAGCTAAAGGCTTCTTAATAAAAGTTTGTACTATAATGTTTGCTATGTCTGTTGTTATATGGATGTTATCATCATTTAACTTCCAAGGATTTACAGATAATATAGATCATAGTTTCTTAGCTTCACTAGGACATTTAATAGCTCCTATATTTGCACCTTTAGGATTTGGTGATTGGAGAGCAGGTATATCTGTATTAACTGGAATAAGTGCAAAAGAAGTTGTTATAAGTACAATGGAAATAGTTTATGGTGATTTAAATACTGTTTTACCTCAAACATTTACAGCGGTAACTGCATATGGATTTTTAGTGTTCTCTGCATTATACACTCCATGTATAGCTGCTCTTTCTACAATGAGAAAAGAGTACGGAAATAAAATGATGATAATCTCAGCAACTTATCAATTTGCAGTTGCTTGGGTTGCAGCATTTATAGTTAAAATTGTAGGTTCATTATTATTTGAAGGCGCTCCTGCTTCTTCAATAATAGAGTTAGCTATAGGTGGTATAATAATTGCCATAGCACTTTTAATTCTTTATAAAAATATGAAATCAAAAAGCAATGGTTGCTCTGGATGCTCTGGGTGCTCAAGCCAAGGAGCTTGCCCTAGTAGCAAAAGTAAAATTGCAGAATAAAAAAGATGGGATTTAAATCCCATCTTTTTTTATTTTAATTATTAAAATTTGACTTTTATACTCATATCTTTTCCACCTCTATTTACTGATATATCTGCACTTTGTCCTACAGAGTATTTGTATAGAGCTTTATTTAAATCTGACATAGAAGTTATTTTGTTATCTCCTACCTTAACTATAACATCACCAGCTTGTATTCCTGATTTTTGTGCTGGAGTATTATTTAATGTTTCAGCTACATAAACACCTTCATCAGCTGCTAAATCTGTACCTGTAGCAGTTTCAAAAGTTTTAACATCAATACCCTTAATTCCTAATGTTACTTTCTCAAATTTACCATCTTTTATTATCTGCTCTACTATTGGTTTTGCTGTATTTATAGGAATTGCAAATCCTAATCCTTCTGCACCTGATGCTTTTGCTGTATTTATCCCGATAACTTGACCTTTATCGTTTAATAATGGTCCTCCACTGTTTCCAGGATTTATGCTTGCATCTGTTTGTATAAGCCCTGTCATGCTACTTCCTTTACCTGTATCAATACTTCTATCAAGACCACTTATTATACCTTGTGTAACACTTTTTTGGAATTCTAGTCCTAATGGGTTTCCTATAGCTATTGCTATGTCACCAGTTCTCACATCATCACTATTTCCTAAATCTGCTACTGTAAGTCCTGTTTTATCTACTTTTACGATAGCTAAATCTATAGTAGGATCATTCCATAAGACTTTCCCTTTTGTAGTTGACCCATCGTTAAATAATACGTTAACATCTGATGCCTTACCATCTGAAACAACATGTGAATTTGTTAATATGTATCCCTTTGAGTCTACTATAAATCCTGTTCCTACCCCTTGAGATTCTTGAGGTATTGCAAACATGTTATTTGTATCTATTGTAGTTGTTGTTATCCCTACAACTGAAGGCATTGCTTTATCTGTAACTGCATGATATACATTCTGTGCTTTTCCACTATCATTTACAACTATACTTTGTTTACTTTGATTATTGTTTTTCGATCCTAGTTTATCTCCAAATATAAATACTGTCATAAAGCTTCCTATCATAGCACTTATTATACTTACAATTATAATTAGCGATATGCTAGTTTTCTTTCCATTTTCACTCATGTACTAATCCCTCCTGATTTTCATATTTTTAAGTTATACCCAAAATTTAATAATATTATTTGATAATTTTCTTTTCAATATACTTAAAATAAAAAACACTATATAGAGTATCTTCTATATAGTGTTTATTTTATATTAATATCCTTAAGTAAACCTTAATTATTTTAATCTTTTCTCTAATTCTTCTTTCTCTTTTTCAAATCCTGGCTTACCTAGTAATGCAAACATATTTTTCTTATAAGCTTCTACTCCTGGTTGATTAAATGGATTTACTCCTAATATATATCCACTTAAAGCACATGCTTTTTCAAAGAAATATACTAAGTATCCAAAGTTATACTCATCTAATGTTGGTATGTTAACTACTAAATTTGGAACTGATCCATCTGTATGAGCTAATAATGTACCTTGGAATGCTTTTTTATTTACAAAATCAACTGTTTTATTTGCTAAATAGTTTAATCCATCTAAATCTATCTTTTCTTCATTTATAGTTATTTCTCTTCTAGGTTTTTCAACATTTAAAACTGTTTCAAATAATATTCTTTTACCTTCTTGTATGTATTGACCCATAGAATGTAAGTCTGTAGAGAAGTCTACTGAAGCAGGATATATACCTTTATTATCCTTACCTTCACTTTCTCCATATAGTTGCTTCCACCATTCACCTACATAGTGTAAGCTTGGCTCATAGTTAACCATAAGTTCTACATCTTTACCTTTTCTATGAAGTATATTTCTAACTACAGCATATTGATAACTATAGTTTTTAGATAATTCAGGATTTGAAAAATCATCCATAGAATCTTTAGCTCCTTGCATTATGGCATCTATATCTATTCCACATGCAGCTATTGGTAATAATCCAACTGGAGTTAGAACTGAGAATCGTCCACCTACATCATCAGGTATAACAAAAGTTTCATATCCTTCTTCTTCAGCTAATGTTCTTAATGCACCTTTTTTAGCATCAGTTGTTGCATATATTCTTTTGCTAGCTTCTTCTTTTCCATATTTTTTTTCTAAGAAATCTTTAAATACTCTAAATGCTATAGCAGGTTCTGTAGTTGTTCCTGATTTAGATATAACATTTATAGATACATCTTTATCTTTTATAACATCTAATAAGTCAAGCATATAAGTAGAGCTTATATTTTGACCTACAAAATAAACTTCAGGCGATTTTCTTTCTCCTTTAGTTAGATTATTTCTAAAAGAATGTCCTAATGTTTCTATTGTAGCTCTGGCACCTAAGTAAGATCCACCAATTCCTATAACTAATAATACATCTGAATCTTGTTGTATTTTTTGAGCAGCTTTTTTTATTCTATTAAATTCTTCTTTATCATAGTTTTCAGGTAAGTTAACCCATCCTAAGAAATCGTTACCCTCTCCTGTTTTATTATGTATCATATTATGTGCAACTTTCACATATTCACTCATACAATCGATTTCTTGTTGATTGAAGAAACCAATAGAGTTACTATAATCAAAATTTAACTTGTTCATAGTTTACCCCTTCCTTATTGTTAAAAGTTTGTTTTACACTAAAAATTATATCAAACAATATTATTTTTTTCCAATTAATTATAAATATTTTTTTAATTTAATTTTAATATTTGCCTTTAAATATTTTTATATACAAAAAAACTCCTGTATTTTATACAGGAGTTCTATATATTTTATATCAATATTATTTTGAATCTAATTTATTAGCTATAACTTGTTGAGCTATATTTACTGCATGATCAGATACTCTTTCTAAATTAGATATTAAATCTAAGAATATAACACCTGTATCTATATCACATAAATTATTATTCAATCTATGCATATGGTTAGCTCTGCACGATTTTTCCATCATGTCTACTTGTTCTTCCATTTTTATAACTCTACATGCTAAGTCTACATCATAATTTTTCATAGCTTCAAGAGCATATGAATATGTAGCTATAACTTTATTATAAAGTTCTTTAACCTCTTCTGTTCCTTGTCCTGATAATTTGAAATCAGAATTTATTATATCTTGTGCTAACTCAGCTATATTTTCTGCATGATCTCCAATTCTCTCTATATCATTAACAGTGTTAAATAGTGAATCTACTATATCTCTAGAATCATCATCTAAATTAGCCTTTGATAATTTTA
The DNA here is from genome assembly GCF_000953675.1 of Paraclostridium sordellii. NCBI lineage: Bacteria > Bacillati > Bacillota > Clostridia > Peptostreptococcales > Peptostreptococcaceae > Paraclostridium > Paraclostridium sordellii. The sequence continues at coordinate 220,744 of NZ_LN679998.1, read as the reverse complement.
ATAAATAATTTAATATTCCCTTTTGTAATTCATTTACAGTCTTTTCTCTTTTAAATGATTTATCAACTTTTTCTTGTGATTTCTCAACAAAACCATCTATTGCATAAGTTAAACTTTCTTTAGCTTTTTTACCCATTCTTAAAGTTTCTTTTACTGTACTTGCAACAGCTATAGATGGAGTTTCAACCATTCTTTCGTCAAGATATTTTATAGCCTTATGATCATCATCATCTGTATGTTTCTCAGGTACAAGTTTTACTGCAAGTTTTATTATAAACTTGCTAAATGGTAATAAAATTACAACTGATACTATATTAAATAATGTATGTGTATTTGCTAATTGTCTTGCAACATCTCCTGGATCCATGCTAGTTACTATACTAACAACTGGCTTATTTAAGAATATTAAGAATACTAAAGTTCCTAAAACATTAAATATTAAGTGCATTACTGCTGCTCTTTTAGCATTACTAGACGCCCCAACACTTGATATTAATGATGTAACACAAGTACCTATATTTTGCCCATATAGTATAGGTAATGCTGCGCTTAATGGTATTAACCCTTGTGATGCTAGAGCTATAAGCATACCCATAGATGCACTTGAACTTTGAACTATTGCAGTTATCCCAAATCCTAATAAAAGCCCAAGGATTGGATGATCTCCAAAAGTAACTAACATATCTGTAAAACCTTGGTATTTTGATAAAGGCTCAACTGCTTCCTTCATAAAATCCATACCAGTAAATAAAATACCAAATCCTATAAGTATTTCTGCTATATTTTTAGTTTTTGGCTTAGAAGCAAATAAATATAAAATTATACCAATACCTAATGCTACTGGTGCAAGTCCTTTTAAATCAAATGATACAAGCTGAGCTGTTATAGTAGTTCCTATATTAGCCCCCATTATAACACCTATTGCTTGTGTTAAATTCATTATTCCTGCATTAACAAACCCAACTACCATTACAGTAGTTGCACTACTACTTTGTATAATTGCTGTAACAAACGCTCCTACAAGTACACCCATAAATATGTTACTAGTAAGAAGTTCTACTATCTTTTTAAGTCTAGATCCTGCTGATTTCTCAAGACCTTCTGCCATTAAGTTCATTCCATATAGAAATAAACCCAATCCTCCCATAAGGCTAATTACTATATCCAATTTCATTTCCTCCTTGAAATATTTATAAAATTAGTCTGCAAATATAGCACCTCATTCATTTTATCAAACCAGCAACATATTTTTGTTAAATTTGCGTTAAATATTAAAAATATATTAAATTTTTATTAAATTTTCGTTAAATATTTATTTCAGAATATTTAGTAATTATTTTTTCGGCACATTTTATTCCATCTACTGCAGCAGTTACTATACCTCCTGCATAGCCAGCTCCCTCTCCACTTGGATAAAAGTCTTTAACATTTATAGATTCTAAAGTTTCATCATCTCTAACAATTCTTATAGGTGCTGATGATCTAGTTTCCACTCCAGTTAAAACTGCATCCTCCATTGCAAATCCATGTAGTTTTTTATCTAATAAAAGAAGTCCTTCTTTCATAGTCTCACACACGAATTCAGGTAGACAATCCCTTAAATCTACAAATTTATATCCTGGTTTATATGATGGATTTACACTTCCTAAATTATTACTTACTCTGTCATTTAAGAAATCTCCTACTAGTTGTATAGGCGCTTTATAATTTTTACCACCTAATTCAAAGGCTAGTCTTTCATATTTTTCTTGGAATGATACTCCGGCTAATGGATGATCACTTCCAAAATCTTCAGGTAAAACATTAACTAATACAGCACTGTTTGCATTTTCCTTATCTCTAGCATGCTCACTCATACCATTTGTAACCACTTGTCCATCTTCTGAAGCTGAAGCTATAACAGTCCCTCCTGGACACATACAGAATGTATATATTGTTCTCCCATTTGATGTATGCTCAACTAACCTATAGTCAGCTGCTCCTAATCTTGGATGATTGTAAAATTCCTTATATTGAGATTTGTTTATCATCTCTTGTGGATGTTCAATTCTTGCTCCTATAGCAAAAGGTTTTTGTGTTATTTTAACTCCATTTTCATAAAGCATTTTATAAGTGTCTCTTGCACTATGCCCTATAGCCAATATAACTACTTCAGCATCAATCTTTTCTTCATTGTTTATCGTTATTGATTCTATTTTATTATTATTGATTTTTATATCTGTTACTTTGGCTCCAAATCTAACTTCTCCACCTAGTCTAATAATTTCTTTTCTTATGTTTTTTACAACTTCTTTTAATATATCAGTCCCAACGTGCGGCTTATAAGAATATAATATCTCTTCTGGAGCTCCAAAGTTTACAAGCTCTTCAAGAACTTTTCTACATCTAATATCTTTTATTCTTGTAGTAAGCTTTCCATCTGAAAAAGTACCTGCTCCACCTTCACCAAACTGAACATTTGATTTTGAATTAAACTTTCCACTTTCCCAGAACTTTTTTATGTCTTCTGTTCTAGTATCAACGTCTAATCCCCTCTCTAATAAAATAGGATTATATCCTCTTTGGGCTAATACTAAAGATGCAAATAACCCAGCTGGTCCACTACCTATAACAACAGGTTTATTTTCTAGTTTTTGACTACCACTTTTTACGTCTAAGTATTTTTTTTCTTTAACCTCTACTACATCTTTTATTTTAGATTTCTTTAATATGTTTTTTTCATTTTTTAGTTCTACATCTACAGTATATACAAAATCAATTTTTCCCTTTTTTCTAGCATCTATAGATTCTTTGTATATTTTATAACTTAATAATTCATTTTCATTTACTTTAAGTTTCTTAAGTACTAATTTCTTTATGTTATCTAGACTATCATTTATATCTAATTTTATATTAGAAACTCTTAACATAGTTGTCTTCCTTTCTTTTTATTGTTATCAAAAATAAAAGCTAGGCTTTATAGGGCCTAGCTTTTATTTTTTAATTCTAATTGTATTGTTACTTAATCTCTTTGAGTTATTAACCCTCTTATAACCTTCATGTTATTGAATACTTTTTCTAAGAAATTCTCTGCCTCTTCATTATCTAGTAATTCAATTTGAGTTTGCTCATCATCATTTATACCGTTTTGTTTACAGTATTCTTTAGCTATATTTACTAATTCATCTTTAGATTCTTTACATAATTCAAACTCTTTATAGTCTATTATTATATATTGCATAGCTTTTTCTAAGCTTTTTTCATTATACCCTATTTCAATATGGTATATTACCGCATATAAATTTTCTGGAGATTCTTCTCCTTTATATACTGGTACTGCTGGATTAGATTTTACATAACTTGTTGATACAGCAATTGATTTTCCTAAATTAAGACCCATGTGTATACCTCTTTCTGTTTATTTTAAAATTAAGTTTTATACTACATTCTTAAGTCTTTATGTCTCTTACCTAAAGTACTTGGACTTATATCATATTTCTTAGATATCTGAGATTGAGTTACAGCTTGTCCATTCTCTTTTCTTATGTGATACTCAACAGCTGCTGCCCATCCGTTCTCAGACCCTTTTATTTCATTATTATTAGCTTTGTACTCGCTCCAGAAATCTAAACATTTTTGTAATATATCTGCTTCAACTTGAGCTTTAAGTAAAGTAGAAACCTTACAATCATCTTCAGATATCATTTCTTTTATTTCTTCTTGTTTCTTTTCATTAACTACTTTTTGATTTTTAAGATATTCAGCAATATTTGGATCTAATAATTGTTGGATGTACTTATATAATATATGAGTATGATATATTAAGAAAGTTTTTATATCTTTATATAGATCTTCATATTGATTGAAGAAGTGATTAATATCATTTACTACTATATCTTTTACCGCTTCAGATATGCTTACTGTAACATCTAATAATAAATGTGCTCCTCCAACTTCAACTATTCTAGCTATTATACAATCACCTTGATTAAATCCATTTAAAAGATTTATATCTTCAGTGAATATTTCATCTCCAGTTATAGCATCTTTTAATAAAATTTTATCTTCTAGTTTTTCTTTTATAACATATACGCTCACATAAGATTCAAATAAACTCTTTAGTATATCTACTTCCGTTTTAGTTAAGTTATTTTTATTTTCTTCAAAAAAGTCAACAGTTATAACTTTTTTATTTTCCATTATATGATCTTGTATAAAGTATGTGTTAAAGAAGCTTTCAAACTTTTTATTTATATTTTCATCATCTAATATATAAAACATTTCTTGCGCTTTTTTATACTCTTCATTAAATTTTTCCTGTCTTGAATATTCATACAGTTTTGAGTACAGTTGTGAATATTGTTTTTGTGAAAGTACAATTTTTCTACTAGCTCTTTCCGACACAACATCTTTATTTAAACAGCATTTTTTATATTTCTTCCCACTTCCGCATGGGCATAACTCATTTCTCCCTAACACTGTTACTTTCACTCCTTTATTTCTAAATTTAAATACAATTTATAATTATATCATCTTTTTTTCAATGATTCTATACTATAAGACTATTTTATTGTTTTTGCAATGTTTTTTATTAATTTTATGTATAATTCCATCTAAAATACCTTCATTATATTGATTTATCGCATCATTTATCATTAACTCTTTTATTATATTAATCAATTTTTCTCTATCACAGTTTAAATTAGTATTTTTTATGTCTATTTCAATTTTTTTCAAATAAAAAGTTTCTATATTCTCATTTAAAGTTTTTATACTCTGTGTATCCAAAATTTTAATTTTTATACTATTTAAATAGCTTTCCACTTCCTCAAAATTTTTCAAATCTTTTTTTCTTAAATTAATCTCACTTTTTTCTTTCATAATTTTTTCATATATAATTTTAAACTCTTTAATTAAATTATATTCATTATTTCCAAATATAACTCCTTTTAAATATGAATATACAATCATATTTTTTCTATATAATTTTAACATGTCATATACTTGATTAGATGATTTTTCTATTCCATTTATATTAGATCCTTTTTTAATTAAACGCTCATTAAATTCATTCATTATATGTGATGTCCAAATATGTATACTAAGCTCGTCTATATTAGCTCCATAAATTTTTTTACATATCTCTACATATCTATTGCTTTTGTTCTCAAGAAAATCTCTTTCAAAATCATTAATATAGTTATTTATATAAAGTATATTATTTAACATGTCGATCCCCCTTAAATCCTGTAGAATGCTTTATAACCTTATTCTACAAGATCTTAGGAAAACCTTTTTATAAATTAATATATACTTAATTTCATACTACATTCTAAATTATTTTCTTCTATCTTACTCATAGTCATTCCTTCTATGTATATTTCTTTACTTATATTTTCTAACTTTTTTATTCTCTCTATTAAAAGATTGCTTACTCCAGTTATTCCAATCTCTGCAACCTTAGTTTTATCTTTATCTATTGACTTTATATAATTTATATTTAAATTTGCTCTAAAGTGTGACTCTAAACTTATAATAATATTTTCTTCTTTTATTTTATCTTTCTTCTTTTCTAACTTTTCTTTTTCTAAATTTTTAATTATCTTTAGTTGATTTTTCTGTCTTTGGTACTTATCTTTTAAAGGCTTGTATACAACTGTTAAGTTTAAAAATACAAAAACTAATATAGAGACTATCAGTATTTTTTGTTTATCAAGTTTATTGAATTTCATCATTGCCTCCTATAGTGGCACTCATATCAAATTTATATATATCGCCTTCTTGATTTATTGATTCTATATTACAGTTTTTTAAGTTTTTAATTTGTTTCATCTCATTAGTAAAATATTTAATTTGATCTGAATCTTGAGCTTGTCCTTTAATCTTTAATTTTCCATCATCTATTTCTAAAGTTAAAATATTTACATGTTTTATCAAATCCATTATTCTATAAGATTCTTTTATTTTTAAGTTATTATTATCTATATAACTTATTTCTTGTACTGTATTTAATTTATCTTTCCTCTCATTAATTTCATTTTCTTGCTTATTGACTTTCATCCATAAATTGAAATTAACTATAATAACAGTAAATATAATTATTATTGAAGTTAACTGAAATATAGTTAATTTCCTCTTATAGTCTTTTTCGTCAAAAAAGTTTAATATCTTTATATAATCCATTAATATATCAACCCCACATTACTAATGAATCTATTTAAGTCACCTTGAGTTTGAAAATCTCTATTATTAATATTTAATTTTTCTATTTTATAATTTTCATTTAATATATTAATAACATTTTTAGTTTCTATTCCATAATAGTAAATATTATTAACATCAGATACATTTTTGGCTATGAAATCAAAAATATCTTCATTATTTATTGTGTGGGATCTTATTATACTTTTGTTTTTTACAATATTTAAGTTTGATCTATCTTTTTTAATATCTAAAATTATATTTAATTCATTATTAATATCTAATATATCTTCTTCTATTAAGTTTTGTAAAATATTGAAGTTAACACCTAATTTTATTGGCTTTAATTTTAAGTACTTAGATAATTCTTTGTAATTATTTTTTATTGTTTTTGGCATTAATATTACTTGAGCATTGATTTTTTCTGGAAAAATCTCTAAAACTTTATACTTTATAATATATTCTTCTATATCAATTGGCATATATTGTATAAGTTCGTATTTTATAAGTCCTAATATATCTTGTCTATGATTTGTATTAATAATTTCTACATCCCTATTTATTATGTATTTATTCTGAACAGTATATGAAACTTTATTTAACAATAACTTCATAGTACTTATTTCATTTTTTATAACCTTACTAACTTGATCAAAATTGGTTACTGTATTCATATCTGTTATATATTCACAATCCAATGTTTTTGTAAACTTAACTTTTATCTTTCCAAAATAATTTTCTATCAATGCTAACTTTATTTGTTTTTCTTCTATTTCTATGGCTAAAAATTTACTAATATAAATCTCTCCTTATAATATAAATTATTGTGTAGTCTCTGTTTTAGGATAAAAAACTTTTTCACCCACTTTAACATTTATATTTCCATCATCTATACTCACTACAAAACCACCTTCCTCACTTTGAGGTTTAGGAGTCCCCTCTATATAACCTTCTTTTGATAATTTGTCCAAAGTTATATCTGATACTCCATCATTTATTGCTAATTTAGTGGCTGTAGCAATATTGCTAGCAGTTATATAATCAGAATTTACTTTGCTTTCTTTCCCTACATCTGTAAATTTAACTAGTGCTATACTTGATAATGTACCTAAAATAGCAACAACCATTACTAATTCAATTAATGTAAATCCTCTTCTTTTTTTATTAATTCTTTTCTTTATATTTTTCATAAATTTACTCCTTATTTTATTTAAGTGAAGTTATAGCATCAAATATAGGAATCATTATCGATATAACAATAGCTCCTACCGAAATAGCTATAACTACAATAATTATCGGTTCAACAATTTTCAAAATTCTATTTACTAGGGTTTCTAAATTAGAGTCGTAATTTGAATTAATATTCTTTAGACTTTGTTCTAAATTCCCTGTTTCTTCTCCTACTTGCATCATAGCTATAACAACATTTGGAAATATATTTGACATTGCTAGCGAAGTTGTTATGCTATATCCCTTTTGTATAACCTCTTTTGAAATATTCATTTTTTCATACATAAATTTATTTTTAATAACATCTGTCGATATGTCTAATGAGTTTAAAATTTGAATTCCACTACTATTTAATATATAAAAACACCTTGTAAATTTACTTATCTCTATAGCTTGTACAATTTCTTTTGTATATTTAAATTCAAAAATCATCTTATCAAATTCATATTTTATTTTTTCTGATTTAGATATTAAATTATAAAAGAAAATAATTCCTAACATCATTAAGATTATCAGAGTTTCAAAATTGTATCTTACTAAGTCTGACATAACAATTAATAATTTAGTACTATTAGGCAATTGAGTGTGTGTGCTTATAAAAGATTCTTTCAAATTAGGAACTGCAAAAGCTAGCATAAATATAACTACCATTATTAGCATGAATGTTAATATAGCAGGATATATCATTGATGTGAGTAATTTTGTTTTAAATTCATGTTCTTTTTTATAATATTTAGACAAGCTTAAAAGTATTTCATCTAATCTACCACTTATTTCTCCAGCTTTTATCATATGTATAAAAAAATCTGGAAATGAGTTGGTCTTTTGGAATGAGCTTGAAATAGAATTTCCTTTTTGTAAATTGTCACTTACTTTTTTTAGATCTGATTTTAATTTATGGTTAAAACTAAATTGAATTGTTTTTAAAGATTTAGTGATTTCACAACCCGATGATAATAATATCCCAAGTTGCTCACAAATATTAGATAGGTCTTTATCTTTTAGTTTTTGCTTTTTTAATTCTTTTTTCTTTTTTATTCTAACTATTTTATATTTGTTTTCTATAGCATAAAAATTCAAATCTTTTTGAGAATCAAACTCAAGGCTAAGATTTTTTCTTTCTCCATTTTTATCATATACTAAGCATTCATATATTGCCAAAAATTCACCTCACTTCACTAAATAAATTAGTTAATAAACACTCATTTATTGTAGTTATATTTTCTTTTAATAAGTATTTAAAGCTATCTTCAAATGTAATCATATTATCTTCTTTAGCCATAGAATAAATTTCTTCTATATTTTTACATTCTACTATCGCTCTTCTAATTTTTTTATCTATTTCCACAATTTCATTTAAAGCTACTCTTCCCTTAAATCCAGTTTTGTTACAGTCTTCACATCCTATACTTATCTTTCTTTTAGCTTTAAAAGTATGTTTTAAATTATCTTCTTCATCAATATCTACACTACAATAGTTACATACTCTCCTAACCAATCTCTGAGAAATTATTCCTTTTAAACAAGATGCTATTAAATATCTAGGTATACCCATATCCAGTAATCTATTTATGGCTTCTACTGAATTATTTGTATGCATAGTACTTATAACAAAGTGGCCTGTGGAAGCAGCTCTCATTGCTATCTGAGCAGTCTCTACATCTCTAATTTCTCCAACCATAATAATGTCTGGATCTTGTCTTAAAATAGATCTAAGCCCATTTGCAAAGTTAAGTCCTATCTTTGTATTCAATGGTATTTGATTTATACCTTCTATCTTATATTCTACTGGATCTTCTATTGTAACTATATTTTTATCCATATTTTTAAAATCATTTAAAATAGAATACATTGTAGTTGTTTTTCCACTTCCAGTAGGTCCTGTTATTAATAAAATACCGCTCATGTTTTTTATTATTTTCCCCACTTTATCTATAGCAATATCTGAAAATCCAATTTCCTTTTTATCTATAATGAATTTATCTCTATTTAAAAGTCTTATAACTACCTTTTCTCCATAAATAGTTGGTATTGTAGAAATTCTAAGGTCAACAATATTCCCATTTATATTTCTATCTATTCTTCCATCCTGAGGTAATCTTCTCTCTGCTATATCAATTCCTGCTAATAGTTTTATAACTGTGATTAGTTGCATATGCATATTAATAGAATGATTATAGATTTCCTTTAAGTATCCATCTATTCTCATTCTTATTCTTAAATTTGTTTCAAAAGGTTCTATGTGTATATCACTAGCGTTAAAGTCTAAAGCATTTTCTAACAGTTCATTTAATACCAATTTTGAATAATCTTCGCTTTCCACACTAGATTTTGAGTAAAATCTTTCTATATCACTTTTTATTTCTTTTTCATCTCTTATTTTTAAAATTATGTTTTTTCCTGTTGCAAGTTTAAAATCTTCAACAGCATAAAAATTTTCTTTAGCTATAGCTATTATCAAATTATTATTTTCTATCGCTATTGGTATAGCATTATGTTTTATAGCTAATTTTTTTGAAACCATAACTGGAGCTTTATTATCCTCAACTAAAATACTATCTCAACCCCCTTAAGCTTTATTTTTTAAATACTAACTAAAATTATTAACCTATCCTTGTTCTTCATACCATATTAATAAAACTATATAAAAAAAGAATCCATTAATGGATTCTTTTTTTATATAGTTAATTTTCATCATATTTAATTATTCTATCTACTATTAAATCTTTTAACTTATTTACTTCTTCAAAATTCATATTAGGAATATAAAATTTTTCTAGTTTATCATGTTCTTCCTTTGCCTTTCTTATATTTAAGAGTCCATATGATACTAAATTATCTAGTGTATTTTGACTAAACTCTAATTCATTTTTATATTTTTCTTGCATATCTTTATCTAAAAATTGATTTAAATCTATAATTTCAAAATTATCCGATTCGAATAATTTACTTGTTGTTATTGATATATTTAAATCTTTTAAAACTATAGTTTCTATTTTTTCTGGTAGTAAAGGTGCATGGAAAACTTCAACTTCTAGTCCATTTTCTAAGGCTTTATTTACAACTTTATTTAATAAAGTTGTCTTTCCTGTTCCTATTTTACCATTTAAATAATAAACTTTATCTATATCTTCTAATATTGTATCTGTAAACTCTACATGTCCTAAAGGTGATAATGCACTTCCAAATAAGTGTCTAGCTTCTTTATAGTTTTCACTAGGCTTTATATTTTTAAATATATCATCTATTAATTGAGAAGTTACTAAATTCACTTTTCCAAAATCCATACAATCTACATTTTTAGATTGTATCTCATAAGCAATAGGCGCCGCTGATTCAAAATAACTAAAACCTACTTTAAAAAATCTACTTACCTCTTTATTACATTCAACTATTTTATCTCTATTTATCTCTATTCCTTCTCGATTCCAAAACATCCCTAAATCTAAAATTTCATCTATTGCTCCAGGATTTTTAGGATCTACTATATGTGGAGCTGTAGCATCTAACATAACTGCTCCCAGTTTTTTTATAACTATAACATCTAGCGAATCAGGATCTGAAGAGCAAGGATATAAATCTACATCATAACCTCTCTCTATCATTTCCTTAGCGACTTTTTTCATTAAAGACGATTTCCCTACTCCTGGACCACCTTTCATACAGAATATTATATTTGCATCTTTAGGTATAGCATAATTAAAAAACGACTTAAAACCTTTAGATGTATTCCCTCCTGGGAACATTTTTCTTGTTTTACCTTCCATATAATTCCCTCCAAGCATGTTTTATCATCTGTATTAAATTATTAATCTATTATATTATTTGTGTTTGTCCAATAATTATTAGTAAAAAAATTTTTATATAAATATTTTAAATGACGACTTCCTTAACATATATACAAGCCATAAGTGTTAAGAAATGCAATTTCTTATGTATAAAAAAATGACTAAACTTAAAAAGTTTAGTCATTTTCTTTAATCAACTCTTATTTCATACCCTTTAGTAGAGTATTGTTTTATTACTTCATTCCACAATTCTTCTACACCTGTTTTCTTAAGCGAAGATATTGGGAATATTTTATCTTCTTTAGATAATCCTAATTTTTTTCTTATTATGTTAAAATGTTTTTGATATTGACCTCTAGATATTTTATCTGCCTTAGTTGCTACTATAACACAATCATATCCAAAGTGTTTTATCCAATCATACATCATTTTATCATCATTTGAGGGTTCATGTCTTATATCTACAAGTAGACAAATAGCACACAATTCATCTCTTTCTTGTAAATATCTTTCCATTATAGCTCCCCATTTTTCTTTTTCAGATTTAGATAACTTTGCATATCCATAACCTGGTAAATCAACAAAATAAAACTCCTGATTTATTAAATAAAAATTTATAGTTCTAGTTTTTCCTGGAGTTTGACTAGTTCTTGCAAAGTTTCTTCTATTTAATAAAGTGTTTACTGTTGATGATTTTCCAACATTTGATCTACCAACTAAAGCTATCTCTGGTATTCCCTCTGCTGGATATTGACTTTTATTTACTGCACTCATCGTAATTTCAGCACTTCTAATCTTCATTCTTATCACCATTCCTTAATAATGCATGTTCTAACACCTGGTCCATGTGATTTACTAATACAAATTCCATATCATCTTTAACCTTCTGAGGTATTTCATCTAAATCTGCTTCACATTCTTCTGGAAGTAAAACCTTAGTTATTCCAGCTCTATGAGCTGCAAGTAACTTCTCTTTAACTCCACCAACAGCAAGAACTCTACCTCTTAAAGTTATTTCTCCTGTCATAGCAACATTGTTTCTAACCGGTATATTAGTTAATGCTGATATTACTCCTAAAGCCATAGTTATACCTGCAGATGGTCCATCTTTAGGAACAGCGCCTTCTGGTAAATGTATGTGTATATCATTTTCTTTATAGAAGTTTGGATTTATATCAAATTTATCTGCTATAGATCTTATATATGATATACCTGTTTGAGCAGATTCCTTCATAACATCACCTAGTTTACCAGTTAAAACAATCTGACCTTTACCTTTTAAAACATTTACTTCTGTAGTTAAAGTTTCTCCTCCAACTGAAGTCCAAGCAAGTCCTGTTACAACACCTACTTCAGGTTTTTTACCTGCTAATTGATGTCTAACTTTTTGTTTTCCTAGATATGTTTCTAAATCTGATTTAGTAACTACTATTTCTTCTATGCTATTATCTTCTACATATTTTCTTGCTGCTTTTCTACATATCTTTCCTATAGTTCTTTCTAGACCTCTTACTCCTGCTTCTCTAGTGTAACTATTTATTATCTCAATCATAGTTTCATCATCTATTTTTACAAAGCCTTCTTTTAAAGCATGTTCTTTTATTTGCTTAGGTAATAGGTACTTCTTAGCTATATTTAATTTTTCCTCTTCTATATATCCTGTTATTTCTATTATTTCCATTCTATCTAATAATGGTCTAGGTATAGTACCTAAACTATTAGCAGTAGTCACAAATAGTATTTTAGATAAATCAAAAGGAACTTCAAGATAGTGATCTACAAAATCTTTATTTTGTTCTGGATCTAAAACTTCTAGCATTGCTGATCCAGGGTCTCCTTTAAAATCAGATGCCATCTTATCTATTTCATCTAATAAAAATACAGGATTTTTAGTTTTAGCTTCTTTAAGTCCATTTATAATTCTACCTGGTATGGCTCCTACATATGTTCTTCTGTGTCCTCTTATTTCAGCTTCATCTCTAACTCCACCTAACGAAATTCTAACAAATTTTCTATCTAGTGAATTAGCGATAGATTTAGCTATAGATGTTTTACCAACACCTGGAGGTCCTACCAAACAAAGTATAGGTCCTTTTAAACTACTAGATAATTGTCTTATTGCTAGATACTCTATTATTCTTTCTTTAACTTTATCTAATCCATAATGTTCGTTATTTAAGATTTCTTCTGCTCTTTTTATATCTAGCTTGTCTTTGCTTTCCTTATTCCAAGGTAGCGAGAAAATAGTATCTAGATAGTTTCTACTTACAGTAGAATCAGGCGCCATAGGTGATATTTTTGAAAATTTATCTATTTCCTTAGATATCTTCTCTTTAGTTTCCTTGGAAGCCTTTATCTTCTTAAGTTGTTTTTTATATGTTTCAACCTCAGAATCTAAGTCTTCTTCTTCTCCTAATTCTTTTTGAATAGCTTTCAATTGTTCTCTAAGATAGTATTCTTTTTGAACTTTATTCATGCTTTTCTTTACTTTTAAAGCTATTTTCTTTTCTATCTTTAAAAGCTCAATTTCTTCTAAAAGTGTCTTTAATATTAACTCTAATCTCTCTTGAATATCAAATTCATCTAAAATTGCTTGTTTTTGTTCAGGTTTTAAGAACATATTTGCTGCTATAGTATCTATAAATCTATTCTCATTATCCATTTCAGCTAAATTTATAAGTATTTCAGGCGATACTCTATTGCTTATATTTATATATTCTTCAAAGGCATCAAAAACATTTCTAACTGTCGCTTGTACTTCTTTGTCTTCATTTATGCTATCAGTATCATAAACTATTTCTTCTATAGCTACCTTTATATAAGGCTCTTCTTGCATAAATTCAGTTATAGTTCCTCTTGATATCCCTTCAACTAATACTCTAACCCCTTCTCCTGGTAATTTTACTAGTTGTTTTACTTTACATATAGTCCCCGTATGATAGTAATCCTCTTCTGTAGGGTTATCTATTGATGAATCTTTCTGTGCAGTTAAGAATATCATTTCATCGTCTGCCATAGCTTCATCTAATGCTTTTAATGAAATTTCTCTACCTACATCAAAGCTTAATATCATATATGGGAAAATAGCTAATCCTCTTAAAGGAATTAACGGTAATTCACGTTCTATTTTAGTGTAGTTTTTTTCCATACTAACATCACTCCTTCCAAATGCTAGATTGTGTCACTTTATTTATTATATATTTACATAATTGAATTTTCAATAATATTAGATATTTCTTAATCATTATAATCCATTTATTACTATTATGTTATAATATTATTACTTGTATACTAAATTTTAAATACGGAGGATCCTATGCTTAAACTTTTTTTTACTTTTTTAAAAATAGGTGCCTTTACCTTTGGCGGTGGCTATGCCATGGTACCCCTTATAGAAGATGAACTTGTAAACAAACAAAAGTTATTATCATCTGAGGAATTTATAGATTATCTATCAATTGCTCAAAGTTATCCAGGAGTTTTAGCTGCAAATATATCTATATTATTAGGATATAGATTGTATAAAATACCTGGAGTATTGGTTTGTACATTAGGTTCTATACTTCCATCATTTGTTATAGTAATAATCTTATCATATTTTTATTTTCATAACCAAAATTCTAACATACTAAGTGGCTTCTTTAAAGGTGTTAGCCCTGTAGTTATTGCACTAATACTTTATTCATTTGTAAATATGTTTAATAAATTACCCAAATCTATAAAAAATATATCATTTTTAATTATATCATTCTTTTGTGTTGGTGTACTTAATATAAGCCCAATATATTTAATAATATTAGGAGGTGTTTACGCTTTATGTCAAAAGTCTTAATGCTCTTCCTAACATTCTTTAAAATTGGAAGTTTTAGTTTTGGCGGTGGCTATGCAATGCTTCCTTTTATTCAACAGGAATTTATTGATAAATTTAAATTTATCACCAACCAAGAGTTTTTAGATTTATTAGCGCTTTCTCAGTCTACACCTGGTCCTATAGCTATAAATAGTGCTACATTTATAGGATACAAGGTGTCTGGATTCTGGGGTTCTTTAGCTTCTAGTATAGGTGTTGTTATTTTTTCAGTCTTAGGCCTTACTATAATCGCTAAACTGTTTGATAAATTTAAGGAAAATGAAAAAGTATCAAGAGTACTTTCTGTTTTACAACCAATAACCCTAGGGTTCATATTAGCTGCAGTATATTCATCTGCTTTAGATATACATTGGGGGTTATATGAAATAATTGCATTTTCATCTGCCTTCTACCTTTTATATACAAAGAAAATCGGTTCTATATCTGCCGTTTTTATATATGGTTGTATTGGATTAATACTATCATTTTTACATTAATTTTTCAAATCAAAAAGGAGCTTAATAGCTCCTTTTATTATGCACTTTCTTCTTCACCTTTTAAAACAACTACAGGTTCAGCTTCTTCTTTCACACATGCTTCTGTTAATATAATTTTCTTTATATCATCTCTAGATGGAATTTCATACATTATATCCATCATTATATTTTCAACAATACTTCTTAGACCTCTTGCTCCAGTATTTCTTTCAATAGCTTTTTTAGCTATAGCTCTAAGAGCTGCATCTTCAAATTCTAACTCTACTCCATCTAACTCAAAAAGTTTTTGGAATTGTTTTACTAAAGAATTCTTAGGCTCTTTTAAGATACTTACTAAAGCGTCTTCATCTAATAAATCAAGGGTTGCAACCACTGGTATTCTACCTATAAACTCTGGTATTATACCAAACTTAAGTAAATCTTCTGTTTGAACTTGTGCATATATTTTGCCAAGATCAACGTCTTTTTTACTCTCTATTTTAGCCCCAAATCCTAATGTTTTTTCTCCGCCTCTTCTTTGGATTATTTTTTCTATTCCATCGAAAGCTCCTCCTAATATAAATAATATATTAGTTGTATCTAGTTTTAAAAACTCTTGATGAGGATGTTTTCTTCCTCCTTGAGGTGGAACATTAGCAACAGTTCCTTCTAAGATTTTAAGTAATGCTTGTTGAACACCTTCACCACTTACATCTCTTGTTATAGATGGATTTTCAGATTTTCTAGCTATCTTATCAATCTCATCTATGTATATTATACCTCTTTCAGCTTTTTCTATATCAAAGTCAGCTGATTGTATAAGCTTTAATAATATATTTTCAACGTCTTCCCCAACATATCCAGCTTCAGTTAAAGATGTAGCATCTGCCATTGCAAATGGTACATTAAGTGTTTTTGCTAGAGTTTGAGCAAGAAGTGTTTTTCCTGATCCAGTAGGTCCTAATAATAATATGTTACTCTTTTGAATTTCAACATCTTTATTAGATCCTTTATTTTTTCCATAAATTCTTTTGTAATGATTATATACAGCTACAGATAAAGCTTTCTTAGCTTTTTCTTGCCCGATAACATAATCGTTTAGAGTATTCATCATTTCTTTTGGTTTTGGAAGATTTATAGCTTCTTCCTCTGTAATTTCTTCTACTTCCTCTTGAATTATTTCATCACATAATTCAACACATTCATCACATATATATACATTTGGCCCTGCAATAAGTCTTCTTACTTGTTCCTGGTTTTTACCGCAGAATGAACATTTTAATTGTCTCTTATCTTCATATTTTGACATATTAACACCTCTCTTTTCTACGGTCTTTTAGTAATCACTTCATCAATTAAGCCATATTTCATAGCTTCTTCAGCACTCATGAAGTTATCACGTTCAGTATCAACTTGAATTTTTTCTATAGGCTGACCAGTTCTTTCAGCTAATATAGAATTTAATTTGTGTTTCATATTAACTATTCTTTTTGCATGTATCTCTATATCTGTTGCTTGCCCTCTAGTTCCTCCTAGTGGTTGATGTATCATTATTTCGCTGTTTGGAAGTGCAAATCTTTTTCCTTTTTCTCCTGCTGCTAATAAAAATGCTCCCATAGATGCAGCCATTCCTATACATATCGTAGAAACATCTGGTTTTATATATTGCATAGTGTCATATATAGCCATACCAGCTGTTATACTTCCTCCTGGAGAATTTATATATAAATGTATATCTTTATCTGGGTCTTCTCCTTCTAGGAATAACAATTGAGCTACTACAAGTCCTGCTGTAGCATCGTTTACTTCATCACCCAAAAATATTATTCTATCTTTTAGAAGTTTTGAATATATATCGTAAGATCTTTCTCCTCTTCCTGTTTGTTCTACTACTACAGGTACTAATGCCATGGATTATACCCCCTATCATAATTATCTATATATATAATATACAGTAGCTGTAACAGCTACTGTATGAAATATACTTATAATGATTAAACTAATTTAGCACTATCAACTAATAAATCTATTGTTTTTCTTATTTTTAATTGACCTTTTATATCTTCTAAGTCAGTTGCTTTCATCATTGATTTTATTTTATCAGCTTCCATATTATACATTTTTGCCATTTTTTCAACTTCAGCATTAACTTCTTCTTCTGAAACTTCTACGTTTTCAGCTTTAGCTATTGCTTCTAATATTAAAGATGACTTAACTAATTTAGTAGCTTCTTCTCTTTTTTCATTTCTTAATTCTTCTATTGTTCTTCCAGTCATTTGTAATAATTGCTCTAACTGTAATCCTTGGTATTGTAATTGATAATTAAGTTCCATTAACATATTATCTATTTGAGTTTCAACCATAGCTTCTGGAACTTCTAATTCAGTACCTTCAGATACTTTTTCAACTAAAGAGTTTTTCATTTCAGCATCTGCTCTATTTTTAGCTTCTTCTTCTACTTTAGCTTTTAAGTCTTTCTTTAATTCTTCTAAAGTATTAAATTCAGTTGTATCTGCTGCAAACTCGTCATTTAACTCTGGTAATTCTTTCTTTTGAACATTCTTTACAGTAACTTTGAAAGTTGCTGGCTTTCCTGCTAAGTTTTCAGCATGGTATTCAGCTGGGAATTCTACGTTAACTTCTACTTCTTCACCTTTGTTTTTACCTACTAATTGCTCTTCAAATCCAGGTATGAATGTGTTTGATCCTATAACTAAGCTATAGTCTTCTCCTTTTCCACCTTCAAAAGCAACTCCATCTACAAATCCTTCGAAGTCTATAACAGTATTATCTCCGTTTTCTATAGCTCTTTCAACATCTACTAATCTAGAAGCTTTATTTCTCATTTCTTCTAATCTTAAATTTACTTCATCTTCATTTACAGTATAGTCAGGTTTTGCTATTTCTATACCTTTGTATTCACCAAGATTAACTTCTGGCTTAACTTCTACGTTTACAACCATTACTAATCCGTTATCTTTACTTATTTCTTCTATATCTAAGTCAGGTCTAGCTATTGGATCTATATCTAACTCATCTAAAGCTTTTGGATATATTTCCGGGAATAACATGTCTATAGCATCGTTGTAGAATACTCCTTTTCCATATTGAGATTCTATTATTTGCTTAGGAGCTTTACCTTTTCTAAATCCTGGTATATTGAATTTTCCTTTATTTTTATTGTAAGCTTTTGTTACCGCACCTTCAAATTTATCATTATCAACTGTTATTTTAAAAGTAACTTGGTTACCTTCTTTCTTAAGTAATTCTGCTTTCATTATTTTAATCCTCCTATTGATTATGTATTCTTTATATATAGTATAATAGATTTCGTTACTATAATTTTACTATTTTATTATAACACATTCTTTTTTTTATTTACAAGTGTTCCATTAATACGAAGTAACTCCGAAAAATGCCTTATTTCATGGCATTTCGACCGAAATATCCACCTCTAACATTCTTTATTTCAGATACAGCTACAAATGCCCTAGAATCATACTCATTTATAGTATTTTGGAAATTATGAAGGTGCTTTCTATCTAGTACTACTTGTAGTATATACTTGATACCCTCTCTACCTTTCCCCTCTATAACAGTTACTCCAAAGCCATTATATCTTAAATATTCTGCAAAATCATCTACATCTTCGCCAGTAAATATTTGTGCAGTTATAAGTCCTATTGCTAACTTTTCTTCTAATGTAATTCCAACTACATTTCCTGTTGCAAATCCAAGTGCATATGAAATTACCTTTATAGTATCGCCCATATCGCCTAATACTTTATCCATTGCAAACAGATATATTAAAATTTCAAGAAATCCTACACAAAATGCAAGTTTTTTCTTTCCTTTTACAACAAAGATAGTTCTAATTGTAGCTAATGTAACATCTGCACATTTAGCGCAAAATATAAGCAAGTACCCCAAAACAAATTCCATTTACATAATCCCCCTAATAATATTATACCCTTATTTCATTAATACTCACTTTACCATCATTTATATCTAAAATAATAAAACTCCTATAATCTACACCTCTTGGAATCGAAATACTTCCTGGATTCAAATATAATATATTATCTTTTTCTTTAACTAAAGGAGTATGTGTATGACCAAAAACCACAATATCTGCATTTACTTCTTTAGCCTTTTTTTCTAGTTGATATAAATTATATTTAACTCCATACTTATCACCATGACATAAAAATACATTTTTACCCTCTATATCAAACTCTAGCTCATCTTCAATATCTTCAAAATCACAATTGCCTCTAACTGCCATCATTCCAACTTTAGTCATTTTATGAATATATTTAGAATCTATAACATTATCTCCTGCATGTATGATTAAATCACATTCTTTTAAATATGGTATTGCTTTATCAATAAATCTAGTCATTCTATGAGTATCACTTATTACCCCAATTTTCATTATCTTGATATCCTTTTTTCAAACTCATCTCTCATAAGTTTTAATGAATTTGCTCTATGACTTATAGCATTTTTTATTGAGCTTGGAAGCTCTCCGAATGTCTTATTGTAATTGTCTACTATAAATAATGGGTCATATCCAAATCCATTATTTCCCTTTTCTTCAAATCCAATCATACCTTCGCAAGTTCCTCTTACTACAAATTCTTTTCCACTTGGGAATACAACTGCAATTGCTGATACAAATCTTCCTGTTCTCTGGCTCATAGGAACATTTTTCATAGCCTTTATAAGCTTTTCTCTGTTTTGCTCATCTGTAGCATTTTCTCCTGCATATCTAGCAGAATAAATTCCTGGCTTTTTACCTAATGCATCAACTTCTAAACCTGAGTCATCGGCTATAGCTACCATATTCGTAGCTTTTGCAACAGTTCTAGCTTTTATTAATGCATTGTGTTCAAATGTATGGCCATCTTCAACAATCTCTATTCCATCTAAATCAACATCTTTAAGAGAATATATATCGCATTTAAAATCTGTTAATATAGCTGAAATTTCTTCTAATTTATGAGCGTTGTTTGTTGCTATAACAATTTCATTAGGCTCTTCTTCTCCTAAAACTTCTACTGCTATTTTACCTAATGCTTTTCTTTGAGCCTTTATAAGTTCTTTATTCCCCTTTTCTCCAAGCTCAAGTAATACATTTAAATCATTTCTACTAAATGGTGACTCTTCTCCTGTACCTTGAACTTCTACAAATTCGCCTTTATCAGTCATTATTACATTCATATCTACATGTGCATTAGAATCTTCTTCATAACATAAGTCTAGAATATGTTCTCCATTTACTATACCTACACTTATAGCTGATACAAAGTTTCTTATAGGTAAAGTTTTTATTTGTTTATTCTCATATAAAGAATATAAAGCATCTGCTACAGCAACAAAAGCACCTGTTATAGATGCAGTTCTTGTTCCTCCATCAGCTTGGATAACATCACAGTCTACCCATATAGTTCTCTCCCCTAGTTTTGATAAATCAACTACAGATCTTATAGCTCTTCCTATTAATCTTTGTATTTCTTGAGTTCTTCCATCAATTTTTCCTCTTGATGATTCCCTTATTTTTCTTTGGTGAGTTGATCTAGGCAACATAGAGTACTCTGCATTAATCCACCCTGTTCCACTATTTCTTAAAAATGGAGGTACTTTGTCTTCTATAGATGCTGTACATATAACTTTAGTTTCTCCCATTTCTATCAAAACAGAACCTTCTGCATATCTAGTAAAGTTTCTAGTTATCTTTACTGGTCTTATCTCATCATTTTTTCTATTATCAATTCTTGTCATATATATTACCTCTCTTAAATATTTTTATAGCAAATTAGTATTTTTCAAATTTTCCGAACCTTATTTTGGCAATCTATTTACTATAATATATTAGCATCATTTTATACTAATTAGTAGGTATTTATTAAGATAATTTCCCCTACATTTCTTACTTTATCATCATTTCTACTTCTTCTTTTGAATTTAAGTTTAAAAGTTCCAAAAACTTAGCTTCATCAATTACAGTTACGCCTAATTCATTAGCTTTTGTAAGTTTTGAACCAGCCTCTTCACCTGCCAATACAAAAGTTGTAGACTTACTAACACTTGAAGTAGCTTTTCCACCTCTTGCTTCAATAAGTTCTTTAGCATCATTTCTTTTTAAAGTAGGTAATGTTCCTGTTAAAACAATTTTCATTTTATCAAAAATATTTGCTAACCCATTATCTTCAGAATTTGAAGATAGTGTATTAACACCAACCTCTTTTAATTTATTTATTACTACGATATTTTTATCTTCCTTGAAAAACTCAACAACACTATCTGCCATTACTTCTCCAAATTCTTCTAGATTAGTTAACTCTTCTATACTTGAATTTATTATATCATCTAGACTTTTGAAGCTTTTAGCCAGTACTTTAGCGCCTTTAACACCTATATACTTAATACCTAATCCATTTATTAATCTATATAAGTCATTATTTTTAGATTTTTCTATAGCATTAATTAAATTTGTGGCAGATTTTTCTCCTAATCTTTCTAAGTTAACTATATCTTCTTTTTTTATATAATATAAATCAGCTACATCTTTTATTATTTTATTATCAAGAAGTAAACTAATTATAGATTCACCTAGTCCATCAATATTCATTGCATCTCTTGATGCAAAATGTATTATTCCTCTTCTTATTTGAGCTGGACAACTCATGTTTATACATTTTACAGCTGCCTCTCCCTCTAATCTTACTGTTGGTTCATGACATACAGGACACTTTTCAGGCATATGAAATTTAACCTCATCTCCAGTACGATCTTCTTTAATTACTTCTACAACTTGAGGAATTATATCTCCAGCTTTTTGAACTAAAACTGTATCCCCTATTCTTATATCTTTTTCATTTATGTAATCTTCATTATGTAGGGTTGCACGAGCAACTACAGTCCCAGCTAATCTAACAGGTTCTAGTATTGCAGTTGGAGTTATTGTTCCTGTTCTACCAACTTCCACAATAATATCTTTAAGCTTAGTTTTTTTCTGTTCTGCAGGAAACTTATACGCTATAGCCCATCTTGGACTTTTTGCAGTATATCCCATTTGTTCTCTTTCTTCTAAATCATTTACTTTTATAACCATTCCATCTATTTCAAAAGAAAGATCTGATCTATTAACAGTCCAATATTCTATGTGTTCAATAACATCTTCTATAGTTTTACATATCTTAAAGTTTGGACTAACTTTAAATCCTAGATTACTTAAATACTCTAAAGATTGACTATGTGTTTTAAATTTTTCATTTTGCATATATTCTAAATTAAATATAAAAATATCTAAAGGTCTCTTTGCTGTTAATTTAGAGTCTAATTGTCTTAGAGTTCCCGCTGCTAAATTTCTTGGATTTGCAAATAATTGTAATCCATTTTCTTCTTGTTGCTCATTTATCTTTTCAAAATTTTCCTTAGATATGTATACTTCTCCTCTTACAATTATTTCTTCTTTATCATCAATTTTCAGAGGTATTGTTTTTACTGTTTTTAAGTTTTGAGTTATATCTTCTCCTATAACCCCATTTCCCCTTGTAGCTCCTGTTTTAAAAACTCCATCAACATAAGTCAAACCTACTGATAACCCATCTATTTTAAATTCAACTACATATTCTACATCTTTATTTACAGACTCTCTAACTCTTTTATCAAAGTCTCTTAAATCTTGAGCTGAGTATGCATTAGACAGACTTAGCATAGGTATTTTATGAGTCACTTGATTAAACTTATCTAGTGGCTTCCCACCTACTCTTGTACTTGGAGAATCCTCTCTTTTCAATTCTGGATGTTCCGTCTCTATCTTCATAAGCTCTTTCATAAGGTTATCATATTCAAAATCTGAAATCTCTGGCGTATCTTCATTATAATATTTATTACTATGATAATTTATTAAATCTATTAGTTCATCCATCTTCTTTTTAACATCCATTTTTTCACCTCTTTTATAAAATTATATTCATCTTTAGTTTTACTTAATTAATATATAATATCACATTAAGTATATCATAATTTGTTTTTTTAATTTATTATATCCTATCTAATCATCCCTATTTACTTAAACTATATTTTTAGCTTTAAATTAACTTATATATCTATAAATTTTTATGTTTTTTATGTTTTTTATATTTTATATTTTATAATAAAAATAAAAGTCCCTTAACCATAAAGATTAAAGGACTTAAATCTATTTAATATAAATACACTATCTAAGCTGTTATAACTGAGGTGCTATTGTGTATTTATTTAATATTATATTGCCCACATTTTAAATTTTTATTTAATAAGTTTATATTTTTTTAATAAGTTAATAATCATAATTAGATTTAGTTTTTATAGGGGTGATTAAATGTTAAAGTTAGAGCATGAAAGTAGTTTAAAACATTATATAGATAAATTCAATTTAACAAAAATATTTAGCTCAAAATTCAGAAAAAATATAGAATTACATTGTTTTAGAAAAAACGAATTTATAATAGATAATAATAGTGATCTTAATTATTTATATTTTTTAGTAGAAGGTTCTATAAACATTATTGATAACATAGATGATACTTCAAATTTTATTAACCAATATGAGAATATATCTATATTAGGTGCCTTAGAAATATTTTTAGATAAAAAACTTAACTACTCAATAATTGCAAATGATGATTGTATCTGCATTGCTATCTCACATAATGATATTATTAAATTTGCTTTTACTGATCCAGAATTTTTAAAGTTTTTCTGTATGATATTTACCAAGAAAATATATAATAATTCATTTCTAAATTTTTTTCAAAAAGAAAAAGATGCTATATAGCATCTTAAATAATAAAAGGGAATAGATAGTTTTAAAGTCTATCTATTTAGAGTTAATTTTGTACAATTATAAATCAAAAAAAGCCATAGAAAGTTTGATAAACCTTCATGGCTTTTTTACATCATATGTACTTTATACTATGATGATATCAGATTAGTTTTTAAGTATCAACTAAAAACTAATTATTTTTTTATTAATTTAGCTACACACTCAACATGCATAGTATGAGGAAACATATCAACTGGCTGAACTTCTGTACAACTATATCCTCTCTCATCTAAATATGCTAAATCCCTTGCTAATGTTGAAGGGTTACATGATACATAAACAACTCTTTCTGGTTCCATTGAAACAATAGTGTCTAAAACTGAATTTTCGCATCCTTTTCTAGGTGGATCTACTACCACTACATTAGCTGTTTTACCTTCTTTATATAACTTTGGAACTACTTCTTCAGCTTTTCCTACATAAAATTCCGTATTATCTAAATTGTTTAATTTAGCATTTATATTAGCATCTTTAATTGCATCTTCAACAATTTCCACACCATAAACTTTTTTAGCCTTTTGAGCTAAAAATAAAGATATAGTTCCTATCCCACAGTATATATCAAATACTGTATCATCTTCTTTCAATTGTGCATATTCAAGTGCCTTATTGTATAAAACCTCTGTTTGTAAAGGATTAACTTGAAAAAACGATAGTGGAGATATTTCAAATACTAGATCACCTATATAATCATTTATTTTTCCGTTGCCATATATAACTTTATTTTCTTTTCCTAATATAACATTAGTTTTCTCTCTATTTGTATTTAATACTAGAGTCTTAAATCCTGGTACATTTTCTTTTAATACAGATGCTAACTCATTTAAGTATGGTAATTTTTTTCCGTTCGCAACTAATACAACCATAACTTCCTTTGTCTTAAATCCAACTTTAGTTACTAAGTGTCTTAAAACGCCTGTATGTGTTTTTTCATCATATAAACTTACATCATATGCCTTTATATAAGTTTTTATTATTTTTATTATTTTATCATTTACATCATGTTGAATTATACAAGTATCTGTAGGTATAACATCATGACTTTTCTTTTTATAAAAACCTATTACCGTTTTTCCATTTTGTTTCTGTATTGGAAATTGAGCTTTATTTCTATATCTTAAGGGGCTTTCCATTCCTAACGTAGGGTGAATTAATACATCATCTAGTTTTCCGATTCTACTAATAGTTTGTTTTACTTCATTAGTTTTAATGTCTAATTGCTTTTTATAGTCTAATTCTTGTATTTGACATCCACCACATTTAGCTAAATGCTTACCACATTTTCTTTCAACTCTAAATGGTGATTTTTCTAAAATTTCTACAATATCACCAACTGCATAGTTTTTCTTTGATTTATTAATTCTAACTTTTAGTTTATCTTGTAATAGTCCCCCGTCTACAAAAACTGTAAATCCTTCATGCTTTCCAATTCCAACTCCACCTTGTCCTATATCAACAATGTCTACTACATACTCTCTGTCTTTTAATAACATAGGCATTTCCTCCGAACATAATAATTAAACTACAAACATTTATTTTACCAAAAAAATAGGAGCTTATAAAGCCCCTATCTTAAATATGTTATTATTTTTTTGATTTTAATTATAATACTCTTGTTGCTCCTCTATATATAACTCCTCTTGAAGCATCTACAGTTACAACTTCTCCATCTTTTACTAAGCTTTTTATGTTCTTAGCTGAAACAACTACCGGCTTATCTAAGTTTATACCAACTATAGCAGCATGGCATGTCATTCCACCATCCTCTGTAATTATAGCTCCACATTTTTCTATATATGCATTCATATCAGCATCAGTCATACGTGTAACAATTATATCCCCTTCTTCAAATTCAAGAACTTCACTAGGACTATTAACTAGTCTTACTCTACCTTCTACGGTTTTACTTCCTACACCTATACCGTTAGTTATTTCTTCACTTATAACATGTACTTTTATTAAGTTAGTAGTTCCACTTACTCCTACAGGAACTCCTGCAGTTATAACTACTAACTCACCATTTTCTAAGTAAGAAGCTTCTTTCGCTGCATTTATAGAGTTTTCTACTACTTCATCAGTATTTGTAGCTTCTTTTGCTATTATAGGATATACACCCCAAGTTAAAGCTAACCTTCTCATAACTTTATCATCATTAGTAGCAGCTATTATTGGGCATTCTGGTCTAAATTTAGATACCATTCTTGCTGTATGTCCACTTGATGTTGATGTTATTATTGCTGATGCATTTAAGTCTATTGCAGTTGTACATGTAGCATGACTTATTGCATCTGTAACATTTATATCTGCAAGTTTTTTATTTACTAATAATTCATTGTAATTTAATGTTTCTTCTGTTCTTTTTGCTATTGTAGCCATTGTTTTTACAGCTTCTACTGGATATTTACCTGCTGCTGTTTCTCCAGATAACATTATTGCGTCAGTTCCATCGTATATAGCGTTTGCAACGTCTGTTACCTCTGCTCTTGTTGGTCTAGGATTTCTTATCATAGAATCTAACATTTGAGTAGCTGTTACAACTGGTTTACCTAACTGATTACATTTTCTTATTATCATTTTTTGAACTATAGGTATTTCTTCAGTTGGTATCTCAACTCCTAAGTCTCCTCTTGCAACCATTATACCATCAGAAACTTTTAAAATTTCATCTATATTATCTACACCCTCTTGGTTTTCTATTTTAGATATTATCTGTACATCTGTTGCATTATTTTTTTCTAAAACTTCTCTTATAGCTAATACATCTGATGCTTTTCTAACAAATGAAGCAGCTATGTAGTCTATTCCTTGACCTATACCAAACTCTATATCACTAACATCCTTCTCAGTTAATGCTGGTAAATTTATTTTAACTCTAGGTACATTTACACCTTTATGATTCTTAACTATTCCAGAGTTCTCAACTACACAGTGAATTTCTTCCCCTTTTACTTCTTCTACTCTAAGTCCTACTAATCCATCATCTATTAATATAGTATCACCTGTAGTTACATCTTCTGCAAGACCTTTGTAGCTAACTGTACAAATATCTTTTGTTCCCATGACATCTTTCATTGTTATTATAAATTTTTGACCTTCTTCTAATAACACTTCTGGAGCATCAAAATTTCCAGTTCTTATTTCTGGACCTTTAGTGTCTAATAATATAGCTATTGGTTTATTTAATTTTTCTCTAACTTTTTTAGCTGTATCAAATCTTTCCTTATGTTCTTCATGAGAACCATGAGAGAAGTTAAATCTACATACATTTAGTCCATTTTCCACCAATTGAGTTAAAGTTTCCTCACTTTGTGATGCAGGCCCTAGTGTACAAACTATTTTTGTCTTTTTAATCCCTTTTAACATGTTAGATCCTCCTAATTTATATAGATAATATTTTTACCATTTCATAAGTTTCATCATCAAACTTTCTTTTCATAGCTAAAGCTTCATATATGTCCATATCTATTATTTTGTTATCTTTTATACCAATTACTCTAGCTGACTTACCTTCTAGTAATAATTCTACAGCACGTACACCCATTTTACTAGCAAGTATTCTATCAAATGCACTTGGACTTCCACCTCTTTGAACATGGCCAAGTACCGTTATCCTTAAGTCTGCTCCTGTTTTTTCTACTATTTGATCTCCTAGCTCTCTAGCATTTCCAACACCTTCTGCTAAAACTATTATACTGTGTCTCTTTCCTCTTTTTTGAGTAGTTTTTAATCTTTTGCATACATCATCTATTTTAAAATCAACTTCAGGTACGATAACGGTTTCAGCTCCACCTGCAAGACCTGCATATAAAGCTAAATCACCACAATGTCTTCCCATAACTTCAATTATGTTAACCCTTTCATGAGATGAAGAAGTATCTCTTATTTTACCTATTGCATCTATTATAGTATTCATAGTTGTATCAAATCCTATAGTATAGTCTGTATATGGTAAATCGTTATCTATAGTTCCAGGTATTCCTATTGCCGGGAATCCTAGATCACTTAGTTTTTGAGCTCCATTAAAAGATCCATCTCCACCAATAACTACTAAACATTCAATTCCATATTTTTTTAATACTTCAACTGCTGTAGCTCTTCCTTCATCAGTTTTAAATTCTTCACATCTAGAAGACTTTAATATAGTTCCTCCTCTATGTATTATATCCCCTACAGAAGATAAATTCATTTCTTGGATATCTTCTTCTATTAATCCTTTGTATCCTCTGCTTATTCCATAAACTTTGCAGCCATAGTATATAGCAGACCTAACTACAGCTCTTATAGCTGCATTCATACCAGGCGCATCTCCTCCACTAGTTAATATACCTATAGTTTTCATTAATAAATTACCTCCTAGTTGATTATTCTATTCACTAACTTAAGGGACTTTTCTTGTCCCTGTATTGTTTTTTTATCCCAGTAAATCTAAAAAAATTCAATAGAAGCGAAATTATCTATTTTTTGTTATTATATCATAATTTCGCTATCTTTTTATATAATAAAATTTTAAATAAATTTAAATTTTTACTTTTATACTAGTTTTAGGTAGTATATGCTTAAGCTCATCTATTAAATTTTCGTTTATATTTACTTTTATATGATTCCATTTATACATTTGCTTAATGTTCTCTGCATAAATATATACGTCATTATCTCCAGGATATTTAGTAACTATAGATATCAAATCATTAACTAATTCTTTATCTTCTATAGAAGATATCTTTAAATATAAGTTAGGCTTATGTTGATTTGATTCCGTACTCATATCTCTTATTTCTCTAGCTATAAGTTTTGCATTTTCATCCTCTTTTATACTTAATCTTCCTTCTACATAAATAATTTTATCTTCTTGGATTATAGTATTGTACTTTTGAAGTACTTGTGGGAATACAATTACTTCAATAACACCATATAAATCTTCTAACTCAATTATAGCCATTAAATCATTTCTTTTCGTAGTCCTTATAGTTTTATTAACTATAATTCCTCCCATAACAACTTCTTTTTCATTTAAATTTAAGTAACTAACATAATCATCTTTTAAATCGTTTAAATCAGCATTATTTATTGTTGTATTTTTCTTTAATTCCTCTTTGTACTGAGATAATGGATGACCACTTACATACATTCCTAAAACTTCTTTTTCTAAATATAATCTTTCTTTTTCTTCTAATTCGTTAACCTTAGGCAATGTATACATATTTTGAATATCATTACTCATAGATTCATCCATTCCAAATCCATCAAACAATGAAACTTGTCCTGCTAAGTTTTTCTTTCTATCCATAGATATGCTTTCTAATAATTTTTCATACCCTAACAGTAAACTAGCCCTATTATCTCCCATCTCATCAAAAGCTCCACATTTAATAAGACTTTCTATTATACGCTTATTAGAATCTTTAGAATCTAGTCTTTTACAAAACTCATTAAAATCTTTAAATTCTCCGCCAGCTTCTCTTTCAGCAATAATATTATTTAAAACATTTACTCCTACATTTTTAACTGCTGCTAAACCAAATCTTATACTATTATGTTCAACAGAGAACTTAGTAAAACTTTTATTTATATCTGGTTTTAATACATCTATTTTAAGATTATTACATTCTCTTATATACTCAACAACTTTATCTGTATTTCCCATAACACTGGTTATAAGCGCCGCCATAAATTCCACTGGATAATGTGCTTTTAGATATGCTGTTTCATAAGCTAATACTCCATATGCGGCAGCATGACTTTTATTAAATGCATATTTAGCAAAGTCTATCATATCATCAAATATTTTATTCCCTATATCCTCTGGAACTCCATTTCTTACACAACCTTCTATCTCTAGTTCCCCATTATCATCAAACTTACCATGTATGAAGTATTGTCTTTCTTTCTCCATTACATCCATTTTTTTCTTACCCATAGCTCTTCTAACTAGGTCACTACGTCCATAGCTATATCCACCTAAATCTCTAACAACCTGCATTACTTGTTCTTGATAAACTAAGCATCCGTAAGTAACTTCCATTATAGGTTTTAGTTTCTCATGTAGATATTCTACATGCTCAGGATTGTTTTTGTTATTTATATAGTTAGGTATAGAATCCATTGGTCCTGGTCTATATAGCGATATTCCCGCTACTATGTCCTCAAAATTATCTGGCTTTAATTGTTTCATGAAACTTCTCATTCCAGCACTCTCTAATTGAAACACTCCCAATGTATTACCTGATGCAAGTAATTCATAAACCTTAGGGTCATCATATTCCATAGTTGAAAAATTAATTTTCACATTATGATTTCTTTCAATTAAATCAAGAGCATCTCTTATAACTGTTAGAGTTCTAAGTCCTAAAAAGTCCATTTTTAAAAGTCCTAACTCTTCTAGAGTCGTCATTGTAAATTGTGTTGTTATTGCATCTTGATGCTTATATAAAGGTACATATTCATCAATTGGCTTTTTAGATATAACTACCCCTGCCGCATGTGTTGATGCATGTCTTAACATACCTTCTATTTTTCTAGAAACATCAATTATTTCTTTGGTTTCTCCATCTTCTTCATATAGTTTTCTTAAATTTGGATTAGTATCTAAGGCCTTATCTATAGTCATTCCTAATGCAAATGGTATTTCTTTAGCTATATTGTCAACTTTATTATAGCTAACATCTAAAACTCTTCCTACATCTCTTATAGCAGCCTTAGCTCCCATAGTTCCAAATGTTATTATTTGAGCTACATGATCATCTCCATATTTTCTTTTTACATAATCAATAACTTCTTCTCTTCTTTCATAGCAGAAATCTATATCGATATCTGGCATAGATATACGCTCAGGATTAAGAAATCTTTCAAATAAAAGAGAATATTTTATTGGGTCTATATCTGTTATATATAAAGTATATGAAACTATAGAACCTGCAGCACTTCCTCTTCCTGGTCCAACCATTATACTATTTTCTCTTGCAAAATTAATGAAATCCCAAGTTATAAGAAAATACTCAACGTACCCCATTTTTTCTATTACACCTAATTCATATTCTAATCTATCTAAAATTTCTTCTGATGGATTTTCATACCTTTCTTTTAATCCTTTAAAACATAACATTCTTAAGTATTCATTAGGAGTATATCCGCTAGGTACATCATATTGTGGCAAATGTATTGTATTAAAGTCAAATTCTACATTACATCTTTGTGCAATCTTTACTGTATTATCTAATGCTTCTTGTACATCTGGAAATACAGACTCCATTTCTTGTCTTGATTTTAGATAAAATTCATCACTACCAAATCTCATTCTAGCAGGGTCATTAACTGTTTTTCCCATTTGAATACACATTAATATATCATGTATTTTTGAATCTTCTTTTCTAACATAATGAACATCATTTGTAGCAACCAACCCTACTCCAATTTCCTTTGATAGTTTTATCAGTTCACTATTTACCTCTTTTTGTTCTGGTAAATTATGATCTTGTATTTCAATATAGTAATTATCTTCACCAAATATCTCTTTATATCTTAAAGCTATGCTTTTAGCTTTTTCATAATTTCTATTCATAAGAGCTTGAGAAACATCCCCTGCTAGACAAGCTGATAAGGCAATAATTCCTTCACTATATTTACTTATTTCATCTATGTCAACTCTAGGTTTATAGTAAAAGCCTTGTACATAAGCTTCTGATACTAATTTTATAAGGTTTTGATAACCTTGCATATCTTTAGCTAGAAGTATCAAATGTCCCTGAGATTTATCATAGTTTGGATCTTTATCTCTCATGCTTCTAGGCGCTGTATAAACTTCACATCCTATTATAGGTTTTATTCCCTCTGCCTTAGCTACTTTGAAAAAATCTATAGCTCCAAACATACAACCATGATCAGTTATTGCAACTGCACTCATATTTAATTCTTTAGCTCTTGCTACTAAGTTTTTAACTCTAGAAAAACCATCCAGCAAACTATATTCTGTATGAACATGTAAATGAACAAAATCTTTGCTCAAAGACCTCACCTCCTGCTTATAAAAATAATTTTACCACAATAATTGTACCTTAATCAAAATCCATTATTTTGTATTTTAAAATTTTCTTAAAAATTAAAAAAGAGGCTCACGCCTCTTATTCAAATCTTGTTCTTAAATCATCTGCGATTTGCTCAATTTTTCTTAATCTATGATTTACAGCTGATTTACTTAACTCTGGTGAAGCCATTTCTCCTAGCTCTTTTAAAGTTAAGTCTTCATTATCTACCCTCAATTCTGCTATTTCTCTTAAGTTTGGTGGTAAATGATCTAATCCTACCTTAGATTGGATATACTTTATATTTTCTATTTGCCTAACCGCCGCATTTACAGTTTTAGATAAATTGGCTGTTTCACAATTAACCAATCTATTTACATTATTTCTCATTTCTTTTACTATTTTCGTACTTTCCAGGCTTAAAAGAGCTTGATGAGCTCCTATTATATTTAGTAAATCTGATATTTGTTCACTTTCTTTTAAATAAACTACGTAATTATTTTTTCTAGATACTGTTTTAGAATTAAATCCTAATGAATTTATAAGATTTTTTAAAGATTCTGCGAATTCCTCGTTATTCGCTACAAACTCTAGATGATAATTTTTTTCAGGATCACTTATAGATCCTCCTCCTAAGAATGCTCCTCTTATAAACGCTCTAATACACTCATTATCTTTTATAAGATCTTCTGGAACTTTATTCATAGTAAAAAATCCTTCTTCTCTTGATAATATGCCCAACTCTCTTAATAAATTTTCCGCACCCATATCACTAGTTACCATAAGCACATAACTACTATTTCTTTTTAACATTTGATTTTTATTAACCGATATCTCTGTGTTAATTCCAAAGTTATATTTTAATAGCTTAAAAACTTTCCTAGCTATTGAATTTAATTCTGTACTAATTTTTAAATTTAGTTTTTTATATCCGGCAAGTTGGATACTTCCAGATAGTCTAACTATTGCAGAAAGCTCACTTATGTTACAACATTTATCATTAGAAAAAACTCTAGCTAACTCATTTTTTGTTTCCGCTGAAAAAGACATATTCTCTCACCTTTTATTTAGTTCTTTTTTAATCTCTTCTTTATTTCATCTAAAGCAACTTTTATAATCTCTTTTTCATCATCATATCTAGCTAAATCAACTACTCTATCTAAATGTACAAACTTTGCATCTATAAATCCCTCTTCTTTTTGTGGAATTGTATCCATACTCCTAGCTTGCATTAAATACCAGAATACAGTTTTATGAACAGCTCTATTCTCATCCCAATTTTCCTTGAAAGTATAATGTATCTCACCTAAATATTTTAATATATCAGCTTTTACACCAGTTTCTTCTAAAACTTCTCTTAAAGCCGCATCTTCTTTATTTTCGCCAACTTCAACTTTTCCTTTAGGTAATACCCAATCTCCATTGAATTTTCTAAGTAAGAGCACAGCATTACCGAATAATACTACGCCCCCGGCACTAACCTCTTCTCTCATTGGTGTTCACTCCTTAAAATAACATAATAATAAGGATTTCTACATAAATTTTTAAAATCCTTTTTTACTTCTCATTATCGTAACTATGACCTAGTGCCAAATTAACAACTATACTTGATATATAGTCAGCGTCATGCCTGATATAGTTGCTTTTTATCTCTACTAAATTACATTCTATTACCTTTATTCCCATATCTTTTAATATATCTTTTTGGCTTTTGTCTAATAAAACTTGACTTGCCCCATCTTTATTATATATTTCAAATACAGGTTTAGGAAGTACTTCATTATTAGTTATTATTATATCAATTATATTTTCGCCGCAATGTTTATTTATGGCTCTAACATGATCAACAACATTATATTGATCAGTTTCTCCAGGTTGAGTCATTATATTAGCTATATAAACTTTTGGAGCTTTAGATTTTTTTATTGCATCTATAACCCCTTCAACTAATAAATTCGGCATTATACTTGTGTATAAACTTCCCGGTCCTATTACAATTATATCTGCATTTTCTATAGATTTAATAACCTCATCTAATGGCTTTGCACCTTCTGGTTCTAATTTTATTCTATCAATAGAAGTATTTTGAGATCTTGCTTGCTTTGGTATATTAGACTCTCCATTTACAATATTTCCATTTTTAAGATATGCAGTTAAATTTATATCTTCTAGCGTTACAGGTAATACTCTTCCAGTTATAGCAAAGATCTCACTCATCTTATAAACTGCAGTTTCAAAATTACCATAGACACCATTCATAGCTGCCAAAAAAAGATTCCCGAAACTTTGCCCTTTTAAAGCCCCTTCTGTAAATCGATATTTCATAACCTCATTCATCGTAGGCTCTATGTTAGCCAATGATAGTAAACAGTTTCTTATATCTCCTGGAGGTAGCATTCCTAAGTCTTCTCTTAATACTCCAGAACCTCCACCATCATCAGCAACAGTTACTATAGCTGTTATATTTTGAGTGTGATATTTAAGCCCTCTCAAAAAAACTGATTGACCTGTTCCTCCTCCTATTACAACAACCTTTGGCTTTTCTTCATTTTCATTTTTTATAGAATTAGTATTTTTTTGTTCTTTTGTCTTAAAGTATACAATTATAGATACCAAAAGGCAAATCCAACCTACTACTCCTATAAAAATCATTACTGATGCCATAATTTCCTCCACTTTTATCTTAGAGTGTAATCTCTATGTCTCTTTACAGCTCTATACCCCTTTTTAATTAAATTATCATACATAAGATTTGAAATAGTCACTGATCTATGTCTTCCACCTGTACATCCTATAGCTATAACTAAATGATTCTTTCCTTCTTTTATATATTGAGGGATTAGGAAATCTATCATATCTTCTAATTTTGTTAAAAATTCTCTACTTACATCAGAATCCATTACATAATCTCTTACATCTTGATCGTCTCCTGTTTTTGGTCTTAATTCTTCTAGATAGTATGGATTTGGTAAAAATCTAACATCAAAAACTAAATCTGCATCTATAGGTATTCCATGCTTAAATCCAAATGATACTACAGATATAGTAAGTTTAGGATTATCTTCTCCTTCTATATATAATCTACTTACTTCTTCCTTTAAGTCTCTAGGTTTCATATTGCTAGTATCTATTATACTATCAGCTTTATCTCTTAGAGTTTGTAAAATTTCTCTTTCTTCTTTAATTCCTTCTGTTATTTGCATATTTTTTGCTAAAGGATGATTTCTTCGAGTCATTTTGTACCTTTTTACTAATACATCATCTGAGCAATCTAAAAATAAAACTTCATATTTATAATTTTCTTTTTCCAAATAACTTAAACTTTCATGTAGAGTTTTAAAAAACTCTCTACCTCTTATGTCAATTCCAAGCGCAACTTTATCTATACTTGAATTTCCTTGATAGCATAGTTCTGCAAACTTAGTTATAAGAGTTGGAGGTAAATTGTCTATACAATAAAACCCAATATCTTCCAGAGCCTTCATAGCTTCACTTTTTCCAGATCCAGATAATCCTGTAACTATTATAAATCTCATATATTAAGTCCCCCTATTCACTAAATTTTTATATTCTTTATAAGATTAAAATCAAGTTTTGCATCTTCAGCTATTTTTATGGCTTTTTCGAAATTTCCTATATGCTCAGGTCTATGTGCATCAGATCCTATAACAAATTCAACCCCAGTATTTTTTATTTTATTTAACTGATCAACATTTAAATAACCGTGGTGAGAGTTTATTTCTAAAAAAGTATTTTTACTTATAGCTGCTTTTGCAACTTCTTCTATATATACATCCCCTTTATCTCCAGGATGAGTTACTATAAAAAGGTTGTTATTTTTTATGGCATTTACTACAGCATTAGTGTTGTAATCTTTACACCAATTTTTAAATTTTAAATAATTAAATGCATGATCTAATGCACTCTTTATACAAGTCGGCTTTGATCCAAAATGGTAACCGGCCATTGTATAATCTAACATATCTTCAATTTTATCATCTAAATCTATATTACCTTTATCATCTAATATATTACATTCCATTCCTAATAAAATTTCAATTTCTTTATATTTTTCATTAAGTTTATCGATTTCTTCTCTCATTTTAGCTATACTATCATATTTTACGCCATATGCAATATGCTTATAACCGTGATCTGAAATACCTATCGTTTTTATATTCTTTTCTATAGCAACTTTTACATTATCTTCTATAGTTCCTTTTCCATGACTATAAATTGTATGAGTATGATAATCTGCTAGTATTTCCATATTTTATTCATCTCCTAGTATTTTGACTTCCTCTTCTAGCATAACTCCAAATTTAGAATATACTGTACTTTTAACTACATTTATTAACTCAATTATATCTTTTGCTTTTGCATCTCCTATATTAACTACAAATCCAGAGTGCTTCTCCGAAACTCTAGCTCCACCTAATGTCAATCCTTTTAATCCACTATCTTCTATTAGTTTTGCTGCGAAATGTCCTTCAGGTCTTTTAAAAGTACTTCCTGCACTAGGTAGATTTAAAGGCTGTTTAGTAACTCTGCTTTTAGTTAGTTCTTTCATATAACCCTTTATTTCATCAAAATTTCCTTCTTTTAATTCTATAATTGCTGATAAAACTATATACTCACTTTTACTAATTAAACTTCTTCTATATTCAAATTCCATTTCTTTATTGCTTAACTCAATTATATTACCTTTTGAATCCATTAATCTTACAGATTTGACTATGTCTTTCATCTCTCCTCCATAAGCACCTGCATTCATAGCTATTGCTCCACCTAGCGTTCCTGGTATTCCAGCTGCAAATTCAAATCCTGTCAAACTCTTATTTAATATAGCTTTCCCCATAAAAGAAAGTAATGCTCCTGATTGAGCTATAACTTTTGTGTCCTCAATTTCAAACTTATTAAAATTGTCAGCTATTTTTATAACTACGCCTCTTATACCACCATCTTTAACTAAAAGGTTTGACCCATTTCCAATAACTATATAAGGTATGTTTTCGTTTTTTAAAAACTCTATTAATTTTTTTATTTCATCTTCAGTTTTTGGTTTTAGTAAAAAATCTGCAGGACCTCCAACCTTAAATGAGATATGATTTTTCATAGGCTCATTTAGGTATATACCCTCTTTATCTAATATATTTAATAAATTTTTATATATAAATTCCTTATTCATTATATTTCCTCCTAATCAATGCTGTTTATTCACATTTCACACTTATTTATCCATTAAAAATTATACATATACTATAATAATGTATTAAAAACAAAATAACAATATACAAAACCATTGAACTCACCTTAAAAAACGTTGATATATCTATCAACGTTTTTAGAATTTCTAACATTTTTTCTCACTTCTTTACATAGCAACTGTGATATATATAAGGAATTATTATAGCACCTCCTATAATATTTCCAAAAGTTACTACAATTAAGTTAAATAATAATTGAACTATAGTTATTTTGGCTCCTAGAATCATTCCCATAGGTATAAAAAACATATTCGCTATACTATGTTCAAATCCACATAAAACAAATAACATAATAGGAAACCAACATGCAAAAACTTTTGATACTATATCTCTACCTGCAGTTGCAAATAAAACAGCTAATACAACCATAATATTACATAAAATTCCTTTAATAAGAGCTTCTATAAAAGTTAACTCTACTTTACTTTGAGCTATATTTACTACTTTTTCTATAGCACTTTGACTTAATGTATTACTTAAAAAAATAGCTAATACTAACAATATAGAACCTATAAAGTTTCCTATATATACTACACTCCAATTTTTAAATAATGATTTATAAGTAATCTTTTTTTCTAAAATAGATAATGTCATAAGATTATTCCCCGTAAATAACTCTGCTCCGCAAACAACTACTAACATAAGTCCAATGGGGAATATACATGCTCCAGCAAATTTAGAAATTCCCGGATCAGTTAAGGTTTGAGATATTAAGATATTTCCAAGTCCACCTAAGCCAATAAATAATCCAGCTAAAATCCCAAGTAGCATACGATTTTTAAAAGGTAAATTAGATTTTTTTATTCCTGTATCAATAGTAACTTTGATTATTTCCCCTGGAGTTAGAAAGTTTTTTTCCATTTTATCCCCCCTATATAAATTACTAATAAATTATATGTTTTTAAATCAAGTAGTTGACTATGTTCCATAAATATATATAGATTTATAGAATAAATTTTTATAACATTAAGTTTTTGCACTTCGTTTTTTGTATACAAAATGTAATTTTTATTGTATACTTATTTAGGTTGTAGATAAATGATAAATTTTTGACTAAAATTGTATAACATTATTTCACGGGAGGAATTATAAATGAGTGACAAAAAAATGCTTACACCTGCTGAAGTTGCAGAGTATACATTACATGCAGGTATAAAAAAAGCTAATACTCCAACTAAAAAAGTTTTAATTTCTGCATTCTTAGCAGGAATGTATATAGCGTTAGGTGCTTTAGGTTCTATAGCAGCATCTTACAATTTATTAGCTAACCCTGCTACTTATGGATTAGGTAAAATGGTAGCTGGACTTATGTTCCCAGCTGGACTTGTACTTATATTAATAGCTGGAGGAGACTTATTTACTAGTAATATATTAATAACTTTAGCAGCTTTAAAGAAAAAAGTTTCTTGGGGCAAAACAGCTAAAAACTGGGCTTTAGTTTGGATAGGAAACTTAATAGGTGCGGCATTTGCTGCTTTTTTAGTTTCTAAATCAGGTGTATTCGATTGGAGCCACGGATTATATGGTGGTGTTGTTATAAAAAATGCAGTTGGTAAAGTAAATATAGGATTTGCTGCTGCGATAGCTTCAGGTGTAGTTTGTAACCTATTAGTTTGTGCAACTGTTTGGGCTTCATATGCTGCTAAATCAGTTTCAGGAAAAGTTATAATGGGTTGGTTAGGTATATTCGTATTCGTATGTATAGGCGTAGAACACGTTGTTGCTAATATGGGATACTTATTAGCTGGATTAATGGTTAAATTAAATCCAGTATACTTAGAAGCATCTCACAAAACTTTAGCTGATGTAGCTAATTTAAATTTAGGAAATGTGTTTTTACATAACTTCTTACCAGTTACTATAGGTAACATATTAGGAGGTATGGTAATAGCAGCTTCTTACTATTTCTTATTTATGAGTAATAATGAAAAATAATAATAATATATAAACCCTTCTTATTTAAATAAGAGGGGTTTTTTTATAGAGAAATATACTCCTTTTTGTTATAATTAATATAATTATTTAATGCTAAAGATAATCTTAATAGGAGGCGAGTACTATTTTATCTACTATTTTTTCATATCAATTTTTAGTTACCTCTATATATATAATAAACTTTTTAGTAATGTTAAACCTTATATTTAGGGAACGTAGAAGCATAGACTCTACAGTTGCTTGGATATTAATCCTAACTATAGTTCCTGCAGTAGGTTTTGTTTTATACATAGTATTTGGTAGACGTATGAATAAGTATAACATGTTCAAATTAAAAAAAGACGAAGACAAAAGACTCAAAAATAGAATGGGTGAATCCTGTGACTTTCTACAGTACTCAGAAAAATTTGAGCCTAATGTCGCAAACCATAGAGATATGATTTATACTTTGGCTAACTTAAACAGTTCCCCTTATACTACAAATAATAAAGTTTCTATCTATACAGATGGTAATGAATTTTTTAACGAACTTAAAGAACAATTAAGAAAAGCGAAAAAATATATAAATATAGAATTTTATATATTTAAAGATGACGGGTTAGGTAATGAAATTTTAGATATTCTTATTGAAAAGCTGTCTGAAGGAGTTGAAGTTAGACTTCTATATGATACTGTTGGAAGTAGACTTTTATCTAAAAATGGAATTAACAGATTAAAAGAAGCAGGAGGAAAAACAGGTGCCTTCTTCCCTTCTTTTTTAAAGATAATAAACTTTAACTTAAACTATCGAAATCATAGAAAAATTGTTGTCGTAGATGGCGAAGTTGGATTTGTTGGAGGTTTTAATGTAGGTGATGAGTATTTAGGAAAAGACCCTAAATTTGGATATTGGAGGGATACTCATACTAAAATTATCGGTGCTGCCGTTAATGATTTAAACCTTAGATTCATGTTAGATTGGCGTTATACAACTCATGAAGATATAGATTTCACAAAGTATTTAAATGATGATATTCATCCTTACAATGGTAACCTAGGAATGCAAATAGTATCAAGTGGCCCGGACTTATCAGAAATAGATGAAATAAAATATGGTTATTTAAAAATGATTCAAAAAGCTAAAAAGTATATTTATATTCAATCTCCATATCTAATTTTAGATAGCTCTTTGTTAGATGCCTTAAAAATTGCATCTTTATCAGGTGTTGATGTTAGAATCATGATTCCATCTAAGCCTGACCATCCATTTGTTTATTGGGCTACATACTCTTATGCGGGAGAACTATTAAAGTTTGGAGCTAAAATTTATACTTATGGTAAAGATGCTTTTTTACATTCTAAAACAGTTGTCATGGATGATTCTATTTGTTCAATAGGAACTGCAAATATGGATATTCGTAGTTTTGAACTTAATTTTGAAGTAAACGCATTTATGTATTGCTCTGAAGTAGCAATTAAACAAAAACATATTTTTGAAGAAGATATCAAAAATTGTACTCAAATTACTCAAGAAATTTATGATAATAGATCTCAATTAATCAGGTTTAAAGAGTCGATTTCTAGACTTTTATCCCCTGTCTTATAAAAAAATAGAAAAAACACCTAAAATATATATTATTTCAGGTGTTTTTTCTATTTTACTTTAATAACAAATGTTAATTTTTTATTTTTTGAAAATTTAGGAAATTATTAAAGACATTTAAAATAATTGAGTTATAATATGTTTATGATATCAAATATACTAGTATAAGATATAAATTTCATTCCATAAATAAGGAGGCTCTCTATGTGTAACTGTTCTCAGTGCAACAATAAATTATTTGAAGATTTAGATATATTTATAGATGCTCTACCTACTAAAAAAGGTGCTTTAATACAAGTTCTTCATCATGCTCAAGGCCTATTTGGTTATTTACCTAAAGAAGTTCAACTTCATATTGCAAAAAAGTTAGATCTATCTCCAGCTAAAGTTTATGGTGTCGTAAGCTTTTACTCATACTTTACAACTGAACAAAAAGGGGAATACAAAATAAGTGTTTGTTTAGGTACTGTATGCTTTGTAAAGGGCGCTGATAAAATTTTAGCTGAATTTGAAAATATTTTAGGTATAAAGTCTGGGGAAACAACTTCTGATTTAAAATTCTCACTTGAAGGATTACGATGTGTTGGTGCATGTGGTCTAGCTCCTGTAGTTGTTGTAAACGGAAAAGTTTATGGCCAGGTTACAGTAGATCAGGTAAAAGATATAGTAAATGAATATAAACAATTAGAAGCTACTTGTTAAAATAAAGGGGGGGAATATATGAGTCAAATAAAATCATTTGATGAGTTAAATAATCTAGTTAATAAATTAAAGCCAAATCTATCTTTAAGAAATAATCTCAAACAAAATAATAATAAAAAAGAACTGCTAGTTTGCGGTGATACAGGTTGTAGAGCTGCTAATAGTATGCCAATTATAGATAGTCTTAAACAAGAAATAAAAAATGCAGGTTTAGAAGATCTTGTTTCTGTATCTTTAACAGGATGTTTCGGATTCTGCGCTCAAGGCCCGATTGTTAAGGTTCATCCTGATAACGTTTTCTATGTGAAAGTCCAAGCCGATGACGCCAGAGACATAGTTCAAGATCATCTTATTGAGGGGAAACTTGTAGATAGACTTCTTTTTATTGAACAATCTGAAGAAAAAAAGGTTAAATCTTCAGATGATATGTCTTTTTATAAACAGCAAATGCGTATAGCTCTTCATAACTGTGGATATATAAATCCAGAAAAAGTTGAAGATTACTTAGCAAATGATGGTTATTTAATGCTTGGTAAATGTCTAACTGAACTTAAACCTGAAGAAGTTATTGAAGAAGTAAAAGTTTCTGGCCTAAGAGGTAGAGGCGGTGCTGGATTTCCTACTGGTATAAAATGGGAAGCTACTAGAAAATCTCCTTCAAATCAAAAATATGTAGTTTGTAATGCTGATGAAGGTGATCCAGGTGCATTTATGGATAGATCTATATTAGAAGGAGACCCTCATAAAGTTTTAGAAGCAATGGCTATATGTGGATATGCAGTTGGAGCTGATACTGGATATATATATATAAGAGCAGAATACCCTCTTGCTATAGAAAGGCTTAAACTTGCTATAGATCAAGCAAATAGTTTAGGTGTACTTGGTAAAAACATATTAGGTACTGATTTTAATTTTAACATAGAACTTAAATATGGCGCTGGGGCTTTTGTTTGTGGTGAAGGTACAGCTCTAATGCGTTCAATAGAAGGTAATCGTGGTGAACCTCGTATGAAAACTTATAGTTCTACAAAAAAAGGGCTTTGGGATGTTCCAACTTGTTCTAACAACGTAGAAACTTTTGCAAATATAACTCCTATAATTAAAAATGGAGGTCAATGGTATAAAAATATAGGTACTGAAAAATCATCAGGTACTAAGGTTTTCGCCTTAGGCGGAAAAATAAATAATGTTGGTCTTGTTGAAATACCTATGGGAACAACTTTAAGAGATGTAATTTATAACATAGGTGGAGGTATTCCCGATAATAAAAATTTCAAAGCTGTTTTAACAGGTGGTCCATCAGGAGGATGTATACCGACTGATTATCTAGATACTCCTATAGATTTTGATAATTTAAATGCTCTTGGATCTATGATGGGTTCAGGTGGTATGTTAATACTAGATGAAACTGACTGTATGGTTGATATAGCTAAGTTTTTCTTAGGATTTACTGTCGAAGAATCTTGTGGTAAATGTACTCCTTGTCGTATAGGAAATAAGAGATTATTAGAAATTTTAACTAAAATAACAGATGGCAAAGGTTGTGAACAAGATTTAATAGACTTAGAAAATTTATCTAAAACAATAGTTAGTACCTCTTTATGTGGATTGGGCAAGTCTGCTCCTAACCCAGTTTTAAGTACCCTTAACTATTTCTATGATGAGTATAAGGCTCATGTAGTTGATAAAAAGTGTCCTTCAGGAAAATGTCAGGCACTATTAAACTTTGTTATAACAGATTCTTGCATAGGTTGTACAAAGTGTTCAAAAATCTGTCCAGCTGGATGTATAACTGGAAAAGTTAAAGAAAAACATGAAATTGATATTACTAAATGTCTAAAATGCGGTGCTTGTATGGATAACTGTAAATTCAATGCAATAATTAAGAAATAAAGGGGGATAATCAATGAGCTTAGTTAATTTAACTATAAATGGTAAAGCTGTATCTGTTGAAAATGAAACGACGATACTTGATGCAGCTAAAAAACTTAATATAAAAATTC
The DNA here is from genome assembly GCF_000953675.1 of Paraclostridium sordellii. Classification (NCBI taxonomy): domain Bacteria; kingdom Bacillati; phylum Bacillota; class Clostridia; order Peptostreptococcales; family Peptostreptococcaceae; genus Paraclostridium; species Paraclostridium sordellii. The sequence continues at coordinate 176,838 of NZ_LN679998.1, read as the reverse complement.
CTACGCTTTGTCATCTTCATATGGATGAAATAAATATGCATAATAAATGTGCATCTTGTCGTGTATGTATGGTAGATACTAAAAGAGGTTTAGTTCCAGCTTGTGCAACAAATGTACGTGAAGGAATGGAAGTTCAAACAAATACGGCACGTGCTTTAAATGCTAGAAAAACTGTTGTAGAACTCTTGTTATCAGATCATCCTCAAGATTGTCTTGTATGTGAAAAAAATGGAAACTGTGAACTTCAAAATATTGCACAAGACCTTGGAGTTAGAGATATAAAATATAAAGGGGTAAAAACTAATCTAGGTATAGATAATTCAAGTAAATCTATCGTAAAAAATCATGATAAATGTATACTTTGTAGAAGATGTGAAACTATGTGTACTGAAATACAAAAAGTTGGAGTTTTATCAGGTGTTAATCGTGGATTCGAAACAATGGTGTCAACATTTTTCAATGAAGATATGAGTGAGAGTAATTGTTCTTTCTGTGGTCAGTGTGTGGCTGTCTGTCCTACAGGAGCATTAACAGAGGTTAATAATATAGACTTAGTTTGGAATGAGCTTGATAATAATGAAAAAGTTGTTGTTGTCCAAGTTGCACCAGCTGTTAGGGTTGCCTTAGGTGAAGAGTTTGGACTTAATCCAGGTGAGGTTACAACTGGAAAAATTGTATCAGCTCTTAGATTACTTGGATTTAAATATGTATTTGATACTAATTTTGCAGCTGATATAACAATAATAGAAGAAGCTTCCGAGTTTATACATAGGTTAAAAGAAAACAAAAACTTACCGATACTAACTAGCTGCTGTCCAGCTTGGATTAACTACTTAGAACATCACTATCCTGATTTATTGAATTTAGCTTCTAGTTGTAAATCTCCTCAAAATATATTTGGTGCAGTAGCTAAAAACTACTTCTCTAAAAAAATTAATTTAACACCAAATGATATAACTGTTGTATCTGTTATGCCTTGTATAGCAAAGAAATATGAAGTTGCTAGAGAAGAACTTGGAAATAATGGAATTTCAGATGTAGATATATCTATAACAACTCGTGAGCTTGCTAAAATGATTAAACAAGCTGGTATAGATTTCTTAAGTCTTGAAGATGGAACTTTTGATAGTCCAATGGGAGAATCTACAGGTGCTGCAGATATATTTGGTGCTACTGGTGGAGTTTTAGAAGCTGCTCTACGTACATCTTATGAATGGGTTACTGGAAATAATTTAGATTGTGTTAATTTTGAATCTGTTAGAGGTTTTGATGGAATAAAGGAAGCTAATATCAATATTGATGGAACAATTGTAAATGTTTGTGCTGCTAGCAGCCTAGGAAATGCTAAACAAATAATGGATGAAGTTAAATCTGGAAATTCAAAATATCAAATAATTGAAATTATGGCCTGTCCTGGTGGATGTGTTGCAGGAGGAGGTCAACCATATCATTGTGGTGATTACAATAAAATAAAAGCTAGAGCTCAAGGCCTTTATGGAATAGATGCTGGCAAAGAAATACGAAAGTCTCATGAAAATCCATCTGTAAATAAGTTATATGATGAGTTTTTCGGTGAACCATATAGTAACTTAGCTCATAAGTATCTTCATACTCATTACTTTGATAAAAGTGATTTCTTTAAAAATAGTGAAGAACTTGCAGAAGTTACTGATTAATAAATAAAAGGTGTGATATTATATATCACACCTTTTATTTATGCTTATTATCTATTAAAGTAGCTAATTTCTTAGTAAATTCTTTTGCAGAATCATATCCCATTCTCTTTTGTCTAAAGTTCATAGCTGCAACTTCTAAAATCATAGATGTATTTCTTCCTGGTTTTACTGGAACAACTAACTTTTCTATATTTATTCCAAGTATTTCTTCATACTCTTTATCTAGTCCAAGTCTATCGTAATATGTAGTATCATTCCATGATTCAAGCCTTATAACTAAATCTATAACCTTTGAATCTTTAACAGCCCCAATACCATACATACTTCTAACATCTATTATTCCTATCCCTCTAATTTCCATAAAGTGTCTAAGCACCTCTGGTGATTGACCCATGAGTATATTTTCATCAACCTTAGTTATTTCTACTGCATCATCAGCAATCAATCTATGCCCTCTTTGAATAAGTTCTAATGCAGTTTCTGATTTACCAACACTACTTTCTCCTCTAATTAAGACCCCAACACCAAATACATCAACTAAAACTCCATGAATTGTTGTCATAGGAGATAGTTTTGAATCTAGATAATTTGATAATTTATTTATTAATCTTGTAGTATTTCTTTTAGTCGCTAATACTACTCTATTATGTTTCTTTGCCATTTCAATAACATCTTCATTAACAGTAAGCCCTCTAGTAACTATTAATGCAGGTACTTCATAACTAAAAAATTTATCTAATACAGTCCTTCTTATTTCCTCATCCATATGGCTAAAATAAGTGTATTCCGTTCTACCTACTATCTGTATTCTATCGTAAGTAAAATGTTCGAAATATCCAGCAAACTGTAACCCCGGTCTATGAATATCTTGGTAATGCACATAATATTCAACATCATCAGGCATGTAAATAACATCAAGCCCGATATCTTTAACTAATTCTCTAACCGTAACTGGCCTTTCACTTCTTTCACTATCCATAATATATTTGCTCCTTTTTATGATTTTAAAAAATTATAAACATTTTCTGCTGAAGTCTTATTCATTCCCTCTACTTCTAAAAGTTCATTCATTGTAGCATTTTTTATTTCATCTATATTCTTAAAATGACTCAACAGCGCTTTCTTTCTTTTTTCTCCTATTCCTTGTATATCATCTAGAATAGATTTTGTCAAAGTTTTATTTCTTAAGCTTCTATGATATGATATTGCATAGTTATGAACCTCTTCTTGTATGCTTGCTACAAATCTATACAAATTAGAAGTTTTATCGAGTTCAATTTCTTTTTCCTGGGAAATTAATCCCTTTGTTCTATGTTTATCGTCTTTATACATTCCCCAAAGTGGAATTTCTACATTATGTTTATTTAAAACCTTTTTAACTGAACTTACTTGACCTTTTCCACCATCTAGTAAAATTAAGTCTGGCAAGTCTCCATATTTAATTCTTCTTTCTACAATTTCTGCCATTGAATCATAATCATTTGGTCCTATAACAGTCTTAATCTTATATCGTCTATACTCTTTCTTATCTTTTTTACCATCAGTAAAAACAACCATAGATCCTATTGAATCAACACCTTGGATATTTGAAATATCAAATGACTCTATTCTCCTTGGAATTTTTTCTAAGCCTATTATATTCTTTAATTCTTCTAAGGCTCCTATACTCTTTCGATACTTTAATTTATTCATATTTGAAAACTTCTCTAGGTACTCAACTGCATTTTTTCTAACCATTTCTATTAGACTTTTCTTCTCACCTTTTTGAGGAACTCTAATAAAAACTTTTTGTCCTTTTTTATCCGACAACCACTCTTCTAATATAAAACTATCTTCAATATCGCTTTCTATTAAAATTTCTTTTGGTATATAGTCTTGGGCCATATAAAACTGTTTTACAAATGAAGAAAGTATTGATTCTCTTGTGCTATCCATAATACCTTCTAATATATAATGTTCTCTCCCAACTATCTTTCCATTTCTTATAAAAAATACTTGTACGCAAGCTTCATCATGAGCTCTTGCCATAGCTATAATATCTTGATTTAAATCAGATGTAATAGAGTCAATTTTTTGTTTTTGTGTCATTTCTTCTAAACTTTTAATTTTGTCCCTGTACATAGCTGCATCTTCAAAGTTAAATTCCATTGCACATTTATTCATTTTTTCTTTTAATAAGTCTATTAAATGTTCTTCTTTTCCAGATAAAAATAAAATTATTTCTTCTATCATTTTTGAATATTCCTCTTTGCTTACCTCCCCTGTACACGGTCCAACACATTTTTTGATATGTTTATTTAAACAGGGCCTTACCTTATTTTTTATAGCTCTTTCAATATCTATATTACAAGTTCTAATAGGATATATATTTCTTATAATTTCTAAGGTGTCATTAACAGCAGTTGTATTTGTATATGGTCCAAAATATTTAGCTTTATCCTTTATTACTTGTCTTACCTTTAATACTCTTGGAAAGTCTTCGTTTACTGTTACTTTTATATATGGATATGTTTTATCATCTCTAAGGAGTACATTATATTTTGGCCTATACTCCTTTATTAAACTACATTCTAATATTAGTGCTTCTAATTCTGAATCCGTTATTATATATTCAAATTTATATATGTTTTTAACCATAGACTTAACTTTAGATGTATGATTTTTTGAAGATTGAAAGTATTGTCTAACTCTATTTTTAAGGGAAATTGCTTTACCTACATATATAACTTTGTCATTTTCATCTTTCATTAAATAAACTCCTGGTTCTGATGGAAGTTTTTTTAATTGTTCTTGAATATCAAACATTTTTTCACCTCGATATTTAAAGTTTATATATAAATTATACCCTAGTTTAAAGCTTAATAAATTATAAAGTATAAAAGAAAAGACACCTATAACAGGCGTCCTTTCTTTTATACTCTATTTACCTTTTCCCCCATTAACTTCTAAGAAGAATGTACCTGCATCCTTTCTTGTTTTAAATTCTGGAGAATCTTTATATTTATCAACATTTTCAGAACTTAATCCCACTATGTCTATACTTCCTGTCTCATATAAATTAAGAGCTGCATTTGGATCTTTTACTATTTTAGTGTTTACCTTATCTATCTTAACCGTACTAGCATCCCAATATCCAGGATTTTTACTCATTGTATATACATCTTCAATTTTCCAATCACTTAATGTAAATGCTCCGTTATAAACAATTTTATCATGAGATGTTCCATAATCTTGACCAAATTGTTCTACAACTTTTTGATTTTGCGGCAAGAATGATTTAAAGAACATTAAACTATCAAAATAATGAACAGGTCTTACTAGATCAACCTTTAGTGTATAATCATCTACTGCTTTTATTCCCACTTTATCTGCACTATCTGTTTTACCTAAGTTATAATCCTTAGCTCCCACTATATCGTACATAATAAACCCATAAGTAGATGCAGTTGCCGGATCTAATGTTCTCTTCCATGAATATTCAAAATCTTTTGCTGTTACAGGATCTCCATTTGACCATTTAGCATTTTTTCTAATTTTAAATGTCCAACTCTTTCCATCTTCTGATTTTTCCCATGTCTCTGCTATACCTGGTGCAAGTTTTCCGTCCTTATCTAATTTAACTAACCCTTCCATAGTATTCATTAATACTTCTGAAGATGCTGTATCCGAAGCTTTACTTGGATCTAATGTAGGTATATCAGATACTGCAGTTATATTTAATTCTTTTTTACCTTCCCCTAATTCAACCCAGTAATATATATTGTTAACTCCAAATGCAGGAGTAAGTCTTCCACTTACATGTGGTTTTTGTAAATATGAAGCTCCTGATTGAGTAAGAGGTGCTAGGTACCCATCCTCTAGCATTAACTTCTCAGCCTGTGCAAACTTATTCCAGCTTTCTTCTTGACTTCCAGCTGTCTTAGCTTCTTCTATAAGCTTATCATATTCTGGATTGCTATATCCCGTATTCACAGCATATTTTACTCCGCTTTGCATAGTTTCTAGGAATGTTAATGGATCAGGGTAGTCTGGAGACCAACCTGAATAAGCTAAATGGAAATCTCCTTTATCTTCTAATGCTAGTTTTTGTTTAAACGGTTGAGATTTAACTTCTACCTTTAATCCTGGTAAGGCATTTTGAAGTTCAGCTTGCATAAATTCAGCCTGTCTTTTTCCTGTTTCAGAATCAAATGTTAATAGTTCTAATGTTACAGTGTCAAACCCAACTTCTTCTTTTGCTTTTTCCCATAATTTTGTGGCTTCTTCTTTGTTATATGAATATCCCATTTCACCAGCAACTTCTCTATAATCTTTACCTTCCTCATTAAATGCTAACCCCTCAGCTACTATATAATCAGCTGGAATAGTTCCATTGTTTATTATAGTTTCACACATAGTTTTTTTATCTATTGCCATAGATATTGCTGCCCTAGCATTCTTATTTGCAAGCACTTTATATGGATCTCCTGTTGATCCTCCGTTACTACTTGACCCGTTACTTGTACATCCCACCATAGTCATTATAGATAATGCAGTTGTTACACTCATAACAGCCATTTTCTTTTTTAGAACCATAAAACATTCCCCCTTAAAAAATTGAGTTTTAAGTAGCATAATGTATATATAATATGTGTTTTTATATTATATGCAGTAAAATTTGTCCTTAATGATTAAATTTAAATAAATATAGCTTAAAATTTAAATTTATAAAATAAAAAATACCTATGTATAAATATACATAGGTATTTTTTATTTTATAAATTATTTACTTTTTTCAGCTTTTCCTCCATTTACTTGGAAGAAGTAAGTTGAAGCTTTTAAATATGTTTTAAATTCAGGAGAATCTTTATATTTATCAACATTTTCAGAACTTAACCCGACTATATCTATACTTCCTGTTTCGTATAAGTTAAGAGCTGCATTTGGATCTTTAACTATCTTTGTATTTACTTTATCTATTTTAACAGAGCTAGCATCCCAATATCCTGGATTTTTGCTCATTGTGTACATATCTTCTATTTTCCAATTACTTAATGTAAATGGTCCGTTATAAACTATTTTGTCATGAGATGTTCCATATTCACTGCCAAATTGCTCTACAACCTTTTGATTTTGTGGCAAGAATGATTTAAAGAACATTAAACTATCAAAATAATGAACTGGTCTTACTAAATCAACTTTTAATGTATAATCATCTACAGCTTTTATTCCTACTTTATCTGCATTATCTGTTTTACCTAGATTATAATCCTTAGCTCCAACTATATCATACATAATAAACCCATAAGTAGATGCAGTTGCTGGATCTAATGTTCTCTTCCATGAATATTCAAAATCCTTTGCTGTTACAGGATCTCCATTTGACCATTTAGCATTTTTTCTAAGCTTAAACGTCCAGCTTTTTCCATCTTCAGATTTTTCCCATGTTTCAGCTACTCCTGGCGCAATTTTTCCATCTTTATCCAGTTTAACCAATCCTTCCATAGTATTCATTAATACTTCTGATGAAACTGTATCTTCAGCTTTACTTGGATCTATTGTAGGTATATCTGATGTACTTGTTATATTAAGTTCCTTTTTACCTTCTCCTAATTCCATCCAGTTATAAATCGCTGGAACTCCAAATGATGGAGTAAGTCTTCCGCTTACATTAGGTTTTTGTAAATACGCAACTCCTACTTGAGTTAAAGGTACTAAATAACCATCCTTTAACATCATCTTTTCAGCTTCAGCATACTTTTTCCAACTTTCCTCTTGACTTTCTGCTGTTTTAGCTTCTTCTATAAGCTTATTATATTCTTCATTTTTATAATTTGTATTAGATGCATATTGTATTCCTGGTTGCATAGTTTCTAAGAATGTTAATGGATCTGGATAATCTGGATTCCATCCTGCGTATGATAAATGGAAATCTCCTTTATTTTCCAATTCTAGTTTTTGTTTAAATGGCTGCGCCTTTATATCGACTGTTAATCCTGGAAGTGCATTTTGTAATTCGGATTGCATAAATTCAGCTTGTCTTTTACTGCTTTCACTATCAAATGTTAATAATTCTAACTTAACTGAATCAAATCCAACTTCTTCTTTTGCTTTTTCCCATAATTTTGTAGCTTCTGCATCATCATGTTTATATCCCATATCTCCAGCTACTTCTCTATAGTCCTTTCCAGCTTCATTAAAAGCTAATTCTTTTGCTACATAATAAGATGCTGGTACACTTCCATTATTAAGTATTGTATCACACATCGCTTGTCTATCTACTGACATAGCTATAGCAGCTCTAGCATTTTCATTTGCAAGTACTTTATATGGATCTCCATCTCCTTTTCCACTACTACTTCCTCCACTAGATGAATTTCCTCCTGTACTACCACATCCAACTAGTGCCATTACAGCAATTGCTGAAGTAGCACACATTACAGCCATTTTTTTCTTTAAAACCATAACACATCCCCCTTATTCTCTTTTACATTTACTAGATTAATTAGATTATAAGATAATTTTCATAAGATGTCATTATTTTTAGAATTTTTATTTTTTTGATTTTTAAATTAAATCTACATGCATATTTATTTTAATATATAATAATTATATTTATACTTTAATATTGAAATACCTTTATTTAAATTTTTTTAATATTATAAAATTTTTATATAAATGATTGTTTTTTAGAAAAAACCGTATTAATATTATATTAAAACCTAACTTGTATAATTTAGTACATAAATTTACGATAGGAGGATTCTTTATTGAAAAAATTCCATAAGCTAATTTTAGCAAACTTAATATTAAGCTTTTTATTTTATAGTTTTAATAATTTTGAAAGATTTTCTTTTATAAATTCATCTTTTGTCATAGGAATGATATATTTATCTATTGGTGTATTCTTTTATGTTACTGAACAAGGAGTTTTCAATTTAACTATTTATGCTTATAACAAAATTAGTAGTCAGCTACAAAGAAATCGAGGAATTTTATCAGATGGACCTATTAGTATCGATGATTACATAAATAAAAGATATCAGTTCACCAACACAAATTCACTTTTGACATCTGGTTTAATCATATCTATAGCTAATTTATTCATAAGTTTTTTAATTTACTAATAAAATTTATATATATATCATAAATATTATTTAATTAAATTAATTTGTTTTTAATTCTGATATTATTCTTAAATTTATCAGAATTTATTTTTAAATAATACTAATTTATTCAAGGGGGTGTAGCGATGGGTCGCTATATTTTAAAACGTCTTACGCTTATGTTGATGACACTATTAATTGTTATTTCCGTAACATTTTTCTTGGTAAGATTATTACCTGGAAGTCCATTTAATGACGAAAAATTAAGTCCACAACAAGTCGAAATGATTAACAAGCAATACGGTCTTGATGCTCCTGTTCCAGTTCAATATGTTAAGTACATGAAAGGTGTATTTACTGGAGATTTAGGAAGATCCTTTAAGTATGACAATAAAAAAGTTGAAGATTTAATAAGTACTCGTTTAAAACCTTCTGCTATGCTAGGAGCTCAAGCTCTAATTATAGGAAGTACTGTAGGATTAACTTTGGGAATAATAGCCGCTCTTAAGAAAAATACATTTTGGGATTACTTAGCTACTGTTATATCAGTTTTAGGAGTTTCGGTACCATCATTTGTGTTGGCAGCTCTTCTTCAATTGTATTTGACAACAAAGCATCAAATTTTTCCAGTTACATGGGGTATGCCTATAGGCTCTGATTTTAGATATGTATGGACAGTACTTCCATCTATCGCATTAGCATTTTTCTCAATAGCAAGTATAGCACGTTTTACTAGAACTGAACTTGTTGAAGTTCTTAATGCTGATTATATAGTAACTGCAAAATCCAAAGGATTAACTAAAGCTGCTGTTATTATAAAGCATGCTTTAAGAAATGCATTAATACCTGTTGTAACTATGCTTGGACCTTTAACAGTTGGATTACTTACTGGGTCTCTAGTTGTTGAAAAGGTTTTCGCAGTTCCTGGTCTAGGAGATTTATTAGTTTCTTCTATAACAACTAACGATTTATTCTGTATATCAGGTGTTTCTATATTCTATAGTGCACTTTATATAGGTGTAATATTACTAGTTGATGTTCTTTATGGAGTTATAGATCCTAGAATTCGTGTTGCAGGGGGGAAAGCTTAATGATAGAAAAGGTTATTATTGATGGAAAAGAAGTTGAATTAACTGCCGATTTATTTGAGATCAGCCCAGCTGATATGACTCAACATGAAGCTATAACTAGACCAAGCTTAACGTTTTGGCAAGATGCTAGAAAAAGATTGTTTAGAAATAAAGGAGCAATTACTGGATTGGTAATTTTATCTATAATATGTTTTCTTACTGTATTCGGTCCTCTATTCAATAAATATACTTACGATCAACAAAATCTAAGTCATTCAAAACTACCTCCAAGAATTCCTGTTATATCTTCTCTTGGAATAATGGATGGGACTAAAAAGGAAACTAGCTATGATGGAAAAGTATCTAAAGTTGATGTTTATGAAAGAAAAGGTCTTGGGGATGATGTTAACTATTGGTTTGGTACTGATGATTTAGGACGTGATTTATGGACTCGTACTTGGAGTGGTGCCCGAGTTTCTTTATTTATAGCTATCTTAGCTGCTGTTTATGACTTATTAATAGGTGTTACTTATGGTGGTGTTTCTGCATATTATGGTGGAAAAGTCGATATGTATATGCAACGTTTTATAGAAATTTTAACAGGTATACCTAGCTTAGTTATATTAACCTTATTTATATTAGTATTTGAGCCAGGAATTCTATCTATGTCACTTGCAATGGCAATATCCGGATGGACTTCTATGTCAAGAATAGTTCGTTCCCATGTTCTTAGAATTAAAAACCAAGAGTTCGTTTTAGCTTCTAGAACATTAGGTGCTTCTGATAAAAAAATAATAATTAAACATTTATTCCCTAATATAATTGGACCTGTAGTTGTTATGATGATGTTCTCATTACCTAACGCTATATTCTACGAAGCATTCCTTAGTTTCATAGGTTTAGGACTACAACCTCCATATGCATCATTAGGAGTATTAATAAACGATGGATTTAAACAACTTCATACAAATCCTTATATGATGTTTATTCCATCAGTAGTTATATGTTTATTAATATTTAGCTTAAACTTACTTGCAGATGGCTTAAGGGATGCAGTTGACCCTAAAATGCGTAATCAATAGTTAGAAAGGGGATGAGTTTTTTGGAAAATGAAAAATTGTTACAAGTTAAAAATTTAAAAGTTCACTTCAAAACTTTCGGTGGCGAAGTTCAAGCTGTAAGAAATGTTACTTTTGATTTACATAAAGGAGAAACCCTTGCTATAGTCGGTGAATCTGGTTCCGGTAAATCTGTAGCCTGTAAGACAATAATGAGGATAATGTCTTCAAATGCAATTATAAAGGAAGGTGACATATTATTTAATGGCAAAAATTTAACTAAACTTCCTGAAAAAGAAATGGAATCTATAAGAGGTAAAGATATTGCAATGATTTTCCAAGACCCTATGACTTCACTTAATCCTACAACAACTATAGGAAAACAAATTGCTGAAGGAATTATAAAACATCAAGGTTTGTCCAAAGATGATGCTATGAAAAAAGCAATAGAACTTATAGATCTTGTTGGTATTCCTTTCCCAGAGAAAAGATCAAAACAGTATCCTCATCAATTCTCTGGTGGTATGCGTCAACGTATAGTTATAGCTATAGCTCTTGCTTGTAATCCAAAAATATTAATAGCAGATGAACCTACAACTGCTCTTGATGTTACTATACAAGCTCAAATTCTAGAGTTAATAAAAGAAATCCAGAAAAAAACAGGAGTTGCTGTTATATTTATAACTCACGATCTTGGAGTTGTTGCCAATATGGCAGATAGAGTTGCTGTTATGTATGCCGGTAAAATTATAGAAGTTGGGACATCTGATGATGTTTTCTATAATCCTCAGCATCCATATACTTGGGGACTATTAGCTTCTATGCCTAGCTTAGATATAGGTGATAATGATTTATACAATATTCCAGGTACTCCTCCAGATTTAATGAATCCTCCTAATGGAGATGCATTTGCTCTTCGTAATGAAAATGCATTAAAAATAGATTTTGTAGCTGAGCCACCTATGTTTAAAGTAAGTGAAACTCACAGTGCCGCTACATGGCTATTACATCCACTATCTCCTAAGATAGAAAGACCTGCTAACTTAGGAAGAAAGAAGGTGTCTTCAAATGACTAAGAAAAAATTATTAGAAGTTAAAAATCTTAAACAGTATTTCCCTATAGATAAAAATAGTGTTGTTAAAGCTGTCGATGATATAACTTTTCATATATACGAAGGTGAAACTTTTGGTCTTGTTGGTGAATCAGGATCTGGAAAATCAACTACTGGTAGAGCAATAATACGACTTTATGATCCAACTGCTGGAGAAATAATATTTGATGGTAAAAATATATCTAATCACAAATTAGATAAAGATGTAAAAGCTTTCGTTAATAAAAATATGCAAATGATATTTCAAGATCCTATGGCCTGTCTTAATCCTCGTATGACTGTTATGGATATAATAGCTGAAGGCCTTGATATACATGGATTATGTAAAAATAAAGAGGAAAGAACTAAAACTGTATATGAACTTTTAAGAACTGTTGGTTTAAACGAACAACATGCAGGTAGATATCCTCATGAGTTCTCTGGAGGTCAAAGACAGCGTATAGGAATAGCTCGTTCTTTAGCTATTCAGCCTAAGTTTATAATAGCAGATGAACCTATATCTGCACTTGATGTGTCTATACAAGCTCAAGTTGTAAACTTATTAAGAAAATTACAAAAAGAAAAAGGTTTAACATACTTATTTATAGCTCATGACCTTTCAATGGTTAAGTATATAAGCGATCGTATAGGAGTTATGCATCATGGAAAATTAGTAGAGTTAACTACATCTGAAGAACTCTATGCTAACCCACTTCATCCTTATACAAAATCATTGCTATCTGCTATACCGCTACCTGACCCTGAGCATGAAAGACATAGAGTTCGTATAAAATACGATCCTAAAATGCATGATTATTCTGAGCATAAACCTAAATGGCTTGAAATAAGACCTGGACATTTTATCTTTGGCTCAGAACCTGAATTAGCTCAATATGAAAAGGAAATATCTCAAAGGGAAGCTACAAGTAAATAGAAAATAAAAAATGAGGATGAAAATTCATCCTCATTTTATTACTTATCAAAATATCTTTTTAAGAATAACCCAGTATATGAACCTTTTATTTTAGATACTTCTTCAGGAGTACCCGTTGCAATTATCTTTCCACCTTTGTCTCCACCTTCTGGTCCAAGGTCAATTATATAATCACATGTTTTTATAACATCCAGGTTATGTTCTATAACAACAATAGTATTTCCTGTGTCAGCTAATCTTTGTAATACGCTTATTAGCTTATCAACATCTGCCATGTGAAGTCCAGTTGTAGGTTCATCTAATATATATAAAGTTTTACCTGTAGGTCTCTTACTTAATTCTGTAGCCAACTTAATTCTTTGTGCTTCTCCACCTGATAACTGAGTTGATGGTTGTCCTAATTTAATATATGAAAGTCCTACATCCATAAGAGTTTCTAGTTTTCTTTTTATTGATGGTATATTTTCAAAGAAATTAAGTGCTTCTTCAACATTCATATCTAGTACATCAGCTATTGTTTTATCTTTATATTTAACTTGTAACGTTTCTCTATTGTATCTTTCCCCTTTACATATTTCACAAGGAACATATACATCTGGTAGGAAGTGCATTTCGATTTTTATTATACCATCACCTTTACAAGCTTCACATCTTCCACCTTTTACATTAAAGCTAAATCTTCCTTTTTGATAACCTCTTGCTTTTGCTTCATTAGTTGATGCGAATAAGTCTCTAATTAAGTCAAATACACCTGTATAAGTAGCAGGATTAGAACGTGGAGTTCTACCAATAGGACTTTGATCTATATTTATTATTTTATCTATATTTTCTATTCCTTTTATTTCTTTATGTTTTCCAGGTCTTTCCCTTAATCTATTTATCTTAGTTGCTATTCCTTTGTATAAAATATCATTTATTAATGTACTTTTACCAGATCCAGAAACACCTGTTATACATGTAAATTTACCTAATGGGAATTTAACACTTATATTTTTAAGATTATTTTCGCTAGCTTTAACAATTTCTAAGAAATTGCCATTACCTTCTCTTGTAGTCTCTGGAATAGGTATAACTTTCTTTCCACTTAGATACTGTCCTGTTAATGAGTTTGAATTTCTAAGAATTTCATCTAAGACTCCCTCTGCAACAATTTCTCCTCCATGAATTCCAGCTCCAGGACCAATGTCTACAATATAATCAGCTTCTCTCATAGTATCTTCATCATGTTCTACTACTATAAGAGTATTTCCTATATCTGTTAAATGTCTTAAAGTTTTAATAAGTCTATCATTATCTCTTTGATGAAGTCCAATACTAGGCTCATCTAGTACATATAATACACCTACTAAGGCAGATCCTATTTGAGTTGCCAACCTAATACGTTGAGCTTCTCCTCCTGATAATGTACCTGCTTTTCTTGATAGTGTTAAATAATCAAGTCCTACATCTCTTAAAAATGATGCTCTCCCTTTTATCTCTTTTAAAATTTCATGGGCTATAAACTTTTGTTTTTCTGTTAAATTTATATTCTCAACAAAATCTATAAGTTCATTAACTGAATAATCAGTAACTTCCATTATATTTTTATTATCTACTAAAACTGATAAAACTTCTTTTCTTAATCTATTTCCCTTACATCTAGGGCAAGGTCTTTCTGCCATAAACTCTTCTATTTTATCTCTTGAATACTCTGAATTAGTTTCTCTATATCTTCTTTCTAAATTTACTATTACACCTTCAAATGGAGCTTTGTATAGTCTAGTTCCACCGTATTTAGATTCATATACAAATTCCACCATTACATTATCATGTCCATAAAGTAATTCTTGAACAAAATCATCAGGTAAATCTTTAAATGGAGTGGATAAGTCTACTTTGAATTTTTCCGCTAAGCTCTTAACCATTTTACTATAGTAAGTATCATCATTAGTACCTACTGATCCCCAAGCAGCTATAGCTCCTTGTTTTATAGATAATTCTTTATTTGGAACTACAAGGTCTGGATCTACTTCTTTACTCTCACCTAATCCATTACATACATCACAAGCTCCAAATGGGCTATTGAAAGAGAACATTCTTGGTGATAATTCTTCTATTCCTATTCCATGTTCAGGGCATGCAAATTTAGTTGAATAAAGAATTTCTTCTCCATCAATTATTTGAGCAATAACCAATCCATCAGATAATTTAACAGCAGTTTCTATAGAATCTGCTAATCTAGCTTCTATTCCATCTTTAATAACTATTCTATCAACAACTACTTCTATATTATGTTTTTGATTTTTGTTTAAATCTATTTCATCCGTTACTTCATAGTTAGTTCCATCTAATCTTATTCTAACAAATCCTTCTTTTTTAACATTTTCTATTACTTTTTTATGCGTTCCTTTTTGACCTCTTACAACAGGTGATAATATCTGTAATTTAGTTCTCTCAGGAAACTCCATCATTTTATCTACTATCTCTTGTACCGTCATTTGACTAATCTTCTTACCACAAGTAGGACAATGTACTTCCCCTACTCTTGCAAATAACAATCTTAAATAGTCATAAATCTCAGTTACTGTGCCAACTGTAGATCTTGGGTTTTTAGAAGTAGTTTTTTGATCTATTGATATAGCTGGAGATAATCCTTCTATATATTCAACATTTGGTTTTTCCATTTGCCCTAAAAATTGTCTTGCATATGCTGATAAACTCTCCACATATCTTCTTTGTCCTTCAGCATATATTGTATCAAATGCCAAAGATGATTTTCCTGAACCTGAAAGTCCCGTAAAAACTATAAATTTATCCCTAGGTAAAGTTAAATCTACATTTTTCAAATTATGCTCTTTAGCACCTTTTATTATAATTTGATCATTCATAAATTTAAGTCCTTTCATATGATGTTTTTTCTTACTTTAACTTTTCTTCTAATTCTTTTATTTTATCTCTTAATTCGGCTGCTCTTTCAAATTGAAGGTTTTGAGCTGCTTCCATCATCTCTTCTTGTAAATTCTCTATTGATTCTTTTATACTAGACTCATCAGTTTCATTTACGTTTCCATAGATAGCTTCTTCATCTGCAACTACAGTTGCCTCTATCCCTTTTCTTATACCTTTTTCAATTGTTTTTGGAGTTATGCCATGTTCTATATTATAATGCATTTGTATCTCTCTTCTTCTTTTCGTCTCATCTATTGCACTTTGCATAGATCTTGTAATCTTATCAGCATACATTATAACCTTACCATTAGCATTTCTAGCTGCTCTACCTATCGTTTGTATAAGTGATGTCTCTGATCTTAAAAATCCTTCTTTATCTGCATCTAATATTGTAACTAAAGAAACTTCTGGTATGTCTAATCCTTCTCTTAGTAAGTTTATACCCACTAATACATCAAACTTACCCAACCTTAAATCTCTTATTATTTCTACCCTTTCCAAAGTATCTATATCTGAATGTAAATACTTAACCTTTATTCCTATTTCTTTTAAATAATCAGTTAAATCTTCACTCATTTTCTTAGTTAATGTGGTTACAAGTACTCTTTCTCCCTTTTCTATAACTGAGTTTATTTCTCCTACTAAATCATCTATCTGATTAGTTATAGGTCTAACTTCTATAATTGGATCAAGTAACCCTGTAGGTCTTATAATTTGTTCTGCTATAGTAGTTGAATGTTCTATCTCATAAGGACCCGGTGTTGCAGTTACAAATAAAATTTGATTTATATTTTCTTCAAATTCACTAAAGTTTAATGGTCTATTATCGTATGCTGATGGTAGTCTGAATCCATTATCTATAAGAGATGTTTTTCTTGATCTATCTCCTGCATACATTCCTCTAACTTGAGGTACAGTTACATGAGACTCATCAACTATAATTAAATAATCATCTGGAAAGAAATCCATTAATGTATAAGGTTTTTCACCTGGGTTCCTTCCTGTTATATGTCTAGAATAGTTTTCTATACCTTGACAAAATCCAATTTCTTTTAACATTTCTATATCATATCTAGTTCTTTGATCTATTCTTTGAGCTTCTATTAATTTATCATTAGCTTTAAAATAATCAATTCTTTCCTTTAACTCGTCTTCTATCTCAACTATTGCTTTATCTATTCTTTCTTGAGTAGTAACATAGTGAGATGCAGGGAAAATAACTACATGGTTTCTAAGTCCAACAATTTTACCTGTTAAATAATCTATTTCAGTTATTCTATCTATTTCATCTCCAAAAAATTCGATTCTAATAGCTCTTTCATCTGTATTAGCAGGGAAAATTTCTAAAATATCTCCTCTTACTCTAAAAGTACCACGTGTAAAATTCACATCATTTCTTTCATACTGTATCTCTATTAATCTTTTTATAATTTCATCTCTATCTTTCTCCATTCCAGGTCTTATAGAAACCATAAGCTCTTTATAATCCTCTGGATCCCCTAATCCATATATGCAAGAAACAGAAGATATTATTATGCAATCTCTTCTCTCTAAAACAGCAGCTGTAGCTGAATGTCTTAACTTATCTATTTCATCATTTATACTTGCGTCTTTTTCTATATAAGTATCACTATGGGCTACATATGCTTCCGGTTGATAATAATCATAGTAACTTACAAAGTATTCCACTGCATTTTCAGGAAAAAATTCTTTAAACTCACTATAAAGTTGAGCTGCTAAAGTTTTATTATGAGCAATTATCAATGTAGGCTTCTTAACGTTTTTTATTATATTAGCCATTGTGAAAGTTTTTCCTGATCCAGTAACTCCCAATAAGGTAGAAAACTTTTCACCTTTATCTATTGCTTTTGAAATTTTATCTATAGCTTCAGGTTGATCACCTGTAGGTTTATAATCCGATTGAATTTTAAATTCCACAATATCCACTCCTAACCGAACATTAGTTCACTTAATGATATCTTAATTATATCATAGGTTTACATATTTTATCACTCTATATTAATATTCTCTTAATTTACCTATTTTAAATATTTTTATTTTAAAATAGGTAGATTTATTTTTTTATATTTAATATTTATAAAAACCACTTTACTATATAGTAAAGTGGTTTTTATAATTTATTTTCTTAAATTATTAACTCTCTCTAAAAGTTTTATATCCTCTTCTGTTCTTGGTTCTTGTAAAACTAAATTATGTGGCATTTTTACTCCATCCTTATCTACACATACAAAAGTCAAAAATCCTTCAACTATAGTATTACTATCTCTTAAAACTTTACCATAAACAGTTAAACTTGTTTTTCCTGCATAAATAATTTTAGATTTTATATTTATAATATCGCCTTTTCTAATTGGCTTACTAAATTTAACTTCGTGAACCTTCAAACACACTAAATTTTCTGGATGTTTATATTCATTTGCTACTGTTATAAAACAGCTTTCAACAAACCACTCCGTCATTCTTCCTGCAAATAAAGTTCCATGATGGTTTAAGTCTTCACTTTTTACAAGTCTATGTGTATCATAATATTCCATAAAACTCCCCCCTATTGGCTTATATAATAAATATTATACTTAAGCTAGTATATTCTCAATATAAAATCTTATATTTTTCTATTGCATAAAAAATAAGGCCTCTATGGGGGATAGAGACCTTTTAAATGGGGGAGATTGAGTATTTATTTATACTTATATAATGTCCCATTTTTTAATTTATATACATTATTTATAAAATTTTTTCTATTTTTTAAATAAAAAAAGATTACGTGACTACGTCCTACTCTCCCAGGCAGCTTCCCACCAAGTACCATCGGCGCTAAAGAGCTTAACTTCTGTGTTCGGAATGGGAACAGGTGTATCCT